>JBFWUJ010000047.1:0-16962 GCA_050247295.1 Sphingomonas sp. | reverse complement strand
GCCGCCGGCCGCTCGCCTAATGTGGACGCGGATCGTCGACGCCCGGAATCGGCGGCTCGATGTCGTGGATTTCAGGTTCGTGCACCTCGATGAGGCCGCGGCCCAGATGGCTCGCCCGGTACGAATAGCCGAAATAGACGGCGAAGCCGATCACCGACCAGATCGGCAGCACCATCATCGCTTCGAATGGCAGATTGAGGAACAGGAACAGGCAGCCCGCGATCGTCAGCGGACCGACGAGCCAGAGCGCCGGCACCCGGAATTTGCGCTGTCGACCCGGCTCCTTCTTCCGCAGCATCATCACCGCGATCGCCACCATGAAGAAAGCGTAGAGCGTGCCCGCATTGGCGATATCGGCAAGCTGGCCGACCGGCAGAAAAGCGGCCGCGATGGCGACGACGACACCGGTGATGGCCGTCACCACATAGGGCGTCTTCCACTTCGGGTGGATCGCGGACAGCCCTTCCGGCAGCAGGCCGTCGCGCGACATGACGAAGAAGATGCGAGTCTGGCCGAAGAGCAGGATCAGGATGACCGACGGCAGTGCCAGGAAGGCGGCGATCCCGAGCGCATTGCCGACCGTCGAGAAGCCTATGTTGCGCAGCACATGGGCCAGCGCCTCATTGGAGCAGACGAGCGCCTCGGCATATTGCGGCAAGGCGCACTGACGGGCGAGCTCTTCCGAGCCGGCCGGGAACGGGATGCCATTCGGCCCCGTGATCGGCTGGCCACCGATCGTGCCGATCGCGCCGGCCGCAACCAGGATGTAGAAGATCGTACAGATGCCGAGCGAACCGATCAGGCCAATCGGCACATTGCGCTGCGGATTCTTGGTTTCTTCCGCCGCTGTCGAAACCGCATCGAAGCCGACATAAGCGAAGAAGATTGTCGCCGCGGCGCCGACTGCGCCGACGCCCGAACCGAAGCCGCCGAACACGCCCGCGGGCAGGAACGGATTGAAGTTCGCGGTATCGACCGCCGGCAGGGTCAGCGCGATGAAGATGGTGAGCGCGGTGATCTTGATCGCCACAAGAATGGCGTTGAAAATCGCCGATTCCCGGGTGCCGATCATAAGCAGCCAGGTGATCAACAAAGCGATGACGAGAGCCGGCAGATTGATGAAGCCGCCCTCGGCGCCTCCCAGCGCCAGCGGCCCGGCGGCAAGCCAGGGGGGCAGCGATATGCCCATGATCTCGTTTAGAAAAGTCCCGCTGAAATAGCCGGACCATCCGACCGACACCGCGCTGGCCGCGATCGCATATTCGAGAACGAGCGCCCAGCCGACAGTCCAGGCGAGGAATTCGCCCATGACGCCATAGGTATAGGTGTAGGCCGAGCCGGCGACGGGGACCATCGCAGCGATCTCGGCATAGCACAGCGCGGCGACGACACAGACCGCGCCGGCGATGATGAAGGCGAGCATCAGGCCAGGGCCTGCCTTTTGCGCGCCGGCCGCCGTAAGCACGAAAATGCCGGTGCCGATGATGCAGCCGATGCCGAAGAGCGTAAGCTGCACGGCTCCCAGGGTGGGCGTTAGCGACTTCTTCTCGGCGGTGGCGAGGATGGCATCGATCGGCTTTACGCGCCCGAAAATCATAATCCTGTCCCCTTGCCGGCGGCGCTTCGCGGCCGCTTGATCGGAAAGGCGCGGAGCGTAGCCGGTTCGCGCGGCGGAGCAAGCCTTAGAATCGAAGCATCGGCACCTATCGTGCCAGCATTGGCCCCAAACGCCTGCCGCCGAACAGATGGACATGGAGGTGCGGAACCTCCTGGCCGCCGTCGGCGCCGACATTGGCGAGCAGCCGGTAACCGGGAGCGACCAGTTCGTAATCGCGCGCGACCTTGCCCACCGCCCGCACGAAACCGGCGATCTCCGCCTCGGAGGCGCGTTCCGAAAAGTCATCCCAAGAGACGTAGGCGCCCTTGGGAATGACGAGGATATGCACCGGCGCCTGCGGATTAATGTCCTGAAAGGCGAGCGCGTGCGCGTCCTCAAACACTTTCTTCGCGGGAATCTCGCCGCGCAGGATGCGGGCGAAGATGTTCTGGTCGTCATAGGCCAAGGTGGCGTCGATCGGCATCGGCAGGCTCCCTCGACGCCGCGATAAGCCGGTCTCCTGGGTCGAGCAACTTGGCTTGACCCCCTCTTATGCCGCGTTACGAGTCTCTCTCGATGAACGATCAGCCGCCCGACAGCCTGATTCCCTATGACGAGATCGTCCAGGAGGCGCTGCGCGCCGTCGTCGGCCGGGTGCTGGGCGAGGTGTCGGCGACCGGGCAGCTCCCCGGCGGCCACCATTTCTACATCACCTTCAAGACGGCCGCGCCGGGCGTTTCAATCCCGAAGCATCTTTCGGATCGGTTCCCGGACGAAATGACGATCGTCATCCAGAATCGCTTCTGGGATCTCAAGGTCAACGACGATGGTTTCGAGGTAGGCCTCAGCTTCAATCAGACGCCGGCGAAGCTGGTCATTCCCTTCGCCGCGATCACGAGCTTCCAGGATCCGGAGGTGAACTTCCAACTCGCCTTCCAGGCGCAGGACGAGATGCCGGACGAGATCGACGAGGCGCTTCCTGCCGCGACCCCGATCGAGGATGGATCGAACGTCGTCGCGGTCGATTTCAAGCGCAAGAAATAGCGCGCCTCGGGCAAGAGGGCAGACAGCAGGATGAACGTCACTCCCACCCGCACCGAGACGGACAGCTTCGGGCCGCTTGATGTTCCCGCCGATTCCTACTGGGGGGCGCAAACCCAGCGCTCGATCGAGAATTTCCCCTTTGGCCATCGCGAGCAAATGCCGATCGAGATCGTCCACGCGCTCGGCTTCGTGAAGCAGGCGGCGGCGCGGGTGAACGCCAAGACCGGCGGTCTGGACCCCAAGCTGGCGGAAGCGATCCAGCAGGCCGCGGGCGAGGTCGCGACGGGCGTCCACGACGAACAATTCCCGCTCGTCATCTGGCAGACCGGGTCCGGCACCCAATCCAACATGAATGCCAACGAGGTGATCGCCGGCCGCGCAAACGAGATCCTGACCGGCACGCGGGGCGGAAAATCACCGGTCCACCCCAACGATCACGTCAACAAGGGTCAGTCGTCGAACGACAGCTTCCCGACTGCGATGCATATCGCGGCAGCACGATCCGTGCACGGCCGGCTGCTGCCGGCGCTGCGTACGATACAGCGGGCGCTCGCCGGGTATGCCGAGGCCTGGGACCATATCGTCAAGATCGGCCGCACCCATTTGCAGGATGCGACGCCGCTGACCCTCGGCCAGGAGTTTTCCGGCTATGCGTTCCAGATCGAGAGCGGCATCGCCCGGGTCGAAGCGGTGCTGCCGCGTCTTCACCAGCTCGCTCAGGGCGGGACGGCGGTCGGCACCGGGCTCAATGCGCCCAAGGGTTTCGCCCCCGCCTTCGCGTCCGAGATCGCCTCCCTCACCCGGCTTCCGTTCGAGACCGCGCCGAACAAGTTCGAGGCGCTCGCCGCACACGATACGCTGGTCGAACTCAGCGGCGTCCTCAATGTGATCGCGGTCAGCCTCACCAAGATCGCCAACGACATCCGGCTGCTCGGCTCAGGCCCGCGCTGCGGCCTTGGCGAGCTGAAGCTGCCGGAGAACGAGCCCGGCAGCTCGATCATGCCAGGCAAGGTCAACCCGACCCAGGCCGAGAGCCTGACCATGGTCTGCGCCCAGGTGATGGGCAATCATGTCGCAGTGACTGTTGGCGGCCTTCAGGGCCATATGGAGCTGAACGTCTTCAAGCCGCTGATCGGCGCCAATGTGGTCCGATCGATCAACCTGCTCGCCGACGGCATGGAAAGCTTCACCGCCCGCTGCCTGGAAGGCATGGAGCCGGACGAGCGGCGGATCGCCGAGTTGATGAACAAGTCACTGATGCTGGTCACCGCGCTCGCGCCGGAGATCGGCTATGACAATGCGGCGAGCATTGCCAAGCACGCCCACAAGAATGGCCTGACCCTCAAGGAGGCGGGAATCGCGCTCGGCCTGGTCGATGAAGAGACCTTCGACCGGGTGGTGATACCGTCCGACATGATCGGCCGCTGAACCCGATTGCCGCCGCTGCGGTAACCCGTTAGGCCCGCACCAGGGGGTTCGGCGTCATTTCCGCAATCGACAACAGACGCCGTATCGCGCGGCGATCGTTCCTTGCGCGGGTGAGCGGCGGCGCCATCGGCGTTGGCGCGCTCGCGCTGGTCGCCGGCTGCGCGACCGAAGCGGCGAACAATAGCGCGACGGGCAATTCGGCAGCCCCCGGCCTTACCGATTGCGATACCGGCCCGAACGCCGACGAGATGGGACAGGGACGCACCGGCGGCCGTACCGGCTTTTCCGACACCGACAGCGGCGCGAGCGCCGATCCGGCGGGCTGCGGCCGGCCGCGCGCCGGGGCGCCGGTCACCGACAGCGATCGCGGCCGGCTTGCGGATCCGGTCGGTCGCGGGCGCGGCAATAACGGGCGTTATTCGGACAATGACATGGGCTGGTCCGCCGATCCGATCGGCCGCGGCCGGCGCGGGCCGACACCGCCGCCGGGGAACAGCCAATGAGCGACCTGCGCGCCCTCCCCGGAGGCCCCGGCGCCGGCCGCATTCTGGGCTTCGATCTCGCCCGGGCGCTGGCGATCTTCGGAATGATCACGGTCAATTTCCGCGCCAAGCTGACCGACGCGGAAGAGCCGGAATGGCTGCACCGCCTGGTCGAGCAGGTGGACGGGCGGGCGGCTGCGCTCTTCGTCTTCCTCGCCGGCGTCGGCGTCGCGCTTCTGACCCGCCGGTCGCGCGAATCCGGCGATCAGGTCGCGATTCGGTCTGACCGCTGGCTGCTCTGGCGGCGCGCCCTGTTCCTGTTCGTCATCGGCCTTGCCTTCCGGACGATCTGGAATTTCGACATCCTCCATTTCTACGGCGTCTATCTGTTCGCGGTCGCGTTCCTGCTGACCGTGCCGAGCCGCTGGGTGGTGGCGACCGGCCTGCTCCTGACCTTCGTCTTCCCGCTGCTATTCTATATCGTCCCGGCGCAGCTCGGCATTTCCTTTTGGGGTACCAACCACGGATTCTATCCGGGCGACCTCGCGACCGACATTTTCTTCCAGGGCTATCATCCCTTCGCTCCCTGGTTCGCCTTCCTGCTGTTCGGCCTCGTCGTCGGCCGGCTCGATCTGGGCGACAAGAGCCTGCGCCGCAGGCTGCTCGTCTCCGGCCTCATCATGGTGCTGGTCGCCGAAGGGTTGGCCCAGGCGCTGCTCGGGCTTGGCCTCCTGAAAGTCGCCTTCGGGCTCGCCCCGCGCGCCCTGATCGAAGCGGCGGCGGACAGCTTCGGCACGGATCCCTACCCACCGATGCCGCTCTTCGTCCTTGCCGGCACCGGCTGGGCGCTGGTGGTCACGATGGCGGCGCTCGGGATCGGCGAGCGCTGGGGTGCGCGACGCTGGCTGACGCCGCTCGCCCATGCCGGCCAGCTCGCGCTCAGCATCTATATCTTCCACGGCACGATCGGGGCCTGGGCGCCAGCCTGGGTTGGCTATCCGCCGCCGCAGAGCCTGACCTGGGTGCTGGTCTATTGCGTCCTGTTCTACGCCGCCACGATCCTGATCGCGACCTTATGGCGACGCGTCTTCGCCCGCGGGCCGATCGAAGCCGTCATGCGCTGGCTGACCAACCCCCGGCGGCGGCCCGCGACGACCGCGCCAACCGAGGCTCAGTGATCGCCGGATCCGGAATCCGCTGCCGGCAATAGGCGTGGGCGCGGCCGGACCCCCGGCACGAATTTGCGCTCGTGCCTGGCCGGAATCCGGACATCGGCCAGCCGGCCTGCGGCCTGAGCGCGCCCGCTCAATAGACGCAGATGCTGAAGTCGGCACCGATCCAGCAGGCACGGTCCCGGCGCGAGCGCCGCGCCGTTCCCCAGCGCGAGTTGATGCCGCCAGCCGTCAACCCACGCACATCGGCGACGCCCGGCCCCATCAAGGAAACGCTGATATCGCTGATCCCACCGGGGAAGCGGCCGCGATAGGGGCTGATCGAAAAGCTGCCGCCCCGCTCGGCCTGGAAGTCGCACGGACCGCGCCAGGTGCCGCTGCCGGCACCGGAGACCACGCAACGGGCCGGCCGTGCGTCGGCGGCGCTCGCGGCGAACAGGATGAACGGTGCAAGCGCAATCACCAATTTCCTCATCGAACTCTCCTTCACATCCCACTTTGCCAGACGCGGATTGCGTCGACCGGCCACACCAGCATCAGCACGTTAAGGGTCAGATTGTCGCGAATTACGATCAACGTCAAAAGCTCAAATGCGAGGGCGAGCGCGATCGTGCCCCATACCGGCAGCCGGCGGGCGATACCGAAGCCGATGATCATCCACAGCACGTCGGCGACGGAATTGATCACTGCATCTCCGGTATAGCCCAGAGCGATCGTCGCCTCGCGATAGCGGTCGATGATGATGGGGCTGTTCTCCAATATCTCCCAGGCCGCCTCGATCACCACCGCGCCGATCAACCGGTCGCCGGGCGGGTTGCGGCGCAGGAACAGCCAGCCGAGCAGATAGAAGAGGAAGCCATGGATGATGTGGCTGGGCGTATACCAGTCGGCGAGATGCTGGCTGTTGTCCGGCCCATGCACCGTGCCGACCCAGAGCTTCACCGTACCGCAGGTGCAGATCGGGTTGCGCCCCATCCACAGCAGGATCGTCGCCATCACGCCGACCAGAATGAGGGCGATCACCCAGTAGCGGCGCGGGATGAGTGGGGCGGCGGTCATGCGTCGAGCATCTCCTGCAGGGTGACGACCGTCCGGTAGTTGCGGCTGGTTGCTGGCGAGCCGATCGCCTTGTCGATCAGGCTAGGTGTCAACTTCGACGTGCCGGAACCGTTGGGGAAGTGGATCCACAGCGCCTCTCCGGCCTGTTTCACCACTTCGCCCGCGGCGGCGCGGGACTGGATCGTCTCGGGTGCGCCGGCGGCGATCGGCTGCTTGGCCAGCAGCATCAGCAGATAATTTGGCGTCTCCCGCGCGGCGTCGGGAAAGGGGCAGGCGGGTGCATAACCTAGCCACTCGGCCGCGGTGCGGACGACCGTGGGCGCCTCATAGCCGTAATCCCGGCTGATCCGCGCCTCCAGCGCGGCTTCCGCTTCGGCAGGCGCGCAATCCGCGTCGAACACGACATTGCCGCTCTGGATATAGGTGGCGACATTCGTCCAGCCGAGCTGGGGGCAGAGAGCGCGCAGCTCCGCCATCGGCAGCTTGCGTCCCCCGACATTGACCGCCCGCAGCAATGCCACCATCCGCGCCATGCCGGCACCTTACCGATAAATCGCCGCGCGTCTGCCCTTGACGCGGATCGACCCGCTCCGCCACTAGCGCCCATGGAAATCGCCAGTGCATTCCAGCGGCGGGGGCTGCTCTTCGTCCTTTCGAGTCCGTCCGGCGCGGGCAAGTCGACGATCGCACGGATGCTGATGGCATCGGACGAAGGCGTCGCCATGTCGGTTTCCGCCACCACCCGGCCAATCCGCGCCGGTGAGCGGGACCAGGTCGACTATCATTTTGTCAGCGACGAGCAGTTCGACGCGATGGTGGCGGAGGGCGCGTTCCTCGAATGGGCGCATGTCTTCGGCCATCGCTACGGCACCCTGAAGCGGGAAGTCATCAAGGTGATCGAGGGTGGCCGCGATGTACTGCTCGACATCGACTGGCAGGGCACGCAGCAGCTGAAGCAGGTCGATCCGGATATCGTCCGGGTCTTCATCCTGCCGCCCTCGATGACGGAGCTGGAGCGCCGCTTGCGCAATCGGGCGACCGATTCGGACGAAGTGATCGCGAGGCGGATGGAACGCGCCACGACCGAAATCAGCCATTGGGCCGAATATGATTATGTGCTGATCAACAATGACGCAGAGAAATGCCGCGAGCTGGTCCACAATATCTTGAAGGCGGAACGGCTGAAGGCGGCCCGCCGCGTCTTCCTGCACGATTTCGTCCGTGAACTGATCGGATAGCGCCCGCGACCGCGAAGGTTTAGGCTTTCCCAAAACAGGGGAGAGTCGCGATGATCCGGATATTGCTGGGCGGCCTTGTCGGCGGCGTGATCATGTTCCTGGCTGGCTTTGTCTTCTGGGCGACGCCGCTTGGCGAGATTCCATTCCTGCGCGCCAGCGAACCCGGCAACGCATCGCTCCAGGTGGCGCTCGCCCAGAATCTCACGCCCACGGGCACCGGCACCTACATCGTGCCGGCGCACACCAATAGCGCGGCCGGCACCGTTCTTTATGCGCAGGGGCCGATCGCCATGATCCATTATAACACCCAGGGTTTTCCGCCGGAGGACATGAGCATGCTCCTCCCGGGCTTCCTGTTCGCGGTCGGCTCCGGCCTGCTGATGGCGATCGGGCTTGCGGCGAGCGGCGGCGCGAGCTTCGCCGGCCGGGCCCGGCTGGTCGTCTGCTTCTCGCTCGCGGTGACGCTCTGGACGATCCTCGCCCAGCCGATCTTCAACCATTTCGGCTGGGGCTTCTGGATCTACAGTTTCATCGCCGAAAGTACCGGCCTGATCCTTGCCGGCCTTGTCATCGCCCGCTGGTTCGTCGCCGCACCGGACGCCGATCGACCCGCGGAAACAAGGGCGGAAAGCTAGCAACGCCGCCCTTGCCGCTCGCCTAGGCGCGGCGCTATAGGCGCGCCACCTGCGGCGTGCGCCTGCGCGCCGTTTGTCCCGGGAGCGGATTATGACATCGAAGCGAATGGCGAGTTCGGATCGCCAACGCTTGCTCGACACCCTTGCCGACCTGCTGTGCAAGGGAGCGCTCCCGGGAGAGCTCACGGACTTCACTTCCGAAGAGCGGCGCCAGGCGGCTGAGTTCGTCGCCGAATGCGCGTCGCGCCGGCCGTTCGGAGAGCCTACGGTACGGGTGGAATCGTCAAGTCTGGAGATCGGCCGGCGGCGGATGCGGATCTGCATCGCCAATGACGACATGCCGTTTCTGGTCGATTCGGTCGCGGCGGCGATCGCGGCCCGCGGGCTCATCATCCATCGCCTCCTCCATCCGGTGATTTGTGTCGAACGCGATGCCAAGGGCGTGCTGATCAAGGCGGAGCCGGTCTGCGACGAACTGCAGAAGCGCGAGTCGCTGATGTATCTCGAGGTCGACCGAGCCGACGCCAAGGTCAGGGGGGAACTGGCGGTCGAGCTTCGTGAGGCGCTGGACGACGTCCGCGCGGCGGTGACGGACTGGCCGAAGATGCAGGCGAGGATGCACGCCGACGCCGCGAAGATGGACGTCGGCGAGTGCCAGGCGCTCCTGAATTGGTTCGCGAGCGGCGCGATGACGCTGCTCGGCTATCAGGTCGAGCGGCCCGGCAAGCCTTCCTCTGGCGGACTCGGCGTTTTCCGAGAGCCGAGCCCGCCGGACGAGGAAGGCGGCTGCGACAGTGCGATCGCCTATTTCCGGAAGAGCGGCGACGAGATGATCGCCGCCAAGGCCGAGCGCAAGTCGACGGTCCATCGGCGGGTGCCGCTCGATCTCATTGCCGTCCCGATACGCGAGAAGGGCGAGATCACCGGCCTCGGCGTATATGCCGGCCTGTGGACCAGCTTGGCGTTGTCCGCCCCGGTGGAGGACGTGCCCTTGCTCCGCCGCCGGCTCGACGAGTTGGAAAAGAGCCTGGGCTTCGACCCACGCGGCCATAGCGGCAAGGCGCTGCGCCACGCCATTTCTTCGCTGCCGCATGATCTGCTGGTCAATCTGGACGCCAAGGCCGTGAAGGCGCTGGTGCTGACATCGATGTCGCTGGCCGATCGGCCCCGTCCTACGCTGCTTCTCATTCGTTCGACGCTGCGGGGTCACCTCTTCGCTTTCGTCTGGCTGCGCCGCGACGAGGTCACGACGCGTCGCCGGGTTGCGATCGCCGAGATGATCGAGGCGGCGGCAAAGGGCGAGACGACCAGCTGGTCGGTCGAGCTGGGCGACGGGGATCTTGCCCTCGTCCGCTACACCTTGACCATCAACACCGCGATGCCGACGCCCGATTCGGCGGCGCTCGATCGCAAGCTGGACGAGATGGTCCGGGGCTGGGAGCCCAGTGTCGAGGAGGCGTTGAACGCGTCGGTCGGCGCCGGGCGTGCGGCGCGTCTGGTGATGGCGCACGGCGACGCTTTCCCGCCCTCCTATCGAGATCGCTATCCGATCGCCGATGCGGCCGAGGACATTCTCAGGATCGATGCGCTCGCCGACGATCGCGAGCGCGCGGTCCGGCTCTACAGCCTCGATCTCGACCCCGATCATCAGCTGCGGCTGAAGCTCTACCGCACCGGCGGCCTGATCCCGCTTTCCGACGTGGTCCCGGTGCTGGAGAATTTCGGCTTCCGGGTGATGAAGGAGACGCCGACCCGGCTGGGCGGCGGTGGCGGCCAGGATCACATCCACGAATTCGCCCTCGTTACCATCGACGGTTCATCGCGCCGTCCAATCCTCGATCGCGCGAATGTCATCGAGGAGGTGATAGCGTCCGTCCTCGAAGGCCGTTGCGAGAACGACCCGTTCAATCAGCTGCTGGTGTCAGTCGGCCTCGATCCATCGAGTGTCGTGCTCTTCCGCGCCTGGTTCCGCTACCTGCGCCAGACCGGGCTCTCCTACGGCCTTGTCACCGTCGTCGAGGCGCTGCGCAAGGCGCCGGATGTCGCGCGCGGGCTGATCGCATTGTTCGAAGCGCTGCACGATCCGGCACGCGGCAAGGAACGGTCAGATGCGGCGCAGGGTGCCGAGGAAAAGATCGCCAGGGGCTTGTCCGGCGTCGCGGCGATCGATGAGGACCGGATACTCCGGCTGATCCGCGGCGTCATCGTCGCGATCCTGAGAACCAATGCGTTCGCCCCGGCGGCCGACGAAGCGCTGGCCTTCAAGCTCGAATCCGCCTTGGTCCCCAATTTGCCGGCGCCGCGGCCCTGGCGCGAAATCTGGGTCTATTCGCCGCGCATCGAGGGCATCCATCTGCGCGGCGGCCCGATCGCACGCGGCGGCCTTAGATGGTCCGACCGGCGAGACGATTTCCGGACCGAGATTCTCGGCCTGATGAAAGCGCAGCTGGTAAAGAATGCGGTGATCGTGCCAACCGGCGCCAAGGGCGGATTCTATCCCAAGCAGCTGCCGGCAGGTGGTGATCGCGACGCCTGGCTGGCGGAGGGCACCGAAAGCTATCGCATCTTCATCCGTTCGTTGCTCTCGGTCACGGACAATATCGTCGACGGCGACATCGTCCATCCGGACAATGTGGTCCTGCGCGACGGCGACGATCCCTATTTCGTCGTCGCCGCCGACAAGGGGACCGCAACCTTTTCCGATGTCGCCAATGCGATCGCGGTTGAACGCGGCTTCTGGCTCGGCGATGCCTTCGCGAGCGGTGGCTCCAACGGCTACGATCACAAGGCGATGGGGATCACCGCGAGGGGCGCCTGGGTTTCCGTGCAGCGCCACTTCAAGGAGCGCGGCCTCGACGTCCAGAAGGAGCCGATCCGGGTCGCCGGCGTCGGCGACATGTCCGGCGACGTTTTCGGAAACGGCATGCTGCTGTCCAAGGCGATCAAGCTGGTCGCCGCCTTTGACCACCGCCACATATTCCTCGATCCCGATCCCGATCCGGCGAAGAGCTGGAAGGAGCGCAAGCGGATGTTCGATCTGCCCCGCTCCTCCTGGGCCGATTATGACAAGGAACTCATCTCCAGGGGTGGCGGCGTGTTCCCGCGTAGCCAGAAGTCGATTCCGCTTTCGAAGCCGGTTCGCGCGATGCTCGGTGTCGAGGATGAGGCGATGGAGCCGGCGGCGCTGCTGAGCGCAATCCTCAGGGCGCAGGTGGACCTGCTCTGGTTCGGCGGGATCGGCACCTACATCAAGGCGCGCAGCGAGACGAATGCGGAGGTCGGCGATCCCGGCAATGATGCGCTGCGCGTGAATGCTGCCGACCTCAGGGCGATCGCGATCGGCGAGGGCGCGAACCTCGCCATCACCCAGGCCGCGCGGATCGAATTTGCGGGGATTGGCGGCCGGGTGAACACCGATTTTATCGACAATTCGGCCGGCGTCGATTGCTCCGACAACGAGGTCAACATCAAGATACCGCTGAATGGCGAAATGATCGCGGGGCGGCTGAGCTTCAAGGCCCGCAACGCCCTGCTCGCCGAGATGACCGACGATGTTGCGGCGCTGGTCCTGGAAGACAATCGTCTGCAGACACTGGCGCTTTCCATCGCCGAGCGCGGTGGCGCGGCCGCGATGCCCCGCCTTGTCCGCGTGATGGAGGTGCTCGAGGAGGAAGGGCGGCTCAACCGCGCTGTCGAAGGCCTCGGCGCGAATGAGGATCTGCTCCGCAGGGCGCAAGGCGGCCAGGGCCTCACGCGTCCCGAACTGGCCGTCCTGCTTTCGACCTCAAAGATGCGCCTTCAAAGCGCCATCGAGGCGGCAGGCTTCACCGCCGATCCCAGTCTCGAGAGCGAGTTGCTCGCCTCGTTCCCGCCGGCGATGCAGCGCAAGCACAAAAAGGCGATCCTTGCCCACCGCCTCAGGCATGAAATCATCGCCACCAAGATCGCGAACCGCTTCGTCAACCGGCTCGGCATTATCGCGCCCTTTGCGCTGACCGAGGAAGGCGGCGCATCCTTCGGCCAGGCCTCCGCCTGTTTCATCGCCGCCGAGCGGCTGTTCGACATGGGCCGGCTGTGGTCCGATATCGAGCGCGCGACGGTGCCTGAGCAGGTGCGGATCACCCTCTTCGAACAGGCTGCGGAGGGGCTGCAGCTGCATATCGCGGACCTCCTCCGCGACACCGCGCCGGGGCTGAAGCCCGGCGAGATCGTTGCCTTGATCAAGCCCGGTATCGACAAGCTCTACGCGGCGCTCGACGATCTCCTGCGTCCGGAGCCGCGCGCCGAGGCACTGGAATTGCGCACCACGTTCGAGGCCGAGGGCGCGCCCCGGACTCTGGTCGACCGGATCGCGAAATTGTTCGAAATGGACGGTGCCGTCGGCCTCGCCATGCTCGGCCGGAAGCTCAAGGTCGACGAACGGGCGCTGACCAGGGCCTATGCCCAGCTCGGCGAGGCGCTGGGCCTCGATTGGGCCCATTCCGCGGCCAAGCATTTCCAGGCGCGCGACCAGTGGGAGCGGCTGTTGACGGCCGGCCTGTCCCGCGATTTCGAGCAACTCAGGCTCGATTTCCTCGACCGACGCCGGGGAAAGGACCCCGTAGCGACGGTCATCGGCTGGATCGCCGATCAAGGGCCGCGCATCGATCAGTTCCGTCGCACCGTCGATCGGGCCCGCGCCGCCTCGGCGCCGACCGCGCCGATGCTTGCCCAGATCGCGACTCAGGCCAGGATGCTGCTGGCCCGCTAGCGCCGTTGCCGCTCGAATAGCCAGACCCGGATCGCGCTGGCCAGATTGGGCGGATCGGCCGCGTCGATCCGTGCCGCATCGATCCGTGCGACAAGCGCGTTCAGCGGCAATCCTTCGGCCTCCGCCGCTGCCCGCAGCGCGTCCCAGAAGACCGGCTCCAGGCTGATCGAGGTCGCGTGGCCCGCGATCAGCACCGAACGTTTCACCGGCCCCATGGTCGGTCAGTACATGTGCTGACCACCATTGATGCTGAGCGTCGATCCGGTGATGAACCCGCCCTCCTCCGCGCAGAGGAAGGTCACGCCGCGCGCGATCTCGCTCGCCTGGCCAAGCCGCCCAACCGGAATCTTGGCGACGATCTTTTCCAGCACTTCGGGCGGCACGGCGGCGACCATATCGGTATCGATATAGCCGGGTGCGATCGCGTTCACGGTGATCCCTGCGCGCGCGCCTTCCTGCGCCAGTGCCTTGGTGAACCCGTGGATGCCGGACTTGGCGGCGGCATAGTTCACCTGGCCATATTGGCCGGCCTGGCCGTTGATCGAGCCGATATTGACGATCCGGCCATATTTCCGCTCGTTCATGCCGTTCCAGACTGCCTTCGCCATGTTGAAGCAGCCGCCCAGATTGATGTCCATGACATCCTCCCAGGCCTCGCGGCTCATTCGCTTCATCGTGCCATCACGGGTGACGCCGGCATTGTTGACCAGCACGTCGACCGGTCCGATCTCACTCTCGACCTGGGCGACGCCAGCCATGCAGGCGTCATAATCGGCGACGTCCCATTTGTAGGTCCGGATTCCGGTCCGCTCCGTGAAGGCGCGCGCGCGCTCCTCATTGCCGGCATAATTTGCGGCGACATCCATGCCCGCGTCCCGAAGCGCGATGCTGATCGCTTCGCCAATTCCTCTCGATCCGCCGGTGACGATTGCAACCCGGGCCATGTTCCTCTCCTTCTTTGTCCGATTGGCGACGGCCTTATTGCGCGGGAAGCCAACCTTCAAGTTCGCGCCCGATCAGCGACCGCAGCATCGCCATGCCGGGCGGATCATGGTTGAGGCAGGGCAGATAGGCGAAGGATCGGCCGCCCGCGGCGAGGAAGGTGTCGCGGCCGCGGATCGCCAGCTCCTCCAGCGTTTCCAGGCAATCCACAGCGAAGCCCGGCGCAAGCACCGCCAATTCGGTCACGCCTTCGCCCGGCAGGGCGCGCAGCCGCGCATCGGTCGCCGGCTCCAGCCATTTCGCCCGGCCGAAGCGCGACTGGAAGCTGACCTCGAGCCCCCTGTTCAGCGCTTCGCCAAGCAGCCGCGCCGTCTCCCGGCACTGGTCGTGATAGGGATCGCCCAGTGTCCGGGTCCGTTCCGGCATGCCGTGAAAGCTGGCGAGGACCGCCTGCGGCTGGAAGTCCAGCCCCGCCAGTGCCTCTTCCGCAGACGTCTTGAGCGCGCCGATATAGGCGGGGTCGTCATAATAAGGCGGCAGCGTTCGCACCGCCGGCTGATAACGCAGCGTCTTCAGATGGGCGAAGGCGGCGTCGTTCGCGGTCGCCGTCGTCGCGGCGCAATATTGCGGATAGAGCGGCGCCAGCAGGATGCGCTCGCAACCCCGGCGCATCAGCACATCTATCCGCTTCGCAATTCCCGGCTGCCCGTAGCGCATCGCATGATCGACGATCACCCCGTCACCGAACGCCCCCGTCAACGCCGCCGCCTGCCGCCGGGTGATCGCGGCGAGCGGCGAGCCATCTTCGGTCCAGACCAGCTTGTAGGCCTCGGCGGACTTGCGCGGCCGGGTGTTGAGGATGATGCCGCGGAGGATCGGCTGCCAGGCAATCGGTGGAATCTCCACCACCCGTCGATCGGACAGGAATTGCCCCAGATAACGCCGCACCGCCCGCGCGTCGGCCGCGTCGGGCGTGCCAAGGTTGATCAGCAGGACCCCGATCATCGCCCGCTCCGGATCGGCAGGTGCCGCGCCCTGCGGCCGCTCAGCGCGTAATAGGCGTTGGCGATCGCCGGCGCCGCGACCGGCACCGCCAGTTCGGTGATCCCGCCGGACGCCTCGTCGCTCTCGATCAGCTCGACGCTCACCTCCGGCGCGTCGCGAAGGGTCGGCAGGCCGTAAGCGCCGATATGTCGGAACATGGGTATGCCGCCTTCGATCTCGAGGGGTTGGCCAAGCGCGAACAGAAGGCCGTGCAGGAAGCCGCCCTCGATCTGCTGCCGCACGATCTCCGGATTGATCGCCCGGCCGCAATCGACCGCCAGCACCGCACGCAACGCCCGAACCCGGCCGCTCTCTCCCGCGGCCACCTCGACCAATGCCGCGACATAGGAGCCATAGGCCTGATGGATGGCGATCCCCATGCCGCCCCCGGCGACGCCGCCGTCCCAGCCGCCGATCGCGGTCGCGGTGGCGAGGCAGCGCGCCAGACGTGGATTGCCGGCCAGCATCGCCATCCGGTAGGACAAGGGATCTTGCCCCGCCGCCCGGGCGATCTCGTCGACGAAGCTTTCGGTGAAGAAACAGCTCGGGACATAGGCGCCGCCGCGCCCGATGCCGCTCGCGATGCCGATTTCGGCCGGCGCATGATCCACCGCAACATGGCCGATGTCATAAGGCGGAACGGCGCCGGCGGCGACACCGCCGTCGGGCCGGAAAAAGCTGCTCGCCGCATGAAGCCGCCCGGCGGTCTCCGCCGCCGCGTCGGGCGAGGCGATCCGGGCCCGCCATGAATGAATCCGCCCGCCCGCCACCGTGGCGCTCATCCGCGCCGCGGCCGGTGGGCTCGGCGTGTCGGCGACGATCTCCTGGATGCGCGGCCAGGCGACCTGGACCGGCTGGCCGAGCGCCTGCGCGAGGATCGCCGCCTGCTCCACCGCGATCGTCTCGAGCTTGCGGCCATAGCCGCCGCCCACCAGGGTCGGGTAGATCGTCACCGCGCTTTCCGAAATGCCGATCGCCCGCGCCGCCGCGCCGCGGGCGAAGCCGAGGGCCATCGTCGGCGCCCACACCTCCAGCCGGTCGCCGCTGAGGCGCGCCGCCGCGCAGAGCGGCTCGATCGCGGCCGACGGGCCGGGACCGATCGAATAACTGCCCTCGATGCGGCTGCCGCCGGCGGGATCGGCATCCGGCTGACCGGCGCTGTGCAGGCGCTCCGCCTCGCCGCCCAGCGCTTCCGCCAGCGCGGTGGAAATGCCGGCGCTCGACGCGCCCGGCGCCGGCACCTCGTAGCGCGGCCGCAGCGCCTCCAGCGCCTTTACCGCCGCCCAGCTGCTGCGCGCCGCCACCGCGAGGAAGCCGGGATTTTCGATCAACCGCAGCGCCCCCGGCACCGCGTCGGCCGCCGGCCGGTCCGCGGAGACGAGCCGCCCGCCCGCCGGCGTGGTGCGGACCGCGACATAGACCATGTCGCGCAGCCTGACGTCGCCGGCGAACATCGCGCTGCCGTCGATTTTCGACGGGATGTCGAGCCGGGGCAGCGATTGGCCGGCAAGACGGTTGTCGCGCCCGCCGCGCATGGGCAGCGCATCCGGCAGGTCCAGCCCGGCCGCGTC
>JBFWUJ010000046.1:12092-16980 GCA_050247295.1 Sphingomonas sp. | reverse complement strand
GGCGGGGCGCCATGATTCGGCGAAGCCCGAACCGTCGGCGAAGATGATCAGCCGCTCGAACCCCCGGCCCGCGAGCATCGCGGCGATGCCATGGCCCATTTCGTGAAACCAGGTCGCCAGGATCGTGAAGGGATAGAGAATGAGGCTGCCGAGCGTCGTCTGCCACGATAGGACCGATGCGATCGCGATCCCCGCCAGCAGCGCGAGACGCTGTCGCTGATCCTGAACGGCAAGGCTGCTGGGCATCAAGGGCTCCCGTGGCATCGGGGATGCGCCCCCGGTCCCGATGATGGTTGCCATCGGAAACGGCTGCTTGCCACCCCGGGGCGGACATCCGCCGGAAAAGCGGACCCCGAAAGCGGTCAGTCTGGAAACGACCCATTGCGGACATCCGCGTCGGTTGCAGGCTCCGCCAGCGATCAAGCTGTTCCTCGCAGCTCCGGTCATCGCCACTAACACTGACGAGCAGGCTCACGACGCAAGCAATCGTTCTACTATTGGCCGCAAGCGCTCCAACGAGCCGACGTCTTCAATCGGCGGCGTGTCCGCCATCCAGGACCACTGAATGATTACCGCGCAAAGTTGGCCCGACGCCGATCCCAGCTGAGTGCGTTCCGGCGTAGAGGGATTGTCAGCTGCGGCTGCAACCGCACGCGCACTCTCAACGCTGTCCGTCTCCGCCACGAACACAAGGATCGATTGACCCGAAGATTGCGGTGCCGGATCGGCGCGCGGGACGCCGTGGATGCTGACGCAGCCCGAAAAGTCTTTGACCATCTTGGAAATCGGCGAGCCTTCGTCGGTGGAAAGCCAGGTTAATGGCATGTCGCAAGCAACTTGGATGCTGCTGATCTCGTAACCGCCGGCATCAAGTGCCACGGCGCTTTCGAATGCTATTTTTATGAGGTCGGCTTTTGGCGCAAAATGTTCATAGCCGGTTTCGAATAATGCGACCCCTTCAGGTGTCCTGACTTCCCGATAACCGCATGACTCAGCGAGATCGATCCGCAGTGCCCGCTCTTCGGATAGTGCCCTCCCGGTCTGCGGCTCGGCCATCTGCACGGCGCGGTTTACAAGGCTCGCAACGGGTAATCGGAGAGACTGCCCGGCATAGCGAACCAGCGCGCTCGTTATCGAAAGGTCTCGCCAATCAATGCGCTCCAGCTCAATCATGGCCAATCCGATGAAGGCAGCTTCGATTCTGCTGGCGTCGCCAGAACGAAGGCCTGCAAGCGCGCAACGCTGGGCGAACGTCAGGAGAGTGTAAAAGTCGTCCATCGTCAGGCTGTTACGAACCGTACTACGTTCGGCTTCGTCGAATTCGGCAAAATGCGCCATCTCGGCATGGAAGTCGTCATCGACCGGCGAGTCAGTCCAACGCCAGAGGTAGGTTTCTCTGGTCGAGTAGCGGAGGTTTGCTAGCGGGGAACTACGGCCTTCGTGTCTTGCCGCATGGCGTCGCTCAGCGGCTGTCGCATCCGCAATCTGCGTCCCGATCTCGAAAGATTCCTCAGATTTCCCCGCGCCGATGAATTTGGTGAAGAACGCTTTGACGGCCTCAACCAAATTCATTCAATCGCCCTCCCGCATTAGGGCTAACATGGTGAACGAAGTGCGGCGACCGTTTTCGACCCGAAGCTTGCGAGCTGGTCGCTAGTGTCCGCTTTCCACCCTTATCGGACATCGATGCTCGTCCGCGCCGCCGCCTCATGCAGGCCCATTTTCCTACACCGCCGGTGCGCCGGTAAAATCGCTTCATGGGTCGGGATATCGGGCAGGCACGCGTCGGAGCGGCGTGGCGCGTTTTCGGCGCGGCCGGCGGCCGCCGGCGGCGGCCGCCGGGACGTTTGCGGCCGCATCGGATGTGCGCGACTCGGCCGGCGGCCAGCCATTTCAATGGCTTGGGCAGGGTTTTTGGGCGGCGCATCCGGGCGCGCCGCCACGGATTTTCGTTTGCTTTCAGCGCGCTGGGTCGGGCCGGGGGCGATATGTCCGCGATTCTTCCCAAGCCGTTGAGATTGCCGCCGAATCGCCGGGAAGGTCACGAAAAAGGCGGGGCATTGGGAGACTTTCGTGACCTTGGCGGCGGAAAGGCGCTGTTTCCAGCGTCTTGCCGCCGCGCGAGCCGGGCCGGATCAAGCCGAATAATACATGTCATATTCGACCGGGCTGGGCGTCGTTTCCCACCGCAGCTGCTCTTCCCATTTCAGCTCCATATAGGCGTCGATCTGGTCGTCGCTGAACACGTCGCCCTTGGTCAGGAAGTCGCGGTCGGCGTCGAGCGCCAGCAGCGCCTCGCGCAGGCTGCCGCAGACGGTCGGCACGTTCTCCAGCTCCGCCGGCGGCAGGTCGTAGAGGTTCTTGTCCATCGGATCGCCCGGATGGATGCGGTTCTGGATACCGTCGAGGCCGGCCATCATCAGCGCCGCATAAGCGAGATAGGGATTGGCCATCGCATCCGGGAAGCGGAACTCGACCCGCTTCGCCTTCTCCCCGCTGCCATAGGGAATGCGGCAGGAGGCGGAGCGGTTACGGCTCGAATAGGCCAGCAGCACCGGCGCCTCGAAGCCCGGCACCAGCCGCTTGTAGCTGTTGGTCGTCGGGTTGGTGAAGGCGTTGAGCGCCTTGGCGTGCTTGATCACGCCGCCGATGAAGTAGAGCGCCATTTCGGAAAGGCCGGCATAGCCGTTGCCGGCGAACAGCGGCTTGCCCTTCTTCCAGATCGACATGTGGGTGTGCATGCCGGAGCCGTTATCGGCCTTGACCGGCTTGGGCATGAACGTCGCCGTCTTGCCATAGGCGTGCGCGACCTGGTGGACGACATATTTGTAGACCTGCATCCGGTCGGCGGTCTCGACCAGCGTGCCGAAGGTGAGGCCCAGTTCGTGCTGGGCGGCGGCGACCTCGTGATGGTGCTTGTCCATCGGCAGGCCCATTTCGATCATCGTCGAGACCATCTCGCCGCGGATGTCGACCGCGCTGTCGACCGGCGCGACCGGGAAATAGCCGCCCTTGGCGCGCGGCCGGTGGCCCATATTGCCATTCTCATATTTGGTCGCGGTGTTGGTCGGCAGCTCGATGTCGTCGATGACGAAGGTCGAGGCGTTGTAGCTGTCCTCGAAGCGGACGTCGTCGAACATGAAGAACTCGGCCTCGGGGCCGACATAGACGGTGTCGCCGACCCCGGTCGCCTGCAGATAGGCCTCGGCCCGCTTGGCGGTCGAGCGGGGGTCGCGGGCGTACAGCTCGCCGCTGCCCGGATCGACAATGTCGCAGCAGATGACGAGCATCGGGGTGGCGCTGAACGGATCGGCATAGACGGCGTCGAGATCCGGCCGCAGGATCATGTCGCTCTCGTTGATCGCCTTCCAGCCGGCGATGGAGGAGCCGTCGAACATGAAGCCGTCGGTCAGCTGGTCCTCGTCGACCACTCCGGCGCACATGCTCAGATGCTGCCACTTGCCCTTGGGGTCGGTAAATCGAAGGTCGACCCACTCGATCTCCTCGTCCTTGATCCGCTTCAGGATTTTCGCTGCGTCGTTCGCCATGGATGATCCCCGTTCGATTGGTGTCGCCCGCGTCGAGTCGGGCGCTGCGGCGCAGCAATCCCCGCCGCCCGCGCAGCCGTCCAGCCCGGTCGCGCCGGACGTGAACATTTCACGCCATAGCGCATCAGAAAGATCGGCGCTGCGCCGCGATCAGCATCCGCAGCAGCATCGCCACCGGCCGCGGCACCCCGACCTTGCCGTCGAGCCAGAGGCTGACCGCCGACCGGCTGACCCCGATCGCCGCCGCGAGATCGTTCTGCGTCTTGTAGCCAAGGGTGCGCATCGCCGATCGCAGCTCGTTCGGCGACATCGAGGCGAGGCGAGGATCGTCCACCGGGGCGTCCTAGATCGCGTCCGCGCCGCGCTCCCCGGTGCGGATCCGCATCGCCTCCTCGATGTTGGAGACGAAGATCTTGCCGTCGCCGATCCGGCCGGTGCGCGCCGCCATCGCGATCGCTTCGACCACCCGCTCCGCCAGCCCGTCGTCGACCACCACCTCCAGTTTCACCTTGGGCAGGAAATCGACGACATATTCGGCCCCGCGATAGAGCTCGGTATGGCCCTTTTGCCGGCCGAAACCCTTCGCCTCCGTCACCGTGATGCCGGAAACGCCGACGTCGTGCAGCGCCTCCTTCACCTCGTCGAGCTTGAACGGCTTGATCACCGCTTCGATCTTTTTCACCCGCTGATCTCCATTGCCGCGATCAAGGATAGGGCGCTTGCCGCCGCTGGCAAGCGTGGGCGCCCGATCGCGGCCGTGTCGAAGGTCATTGCGCCGCCCTTCAAAACCGATAAGCCTCCGCGCTTCTCTTATGGGGGATGACGAATCATGAAGACCATATTCCTGACGAGCGTCGCGCTCGCGGCATCTCTGGCCGCCGCCGGCTGCAACAATGCACCGACCACCGGCACGGGCGCGGGCAACACGCCTGCGCCTGCACCTGCGCCTGCGCCGGCGCCCGCCCCGGCGGCACCGGCCGGCGGCGCAGCCAGCGGCGAAACCGGCGCCGATGCGACGAACCAGAACTTCACGTTCGTCAACCAGACAGGCGAAACCATTACCATGCTTCACGTATCGCCGACCGGCGAGCAATCATGGGAGGAGGACGTTCTGGGCCGCGACGTGCTTGCGAACGGTGAATCGACCCGGGTCGTTTTCGACCGGAGCGAGAATCGGTGCTTCTACGATATCCGCGCCACTGCCCAGAGCGGGACCGAGCATATCTCGATGAATCAGAACCTTTGCGAGCTGACGATGGTCACGGCGCTGCCGGCGCAATAGGCGGCCGGCACAACCTGGGGCCTGGTCCCGTCGCGGGCGACCGCGGCGGGGCTTTTCT
>JBFWUJ010000046.1:0-11992 GCA_050247295.1 Sphingomonas sp. | reverse complement strand
ACCGAGCATATCTCGATGAATCAGAACCTTTGCGAGCTGACGATGGTCACGGCGCTGCCGGCGCAATAGGCGGCCGGCACAACCTGGGGCCTGGTCCCGTCGCGGGCGACCGCGGCGGGGCTTTTCTCGTCCTTGATAGGCAGCGGTATCAGAATACCTCTTTAATTTCCCCCGGTTTTGTTGACTTTTTCGTCCGATGCCGCCAATCGGCCGCGTTCGCGCCGCTCCCGACGAGCGGCGCTGCTCATTTCGAAAAGGTCCAAGGCTCCATGAAGGCGCTGATGAAGACGACCAAATCGGCCAAGCCGGCCGAGGTCGAGAAGAAATGGCATCTGATCGATGCCGACGGGCTGGTGGTCGGGCGGCTCGCCACGATCGTCGCCAACATCCTGCGCGGCAAGCACAAGCCGAGCTTCACCCCGCATGTCGATTGCGGCGACCATGTCGTCATCATCAACGCGGACAAGGTGCGCTTCACCGGCAAGAAGCTGGCCGACAAGGTCTATTACAAGCACACCGGCTATGCGGGCGGTATCAAGAGCGTGACCGCCGGCAAGGTGCTGGAGGGCCGCTTTCCGGAGCGGGTCCTGGAAAAGGCGATCGAACGGATGATCCCGCGCGGGCCGCTGGGTCGCGATCAGATGCGCGCCCTGCATCTTTATAATGGCACGGAGCACCCGCACGGCGGCCAGAACCCGGAAATTCTCGATGTCGCGGGCATGAACCGCAAGAACAAGGTGGGCGCATAATGGCCGACAAGAAGAAATCCCTGTCCGATCTCGCCGCGCTGACCGCCGACGCCGAGGCGCCGGCGCCCGCCGCCGAGGAAGCCCCGGCGACGGAGGCTGCCGAGGCGACCGACGCTGCCGCGCCCGATGCAGAGGCCGAGACGAAGCCGGAAGCGGTCGCCGAAGCGCCCTCGGAAGCGCCGGCCGAACCCGCCGCTCGTCCGGCCGGGCGTAGCGACCGCAAGGGCCGCGATGACGACCGGGTCAATGACGATGGCGTTTCGACCCAGGGCCCGCAAATCCAGGCGGTCCTGCGCGAACAGCAGCTCGACAAGCAGGGCCGCGCTTATGCCACCGGCCGCCGCAAGGACGCGGTCGCTCGCGTCTGGCTCAAGCCGGGCTCCGGCAAGATCGTCGTCAATGGCCGCGATCAGGAGATCTATTTCGCCCGGCCGACGCTGCGGCTGGTGATCAACCAGCCGTTCGACGTCGCCGGTCGCCGCGATCAATATGACGTCGTCGCCAGCGTCAGCGGCGGCGGGCTTTCCGGCCAGGCCGGAGCGGTGAAGCACGGCATCAGCCAGGCGCTCACCCGCTACGAGCCGGCGCTCCGATCGACGATCAAGCAAGCCGGGTTCCTGACCCGCGACAGCCGCGTCGTCGAGCGCAAGAAATACGGCCGCGCCAAGGCCCGCCGCAGCTTCCAGTTCTCGAAGCGCTAGGCGAAGTCACCGGCTTTTCGAGACGGGCGGCCTCCGAAACGGGGCCGCCCGTTTCCATGTTCACGATCGCGCAAACACTTGGCGCTATTGCGGAAACCATGCGTACACTGATCCTCGTTCCGATCGCATTCGGATTGTCCGGATGCCTGGCGCGCACGGCCGTCGATGTCGTTACCCTGCCGGTGCGGGTGGTAAGCGCCGGCGTCGATGCGGTGACCACCAGCCAGGCCGAGGCCGACCAGCGCCGCGGCCGCGAGATTCGGGAGGCCGAGGAGCGCGCGGGGCGCGAGGCGCGCCGCCGCGAGCGTGAGGCGCGTCGCCAGGCCCGTGAAAGGCGCGAAGAGGACGATCCGCGGCGCTAGAAATATCGGCAGTTTTCCGCCGCTCCGCAGCAACCCATTTTTAAGCCAAGGCGGATATGGCCGTCATCGTGGGTAGCTTGCGCAGAAGCAACGGCATCGAAGTCGTGGTGAGGGATGAGGGCGCCGGCACAAGCCACGTCTTCACCCGCGACTTCAAGTGCCTCGACGACGAGCGCGATGAAAGTGCGGCGCGGGAGCGGACGCGCGCCCTCGATCCGCTGCCACTCTTCTTCTTCATGGTGCACGCGATCTGCGGCTGCGCGCTGATCGTCGCCCTGATCGGATCGCCCATCCTCATTCCCGTCGCGGCCCTGCTCGGCGGCCTGATCGCCGCCGACGGCTTTCTCACATCGCTGTCCCGGCGCCGCCGACCTTCGTCGCTGCTTTCCCACCATGCGACGCGCGTCGCCGCCCTTTATGCCCTGGGGCAGGGCCTGGTGTGGTGCGGCATCACCCTACTGGTGGCCGGACAGGGCGAGGCCTCGACGCTGGCCAGCATCGCGATCTTCGGCGGCCTCTTCGCGGCGCCGCTGGCCTTCCTCTCCTTTCCCGCGCTGGTCCTGTTCAACGGCATCGTCAGCGCCGCCGCGATGTTCATCCTTTGGGGCGATTCGGTCAGCGCCGGGGTCGCCGGCCTTTTCTCCCTCGCGATATTGCGGCTCAGCATCCGGCGCTCGACCGATGACCGCAAGCAGCTGGACCGCCGGCTGGCGATGGACTGGAGCGCGCAACGCGCGAACCGGTTCATCGAGGAGTTCGAGCAGGCGGGCCGCGGCTGGTTCTGGGAGACGACAGGGCGCGGCGCGCTCTCCTACGTTTCCGACCAGCTGGCGGCCGACCTCAAGACCCCGGCTGCGGAGCTGATCGGCAAGCCCTTCACCGATCTGATCGGGGTCGACGACAGCGCCGACACCGAAACCTCCGAGCGCACGCTGGGCTTCCACCTGTCCGCCCGCCTGCCGTTCACCGACGTGACGGTGCGGGCGAAGACGGCAGCCGAAATCTGGTGGTCGCTGTCGGGAACGCCGAGCTTCGACGAGCATGGCCGTTTCCTTGGCTTCCGCGGCATCGGCTCCGACCTGACCCAGCAGCGCCGTTCCGAACAGGAGATCAATCGGCTCGCCAAATATGATTCGCTGACCGGGCTGCCCAACCGGGCGCTGATGCGCCGGACGCTCGATGAGGCGCTGCAGCCCAAGAGCGCGACCGCGACCGGTTGCGCCCTGTTCCTGATCGATCTCGACCGGTTCAAGAACGTCAACGACACGCTTGGCCATCCGGTCGGCGATGCGCTGCTCAAACAGGTCGCACAGCGACTGACCAGCGTGATGAGCGATCGCGGCCAGATCGGCCGGCTGGGCGGCGACGAGTTCAAGGCGGTCCTGGCAGTCGATGACCCTGGCAGCCTCGCGGCCCTGGCAGAGCGGCTGATCCAGCAGGTATCCATGCCCTATCTGATCGAGGGGCATAACATTTCGATCGGCGCCTCGATCGGCATCGCCATCGCCCCACCGGGCGAAAATTGCGCCGATTCGCTGATCCGCAACGCCGATCTTGCACTCTATTCGGCCAAAGCGGCAGGACGCGGCACCTTCTGCTTCTTCGCGCCCGAAATGCATACCGAGGCGCAAGACCGGCAGATGATGGAGAACGATCTGCGCAAGGCCATCGCGCGCGGCGAGCTGGCGCTCGTGTTCCAGCCGGTGGTCAACGCGCAGTCCGAGGAATTGTCGGGCTTCGAGGCGCTTGTCCGCTGGAACCACAGCGCACGCGGCCTGATCTCCCCCAGCGTCTTCATCCCGCTGGCGGAAGAAAGCGGCCTCATCCTGCAGATCGGCGAATGGGTGCTGCGCACCGCCTGCATGGAGGCGGCGAAATGGCCGGAGAATATCCGCGTCGCGGTCAATCTCTCGCCGATCCAGTTCACCGATCCGAACCTGCCGGCAACGATCGTCAGCGCGCTCGCCAACTCGCAGATCCAGCCGCGCCAGCTCGAGCTCGAAATCACCGAGGGCGTGTTCCTGGTCGAAAGCGAATCGACCGACGACATGTTCGCCAAGCTCAAGTCGCTCGGCGTCAGACTGGCGCTCGACGATTTCGGCACCGGCTATTCGTCGCTCGGCTATCTGAAGAAGGCGCCGTTCGACAAGATCAAGATCGACCAGAGCTTCGTTCGCGGCGCCGCCAAGAAGGACAGCCGCAACGCCGCCATCATCCGGGCCATCGTCACCCTGGCCGAGGACCTCGGCATGGACACGACCGCCGAAGGCGCGGAGACGCATGACGAGCTGACGCTGATCCGCGATCTCGGCTGCTCCCATATCCAGGGCTATATCTTCGGCCGGCCGATGAATCCGGAAGATGCCGGTGAGCTGGCGGCCCAGAACAAGGCGGTGACCGCCGACGGTTTCCAGTTCAACCGGCCGCCGCGGCAGGGCATCCTGAAGGTCGCCAGCATCCAGTGGAACGGGATGACGATCCCCGTACGGGTGCGCAACATCTCGACCGGCGGCGCCCTGCTGGAGAGCAGCCGCACCTTGCCCGCCGGTTCCTCGGTCCAGCTCGATTTGCCCGGTTGCGGTCATCTCGGCGCCGAGGTCCGCTGGTCCGACCCGAAGCGGATGGGCATTCAGTTCGAGCAGGAGTTCGATCTCAGGCTGCTGGCCCCCGGCAAGGCGGCCGCCGCCTTCGGCGCCAAGCTGTCGGGCTATGCCGGCATCAAATATGCGGAAGGCGCCGCGAACAAGGCGCCGCTTCGCGCATCGGAGCTCGGCTACTAGGTCTTCCGCGCGCCTGATTCGTTGACCGCCTCGGCCAAGCTGTGGCAGGCGCGAGCCCCGGGCGGGTGTAGCTCAATGGCAGAGCAGAAGCTTCCCAAGCTTACGACGAGGGTTCGATTCCCTTCACCCGCTCCAGCATCTCGCACCGCTAGATTTCGCCGGGCGTCACCGGAAGCCCGGCGCGCTCCAGCCGCGCCTGGAGGTCGCGCAGGCAGTTGCCAAGCGCGTCTTGGTCGGTGCTGCGGATCACGAAATTGGCGCCGACCCGGCCTTCCCTGAAGAAGGGGTAGGAGCCGATCTGGCAGGCTTCGTGATCGCGCTCCGTCTCGCGCAGGACATCGGCCACTTCGCTTTCCGGCGCCCAGCAGCCGATGGTCGCCGAAACGAGCGGGCGGCCGCCCTTGAGCCCGCCGGTCAGGGCGTCCAGCATCATGCCCGCAATGTGGGGAACGCCGGCGAGGATGAAGATGTTGCCGTGGCGGATGCCCGGCGCGCCCGACAGCCGGTTCTCGATCAGCTCCGCGCCCTCCGGCACCCGCGCCATTCTCAGCCGCGCCTCGGTGATGCCGCCGCGGCTCGCATAATAGCTTTCCAGCCGTTCGCGGGCGCGCGGGTGGATCGCGACCGGAACCCCGAGCGCCGCCGCGATCGCATCGACCGTGATGTCGTCATGGGTGGGGCCGATGCCGCCGGTCGTGAACAGGTAATCATAAGCGGTCCGGAGCGCATTCACCGCCGCGACGATCGCGTCCAGATCGTCGGCGACGATCCGGACCTCCGATAGCCGGATGCCTTGCAGATTGAGCCAGCTCGCGACCTGCGCGACGTTCCGGTCCTGGGTGCGGCCGGACAGGATTTCGTCGCCGATCACCAGCAGCGCGGCGGTCCAGATGCGTTCGGCGGCCATCGTCGTGCTCTAGCTTGCCCGCGCGAAGGTGCAAATCCGTCCGCGCGGCGCTATATCGGCGCCATGACCACGACCGATTTCGATCATGACAGCGCCGTCACCGGCCGGCACGGCAATATCAAGCTGCACGGTCCGGAAGGCTTTGCCGGGATGCGGGCCGCCGGCCGCTGTGCGGCCGAGGTTCTCGACGCGTTGGCGCCGCATGTCGTTCCGGGCGTCACCACCCAGGAGATTGACGACATCGTCTTCCGCGAGATGCGGGCGCGTGGCGCGACTCCGGCGACGCTCGGCTATCGCGGCTATACGAAGAGTTGCTGCACCTCGGTCAATCACGTCATCTGCCACGGCATCCCGGGCGACCGGGGATTGAAGGACGGCGACATCGTCAACATCGACGTGACGCCGATCCTCAACGGCTGGCACGGCGATACCAGCCGGATGTACCTGGTCGGCGATGTCGGCATCAAGGCGACGAAGCTTGTCCAGGTCACCTACGAATGCCTGATGCTCGGACTCGAGCAGGCGAAGCCCGGCAACCGGCTCGGCGATATTGCCCACGCCATTCAGGGTCATGCCGAACGGCACCGCTACAGCGTCGTGCGCGATTTCTGCGGCCATGGCGTCGGGCGCGTCTTCCACGATGCGCCGGAAGTGGTCCACGCCGGCCGGCCGGGCACCGGGCCCGAGCTTCGGCCCGGCATGTTCTTCACCGTCGAACCGATGATCAATATCGGCCGTCCCGACGCCAAGGTGCTCGACGACGGCTGGACGGCGGTGACCCGCGACCGTTCGCTCTCGGCCCAGTTCGAGCATTCAATCGGCATCACCGAGGACGGCTGCGAGATTTTCACCAGAAGCCCGGCCGGGCTCGATCATCCACCCTACGCCTGATGGCGACCGAGCATCTCACCCGGGACGAGCTGGGCCGGGCGCTCGGCATCGAAGCGGGGGACGTGCCGTTGCCGGTCAATGCGCGCAGCCTTACCCGGGCCGAGATGCTGGCCCGCGACTGGCGGGAGATCAGGTGGCTGGTGCCCGCCTATCTGCTGCTGATCATCGCCGCCGCCGTCACCGTCGCGCTCGCCGACACGATTCCCGGCCGGGTGCGCTGGCTGCCGGCGCTGTTCGCGGTCGGCGCGGTCCTCCTCGGGCTGCTCGGCTGGATCAGGCTTCGACGCCACCGTCGCTACCAGGATCCGCTGATCGCGGTCGATGTCGCCGAAGATTCGGTAACGCTGCGCAGCGGCGGCGACACCGTGGTCAAACCTTATGACGCGCTCAACGTGGTTCGCGTCGTCACCCGCATGCCGCACAAGAGCCTCTATTTCGACGGCGTCGTGCTCGATACGGAATTGGGCCGCATCGTCCTCGGCGATCCGGCGTTCGCCGGCGGCAACGCCGCCGCCGGCGCGATCCTCAGACGCTTCGACGCGCTTGGCCTCGGTGTCGGCCGGCCGGCTCAGTAGCGGCTTGAAACCCGGCGATAGGGCACGAACTCACCGAGGAAGACGACCCCGGTCATCATGCCGGATTGCAGGTCAACGGTGCGCATCGTATCGACGCTGCACAATTGCCTGCCGCCGCCATACAGCCGGTTCACAAGCGTGTCGTTGCGATCCAGCGATTCCGCCCCGGCCCGTGGCCGGTTGACGTAAATCGTGCTGCCGACCCGGAACAGGATCGCCGTATTGTCGATCACGGTGCTCGAGGTCGAAGGCATCAGGTTGATGCAGCGCACCGGTTCGCCGGCGACACGGCCCGCCAAGGCGCGCTCAAGCTCGGCTTCGCCGTTCGAATTGGCCGACGCCGGAGCCGCGGCCATGATCAGGGCACCCGCGACAACCGAAGCAAGTTTCCACATGGCTGATCTCCTTATCGTTCTACCGACACCATCTGCTCCGCCACGGCTGAACGCAAGCTGACTTTCCGGTCAACGCGCCGGGTCAACCGGTCTGCGCGGTGACCCAGGCCCGATAGGCCGGGCTGGCTTCCTCGATCGGCAGCATGACGATTGCCGGCACGTCATAGCGATGCGCTTCGCGGATCGCGTCGATCAGCTTCGCCGCCTGGCTACGTCCGGTCTTGAAGATGGCCGGCACTTCCCGTGCTTCCTCGATCGTGTCCTGCCATCGGTAGATCGAGTGGCAGGCGCCGAGAATGTTCACGCAGGCGGCGAGTCGCGCCTCGACCATCGCCCGGCCGATCCGCCGTGCCTCCTCGTCGGAGTCGAATATCGCGTAGACCGCGACGATCTCGTTCACAATGCCTGTCTCCCCAGCCGGTGCCCGCATACCAGAAGGGCGGCGAGCAGCAGCGCCGCCATTCCCTGATGCGCGACCGCGATGTCGATCTGCACGCCGGACAGGATCGTCAGGATGCCGAGGAGCAGCTGACCCAGAACGGCGCCGATCAGGAAGGCTCCATCCATTCGGATACCGCGCCGCCAGGCACGAACGCCGATCCAGGTGGCGAGGATCGCGACGACGAAGGCCAGCCAGCGGTGGACGAACTGGACGACGATCGGATTGTCGACGAGGTTGCGCAGCCACGGCTCCAGCATCGGCGTCTGGGCCGGAAAGAATTCATCGCCCATCAGCGGCCAGCTGTTGAAGGCATAGCCCGCCTCCAGCCCCGCGACATAGGCACCGAACAGGAATTGCAGGAACAGCACGCAAAACGCCCAGACGCCGAGCAGCGGCATTCGTGCCGGCGGCGCCGCATCGTCGGCCAGGGCCCGAAGGTCGAGCGCGAGCCAGATGATCGCGGCATAGATGAGCAGCGCCATCAGCAGATGGACGGCGAGGCGGATGTGGCTCACCTCCGGCACGTCGACGAGCCCTGACGCGACCATCCACCAGCCGATCGCCCCCTGCAGCCCGCCAAGCGCCAGCAGGGCGCCGAGCTTCCAGCCGTAACGCGGCGGGATCGCCCGCTTCCACCAGAACCAGAGCAGCGGAAGGGCGAAAGCCAGGCCGATCAGCCGGCCGAGCAGCCGATGCACATATTCCCAGAAGAAGATCGTCTTGAAATCGTCCAGCGTCATGCCGGTATTGACCTGCTGATATTGCGGCGTCGCCCGGTAGTGATCGAATTCCCGCTGCCAGTCCGCCTCGCTGAGCGGCGGGACGATGCCGGAGATCGGTTCCCAGCGGACCATCGACAGGCCGGATTCGGTCAGCCGGGTGATGCCGCCGACGATCACCATGATGAAGATCAGCACCGCGACGAAGGTGAGCCAGTTCGAGATGGCGCCGGGGCGGGGGCTCGGTTCGGTCGGGCGGGAGAACATGGCGCGGCTATGGCGAAGGGGCGGGCGATTGCCAACCGAATCGGATCATCCTGTTCAATGATATGTTGTAACTTCGCTTTGTCGTCCTTATAATCGGTTCGAAAGGGAATGCCCGTTGCATAGCATCGTCAGAACAGGAGCCATCGATCGGCTGGCCATCGGCCTGTCGGGCCTGTGTCTCGTCCATTGTATCGCGAGCGCCGTGCTGGTGACGATGCTCGCCTCGGCCGGCGGGCTGCTGCTGCATCCGGCGGTGCATGAGGCCGGCCTGGTGCTTGCCATCCTCCTGGGTCTGATTGGCCTGGGACGCGGCGTGATGCAGCACGGCTTCATGTTGCCGGCGGCGATCGCCGGCCTCGGCCTCGGGGTGATGGGGGGCGCGCTGGTCGTCGGCCATGAGGGCGGCGAGTTTCTCTATTCGGTGATCGGGGTGCTGATCCTCGCGCTCGGGCACGATCTCAACCGCCGGGCGGTGATCTGAGCCGCTTGTTCCGGGCCCGGCGCGCGCCTACATCCCCATCATGGCCGCGCATGTTCACCACAGCCACAAAGGCTCCGATCTCGCCGCCGCCGCGCAGGCGACGATGGAGCGTTCGGGCGAGCAATGGACGCCGATGCGATCGGCGGTGTTCGAGGCGCTGGCGAGCTTCGACAAGCCGGCCTCGGCTTATGACATCGCCGAGAAGGTGTCGCGGAGCCAGGACCGGCGGGTGGCCGCGAACAGCGTCTATCGCATCCTCGACCTGTTCGTGGGCTCCAATCTCGCCCGCCGGGTGGAGAGCGCCAATGCCTATATCGCCAACGACCATCCCGATTGCCTGCACGACTGCATCTTCCTGATCTGCGATCATTGCGGGCAGACCAAGCATCTGGACGACGACCGGATCACCCGCGGCGTCCGCGCCGCCGCCGAGGCGACGGGCTTCTCGCCCGAGCGGCCGGTCATCGAAGTGCGCGGCCGCTGCGGCGAATGCGAGGACGGCGACTGAGCGTTCGACAGGGCGGGCGGCCAAGGCTACAAGCGCGCCGATGACCGAACGCCCAGATACGCCGCTGCTCGACACGGTCGAGACGCCCGCCGACCTTCGCAAGCTCGACAAGTCCCAGCTCCGACAGTTCGCGGACGAGCTGCGGGCCGAGACGATCTCGGCCGTTTCGGTGACCGGCGGCCACCTGGGCGCCGGGCTCGGCGTCGTCGAACTGACCACCGCGATCCATTATGTGTTCGACACCCCCGAGGACCGCCTGGTCTGGGACGTCGGCCACCAATGCTATCCGCACAAGATCATCACCGGCCGGCGCGACCGGATCAGGACGATCAGGACCGGCGGCGGGCTCAGCGGCTTCACCAAGCGCAGCGAGAGCGAATATGATCCGTTCGGGGCGGCGCACAGCTCCACCTCGATCAGCGCTGCACTTGGCTTCGCGGTGGCGAACAAGCTGGCGGGCAAGCCCGGCAAAGCGATCGCGGTGATCGGCGACGGCGCGATGAGCGCCGGCATGGCCTATGAGGCGATGAACAATGCCGAGCAGGCCGGCAACCGGCTGATCGTCATCCTCAACGATAACGACATGTCGATCGCGCCGCCCGTCGGCGGGCTTTCCAACTATCTGGCGCGGCTGATCTCCAGTTCCGAATATCTGGGTCTCCGGAGCCTCGCCAAGAAGATCACCCGCCGCATATCGCGCCGGATCTACAACGCGGCCGAGAAAGCGGAAGAATATGCGCGCGGCATGGCGACCGGCGGCACCCTCTTCGAGGAACTGGGCTTCTATTATGTCGGGCCGGTCGACGGCCATGACGTCGAGGTGCTGGTCAAGATCCTAGAAAATGTCCGCGACGCCGAGGAAGGGCCGATCCTGATCCATGCCGTGACCCAGAAGGGCAAGGGCTATGGACCGGCGGAAGCGGCGGCGGACAAATATCACGGCGTCGTGAAGTTCGACGTGATCACCGGCAAGCAGGACAAGGGGCCGGCCGGCGGCCCGCCCGCCTATCAGAACGTGTTTGGCGAGACGCTGGCGAAGCTGGCGGAAACGGACGATCGGATCTGCGCGATCACGGCCGCGATGCCGTCCGGCACCGGTGTCGACAAGTTCGCCAAGGCGCATCCGGACCGCGCCTTCGACGTCGGCATCGCCGAGCAGCACGGCGTCACTTTCGCCGCCGGCCTCGCGGCGCAGGGCATGCGCCCCTTCGTCGCCATCTATTCGACCTTCCTGCAGCGCGCCTACGATCAGGTCGTCCACGATGTCGCGATCCAGAACCTTCCGGTGCGCTTCGCGATGGACCGGGCCGGGCTGGTCGGCGCCGACGGCCAGACCCATGCCGGCAGCTTCGACCTCGCTTACCTCTGCACCCTGCCCAATTTCGTCGTGATGGCGGCCGCCGACGAGGCGGAGCTCGCGCATATGACGAAGACGATGCAGGAGCATGACAGCGGGCCGATCGCGGTTCGCTATCCGCGCGGCAACGGTGTCGGCGTGACGATCCCGTCGACGCCGCAGGCGCTGGAGATCGGCAAGGGGAGGGTGATCCGCGAGGGCAAGAAGGTGGCGATCCTGTCGCTCGGCACCCGGCTCGCCGAGGCGCTGAAGGCGGCCGACAGGCTCGACGCACAGGGGCTCTCGACCACGGTCGCCGATCTGCGCTTCGCCAAGCCTCTGGACGAGGAATTGATCCGCCGGCTGCTCGCCACCCACGAAGTGGCGGTGACGGTGGAGGAGGCGGCGGTCGGCGGCTTTGGCGCCCATGTGCTGACGCTGGCCAGCGACGCCGGCCTGATCGACGCCGGCCTGAAGCTGCGCACCATGCGCCTGCCGGACGTTTTCCAGGATCAGGACAAGCCCGAGAAGCAATATGCCGAAGCCGGGCTCGACGCGGACGGCGTCGTCGAGACGGTCCTGAAGGCGCTGCGGCACAACAGCGCGGGGGTTGTGGAGGGCGCGCGGGCTTGAGCCCGGAGGCCTTCGTCGCGCGAACCTCCCCGGCGCGAGTGGCGCTGATGATCCTTGGTGCGCTCGTGTTCGTCGCGCTCGGCGCCTGGCTGATCGGGTGGCTTGGCGAACCGCCGGCTTCGCGACGCTTCAGCCCGCAGATGATCTACGCAATCGGCTGGGCCACCATCATCTTCTTCGGGCTGGCGGCGCTGTTCGGCCTGAGGATGTTCGGCAAGCGACGCGACGTGCTGATCATCGACGAGC
>JBFWUJ010000045.1:11009-17132 GCA_050247295.1 Sphingomonas sp. | reverse complement strand
CCGCGTCGCGTCGCCGTCGGCGCTGTTCGGCGCGGCGAGGAAGCCCTTGGGCTTGGCCGTGCCGTCGCCATTGACGAAGGCCGCCCCTTCCGCCCGCGCGAATTCCTGCGCGATCTCCTCGGCCAGCCAGGCCTCCACGTCGAACGCGGCATCGTCGAGCATCGCCTGGGTCGCCGCCGGATTGGCATAAAGGTCGCCGAACGGCGGCGCGATCTCGGCAAAGGCCGGCGTCTCGGTCTCGGCCCGCGCGCCATCCTCGGCCGCCCAGCCCGATGGCGTGCCGCCCCGGGTCACCAGCTTGCGATAGCCGGAAGAGCCGACCCGCACGACGCTGGCGATGGCGCGGATCGGCGAGATCGCGGCGAGCGTCCGCTCGATCCGCTCGTCGATCTCGCGCGGCACCGCGTAGCCGCCCGCCGCATCGCTCGTCCCCTCGAACGCCTTCAGCTCGACGCCGGCCTCGACGCCCTTCCTGAGATAGCGCTCGACGAACGGCGACGCATCGTTGGCGGCCTCGCCCTTCACGCCCGAAAGCGCCGGCCGCCCCTGCTCCACCGCCCGCGCCCTCAACGCCGCCAGCTCGGCTCGAAGCGCCTCCAGCTCGTCATCCTCCTGCTCCAGCGCCTCGAACGACGCCTCCAGAGCATCCGCCTTCACGTCCAGCATTCCCGTCTCCTTCGGTTGATACGAAAAAGCCCCCGCCGATGAGGGCGAGGGCTCGACAATTCACTTCGCTGCGGACGCAGCGTGCCTCTCACACCGGAAAATCCGGAATCGGCCGCAGCACTCCATACCGCTCCCTCTTCAGCCGCTCCGCCAGCGGCGGGAACTCCACCACCGGCGCCGGCAGCTTCTGGTCCGGCAGCCGGTCGAGCAGATCGCGCAGCAGCGTCAGCCGCCCGCGCTTCTGGTCGTTGAAGTCGACCAGCGTCCAAGGCGCCCATTTCGTGTGGGTCGCTTTCAGCATCGCCTCGCGAGCCCTTGTATAATCGTCATATTTCGCCCGCGCCGCGATATCGACCGGCGACAGTTTCCAGCGCTTTAGCGGGTCGTCCAGCCGCTCGGCGAACCGCTCCTCCTGCTTCTCCTGATCGCAGCAAAGCCAGTATTTGAAGATTAAAATACCGTCGTCCGCCAGGGCCTTTTCAAACCCGGGTACCGCCGCAAGGAACGCCTTCGCCTCGGCCTCGGTGCAAAAGCCCATCACCCGCTCGACCCCGGCCCGATTGTACCAGCTCCGGTCGAACAGCACGATCTCGCCCCTGGCCGGCAGATGCGGCACGTAGCGCTGGAAATACCATTGCCCCTTTTCGCGCTCGCCCGGCTTGGAAAGCGCCACGACATGGCATTGCCGGGGGTTCAGCACATCGGCGATCGCGTTGATCGCGCCGCCCTTGCCGGCCGTGTCGCGGCCCTCGAAGATCACCAGGATCCGCTGCCCGGTCTCCTGGGCCCAGAACGCCATCTGGACCAGTTCCTCGGTGATCGGCGCCAGCAACGCGTTATAATCCTTGCGCTTCAGCTTCCCCATGGCGGTCTCCTCGCCGTCACGGCTAACCCGTCCGCTTGCTCTCCTCAACCATGTGTACCCGTGCCCTGGGCTGCATCGGCGACGTCACCAGGCTGATCTCGACCAGCTCGAGTTCGGTCAGCGCGCGCGGCGACTCGCCCTCGCTCGCCCCGACCCGATAGCCGAAGCTCAGCCCCTTCACCGCGCCCGCGTTCAGCAGGGCCGCCGCCTCGCGGCCCGCCGCCCCGCCGGACAATCGCCCGATCACGCGCAGCCCGCGTTTGTCCTCCTTCAGATATTCGATCCTGCCGATCGGCCGCGCCGGATCGTGCTGCCAGAGCAACCGCACGGCGCCGCTCTGGCGCTCCAGGGTCCGCGCGAACGCCCCCGCCCGTACCACGTCGCCGCCCCGGTCCGGCTGCCCGAAAATCGCCGCATAGCCTGCGAACCTCATCGCAGCATGTCCATCGCCCCGACCTTCACCGCGATTCCGGCGACCAGCAAAGCCAGCGCGATCCGCACCACCCAGCTCACCACCGCCTTGCGCGCCGAGGCCTTGGCGTCGCGCCATGCCCGCAGCAGCTCGCGCAATTCATCCATGTCGCGCCGCGCCTGCTCGTCGCGCAGGCCGAGGGCCGAAAGCGCCCGCTCGGCCCCGACTTCGCTCGCTTCCTCGATCAGCGCCTTGAGCGTCGGCAGGTCCGCCCCCTGCCCCTCCGCCTGGGCGACGAGCAGCGCCAGCATCGATGCATTGGTGTTGGTCATTTCGTTTCACCTCGATAATCTCTTCGCCATGACCCGCCCCGTCATGCTTGTCGTCCTCGCCGCCCTGTTCGCGCTCGCCGGCTATTATCTCTGGCGCGAATGGCGGATCGACGCCTGCTCGGACGGCGGCGGCGAATGGAATCACAGCGCCGGCTTCTGCGGCTCCAGGTCGGGCTGAAAGCCCAGCATCTCCCGCTTCTCGGCGTCGCTCAGGAAGTCCGCCCCGCGCACCTGCCGCCACAGCCGCTCCCGGTCCTCGGCCAGCGCCGTCACCTGATCGACGTCGATCGCGAACCTGAGGCCCGGCCGCCAGCCGGCCAGCGCATCGCCGATGCCGCGCAGGATCTTCTCCGCCATCGGCAGCACCGTCAGCCGCCACAGAGCCCGGTTCGCCTCCCGGTAATTCGCATAGGTGGCGTCGCCCGGCAGGCCGAGCAGCATCGGCGGCACCCCGAAGGCGAGCGCGATGTCGCGCGCCGCCGCCGCCTTCAGCGCCGCCATGTCCATGTCGGCCGGCGACAGGCTCAACGCCTGCCATTTCAGCCCGCCGTCGAGCAACAGCGGCCGCCCGGCATTGGCCGCGCCGGCGAACTGTTCCGTCAGTTCCTGCCGCAGCCGGGTGAACTGCGCCTCGGACAGCGCCGCGCCGTCGTCCGGCGCATAGACCAGGGCGCCGGAAGGCCGCGCCGCATTGTCGAGCAAGGCCCGGTTCCATCTGGCGGCCAGATTGTGCACCTCGACTGCCGCCGCCGCCGCGCCGAGACAGCCCAGCCCATAATGGTCGTCCAGCGGATGCGCCGCTTTCAGGTGCACGATGCCGGGCCGCCCGAGCGCATCCGCCGCCTCGAACCGGCTGGCCAGGCCACCCGCCTCATAGCGATAGGCGCTCGGCCAGCCGCGCGGGCCCGCCTCGATCCGCACCCGCTCGGGCCGCAGCGCGACCAGCTCGGCCGGCGCTCCGTCCGCATCCTCGACGATCCGCACGAACGCATTGCCGTGCAGCAGCAATTGCGTCGCCACGATGTCGAGCAGCGCCGGCGGCAGCAGCGTCACCATCCGGTCCGCATCGGCCGATGACCGTTCCGTCCGTCGGCGGCCCGCTGCCGCGTCCAGCGCATAGACGGGCGCCCAGGCCACGCTCTCCGCCACCAGCCGCACCGCCCTTTGCGCCACCGGGTTGCCGAGATAGGCCTCCCGGACCCTGGCTTCGTAGCTCTGCGGCCAGCGGTCGCCCGCGAACCGCGTGCCCCACCCCGCCCATAAAAAAGGCCGCCCGGCACCCCGGGCGGCCTTCCGGCCGAACCATTTCATCATTCGCTCCCATCCGTCGCGGCTCAGTCCCGCCTCGCCCCGTCCCGTCCCGCCCTGCGGAACGCCGGCCCGGTCAAGCCGTTGATTCAGTTCCATCAATCTTCAATCAGGAGGACCATCATGGCCCATGAAACCCAGACCGCGCCGCGCCCGGAAACCCGTCTCGATCGCGACGAGAGCGGCTTTCTGATCGCCTCCGACCGGGTCGAGGGCACCGCCGTCTTCAATCGCCAGGGCGAAAAGCTCGGCACCGTCCGCAACTTCATGGTCGGCAAGCGCAACGGCCGGGTCGAATATGCCATTCTCGGCTTCGGCGGCTTGTTCGGCATGGGCGAGAAGCATTTCCCGCTGCCGTGGGACGCGCTCGATTACGAGGAGAGCAAGGGCGGCTATGTCGTCGATATCGACAAGGAGCGGCTCGAAAAGGCGCCCTCGTTCGAACGCGACCGCGAACCCGCATGGGACCGCGACTACGGCATCCGCGTCTACGATTATTACGGCGTCACTTACTGAGCATGACGCGTTCCGGTCGCAGCGGTGCTGCGGCCGGAGCCGCGCTGACCGTCACAGCCGCATCACCCGCGGCTCGCTTCGCCTCGCCTGCGTCAATTCCACCATCGCCCAGACACAGGCGTCGGCCCGATCCGGGCTGCGCCCCGGCCCCTCGTAGCCGCCGCCCCGGATCAGCCCGCAAAGCTCGTCCTCCAGCGCCGGGAACGCGCCCGCTAACCGCGCTTGATCCTGTTCGAACAGCAAGGCCACCGGCTCCGCCCGCTGGCCCTTGCCGTAGCGCGCCCGCACCGGCCGCACCGGCAGCGCCCGATCGACCTGCCGCAGCACGCTCGCCACCATGTCGCCGCCTTGGTTGGCCTCGGCGACCACCAATTCGGCGCCCCACCGTTCCGCCGCCGCCGCCACCGCCGCGGCCCAGCCCTCGGGCGAGCGTCCCCGCACCGTCGCATCCTCCAGCACCCAGGCGATTCCCTCGCCGTCCGTCCCGCACACCACGATCCCGCACGCATCGCCGTCGGCGCTCGCCGGCGGATCGACCCCGATCACCACTCTGGTCCACGTCTGCGCATCGCACGCCAGATCGATCGGTGCCCGGCACCGCTCCACCAGCGCCCGCGTCCACAACGCTCCGGCCGCATCCGCGATCAGCTCCCCGTCCAGCTCCTGCCGGCCCAGCCGGGTGCCGCCATAGGTCGCCGTCATGATCTCCACGAACCGGTCCGGCAGGCTCAGATTCTCGTCCATCCGGCCGCCGGTCGTCACCGTCCAGCGGCCGGCCTTGATCGCCTCGATCAGCGGCACTGGCCGTGGCGTGGTCGTCACCAGCGCCCGCGGCCGGCCGCCGCGCCTCAGGCCCATCTGCAAATTCGTCCAGGCCTCCTCGCCGCGCCGCCATTTCGCCAGCTCGTCGCACCAGGCGAAGTCGTGCTCCGGCCCGCGCAGGCCATCCGGATTGTCGGCCGAATAGACATGCGCCGCGCCGCCGCCCGGCCAGGTCAGCTTGCCAAGGCTCGGCTCCCAGCGCGGCTTCAGGCCCAGCATGCGGCCGACCGCGATCAGCCCGCTCGGGCCTTCGATCATCACCTTGCGGACCTCCGCCTCGGTCGCGCCGACCAGGGCGATATGCGCCTCCCGGCCCCCGGCGGCGCCGAGCCGGCTGATCCACTCCGCCCCGGCCCTGGTCTTGCCGAAGCCGCGCCCGGCGAGCATCAGCCAGGTGCGCCAGCCGTCGTCCGCCGGCGGCCATTGGCCGGCATGGGCCCAGCTTTCGAAATCCGCGTCGTAGCGCAACAGGTCGGCGGCGGTCATCTTCGCCAGCACGGCGCGGATGTCGGTCTTCGGCTCGGCCAGTTTGCGGGTCGCATGGGCCAGATCCCATCCCCGCTGCCTCACTGCGCGGCCTGCTCGCGCGCCTGCCGCTCGCGCAGCCGTTCGATCTTGCGGGCGATCCGCTCGCGCAGCTCGGCGACTTCCGCCGGCCCCGGCTCGGTGCCCGCCTCCACGACCGTGTCGCGATGCAGCTTCAGGAGCGTCATCGCGACGGCGTTGGGATATTCGTGCACGATCTCCTTGACCGCGCCGTCGCGGGTGATCGTTCGCGTGGTGCCGTTCAGCGTCCGCTCGAGCATTGCCAGTTCCAGGTCGGCATAGGCTTCGCGCAGCGTCTCCGCCCATTGCGCCCGGAAAGCGGCACGCGCCTTGCGGTGGCGATAGACGGTGCGGGCACTGATTCCCGCCGCCTCGGACGATCGGACGACGTTGCAACTGGCGCGCAGTGCCTCGAAGAAGCGGCGCTGCTTCGCCGGCGTGAACGCGGTCGCGCTCGGCCTTGTCATCCTGAGGTCGGTTCGACCGGTAAGGACAAGCGTCTTCGCCTTTCGTCCCAATTGCGCCTCCCAGCAAGCAGGGCCGCGCGACTCCCGTCGCCCGCCACGGGGCCCGTCAGGATGCGCTGGCCGGAAATTCAAAGGAAAAGGCGAGCCACGAAGGACCCGCCCGAATCAGCTACACTACGGCAGCATTCG
>JBFWUJ010000045.1:0-10909 GCA_050247295.1 Sphingomonas sp. | reverse complement strand
AGCAAGCAGGGCCGCGCGACTCCCGTCGCCCGCCACGGGGCCCGTCAGGATGCGCTGGCCGGAAATTCAAAGGAAAAGGCGAGCCACGAAGGACCCGCCCGAATCAGCTACACTACGGCAGCATTCGGACTTGTGCCATATCAGCGTCGCGCTGTCAAGCATATTTTACCTATATGGCACGGTTTTCCAGATTGGTTAGAGCGTCGCGCGAAGCTGAGCGGGTGCGGAGCTGATGAGGCGTGATCCCCTGGAGAAGCCGGCCAGCTAGGGCCGCGGGCGATCATTTCTCGCGTCGCGACGGAGCTTATCGCGAGCGCGCTCGCGCCGGATTGATCGATTTCGGCTGTTATGGCTCAGGTAGAGTCCGAATCCGACGCCGGCACCAACCAGCAATGCCATCAGCATGAAGGCGATGACGGTTCGATCCATGTCTCGGCTCTCCTTGAAACTGGGAGCCGGGGAACCCTCAGCGCGCCGCGGAAGCGCTATTGTCGCCCCGCCTACAACACTTTAAGTCAAAGAGATAGCTTGGTTTATCAGTGACGCGTACGCCACTTGGGGGCGATCACGTGGCTTGCGCCCCCGCCAGATTGTGAGCGCCTGATGTCGCGCAGCATCCCATTCCTAACGATGTCGCGAACCGCTGCTGCATCCCGTCGCCGATTGGGGCATGAAGGGCCGACGCGCAATGCCGCCTTGTCGCTGCTGCTGGGTCTCGCCGTCGCCGCGCTCGGGCTTGGCTACATTTTCTGGGCCCTCGCCAGTTTCGATATCGGCATGCGCCTCGGCCAGTTAACGCCGGCCGCCACCCTGCCCGGCTTCGTCGCCATCGGGCTCGGCCTGTGGCTGGCGCTGAGGGCAGTCCTGCTGCTGCGCCTGCGCAACGCGCTGCTGCGCGGCGAGGGCGCGATCGCCCGCTGGCAGGTGCCGGCTGCGGAATGGGAGGCCTGGCGCATTCACGACGACGCCCGCTCCGCCTCGTGGTCGACGCTGCGCAACAAGCTGCCTTTGTCTGCTGCACCGCCACCGATGGAGGGTGTGCCGGTGGTGATCGGCGCGCAGGCGTTCGTCGTCGGCGAGGCGATCGTGCCGCTCAACGTCGCCGGCTTCGGGCCGTTCGCGATCTGGCAATTGTGCGATGTTTCCCTGGTGGAGGGGCCGTCTCCTTGCCTCGAATATTCGCGCTACATCCGCGGCCACTCCGGGCCGGAGATCCAGCTGGTGCGGATTCCCGTCGGCGCGGCGGGTCGCGCGGGGGCGCAAAAGGCGGTCGATCATTTCAACGCGACGATCCCCGAGCGGCACCGGGCTTTCGCCCGCACCACCTTCCCGGCTCATTTCCGGGCCAGGGACGGCGATCCGGCCGGGGCCGATCGCGCCTGGCGGCGTGACGCGCCCGGCCGCTACGCCCTGGTCGCCGCCATCCTGGGCGTGGCGGTGCTGGGCATCTGGTCAGGCTGGTTCGATGGTCGCGAAGCGCCGGCGCTCGATCCCCGGAGCGCGAATCTCGCTCTTGCCGGCGCCCTTGCGCTGCTCGCGCTCGCCGGCCTGTTGGCGCTTATCGGCTATCGCCGCCGGCGGCGGTAGGCCGGCGCTCCGAAATCGGCTAGCGCCGCCCGCATGAGCCTCGAAACCCTCTCCTCCGCCAAGGCGCATGGCGGCGTCCAGCAGGTCTGGCGCCATGCCAGCCGCGAAACCGGCACCGACATGGTCTTCTCGATCTTCCTGCCGCCGCAGGCCTTCGCGAGCGGCGCCGCGCCGCTGCCGGTCGTCTGGTATCTGTCCGGCCTCACCTGCACCCATGCCAATGTGACCGACAAGGGCGAGTATCGCGCCTTGTGCGCCGAGCTCGGCCTGATCTTCATCGCCCCGGACACCTCCCCGCGCGGCCCGGACGTGCCCGATGACGATGCCTGGGATTTCGGCCAGGGCGCCGGCTTCTATCTCGACGCCACGCAAGCGCCCTTCGCCGCCCACTACCGCATGGCCTCCTATATCGCTGGCGAACTGCCGGCCCTGATCGCGGCCGAATTCCCGGCCGCCGACATGACCCGCCAGTCGATCATGGGCCATTCCATGGGCGGCCACGGCGCGCTGACCCTCGCGCTCGGCAATCCCGGCCGCTACCGCGCCGTCTCCGCCTTCGCGCCGATCGTCGCGCCGGCCCGGGTGCCGTGGGGAGAGAAGGCCTTTTCCCGCTATCTGGGCGACGACCGCGCAAGCTGGCGCCCTTATGACGCGGTCGCCCTGATCGAGGACGGCGCCCGCCTGCCCGGGCTATTGGTGGATCAGGGCGAGGCGGACGATTTCCTGGCCGATCAACTGCGGCCGGATCTGCTCCGCGCCGCCTGCGAAGACGCCGCCATTCCGCTCACCTTGCGGATGCAGCCGGGCTACGACCATTCCTATTATTTCATCTCGACCTTCATGCCGGATCATCTGCGCTGGCATGCCGCGCGGCTCTGAGGAGGCGCGCCGGTAGCTGCGTCGCAGCAAATCCTAAACCACTGATGATAATACACATTGTGACCGGTCCGTGAAATCTTCGCCTGCCGATTGACGCGCTGCAACACACTGCGCGATGCTTCCCGCCGGGGCGTGGCTCGCCCGAGCCTTGCGAAACGGGGGCGGCATGAAACTGATCATCGCCATCATCAAGCCCTATAAGCTCGAAGAGGTGCGCGACGCGCTCGCCGCGATCGGCGTTCAGGGAATGACCGTCGCGGAGGTGCGCGGCTTCGGACGCCAGCGCGGCCAGACCGAAATCTACCGCGGGGCGGAATATACGACGAGCTTCGTGCCGAAGGTGCGGCTCGATATCGCCGCGTCGGCCGGCGCGGTGCCCGGCATCGTCGAGACCATCCAGCATACCGCCCAGACCGGCTCCATCGGCGACGGCAAGCTGTTCGTTCTCGATCTCGAGCAGGCGGTGCGGATTCGGACCGGCGAAATCAACGACGACGCGATCTGACGGGGGACGGTGATGATGGCTTTGCGATGGCGGCTGCGGTTCCTGTCCACCCTCGCGGCGCTCTTGGCCCTGCTCCTTCCCGCCGCCGCTTCGGCTGCCGCGCCGGCGCTGACCGTCGACAAGGGCGACACGGCCTGGATGCTGGTCTCGACCCTGCTCGTGCTGTTGATGATCGTGCCCGGCCTGGCGCTGTTTTACGGCGGCCTCGTCCGGGCGAAGAACGTGTTGTCGATCCTCAGCCAGGTTCTCGGTGTCACCGCGGTCGCCATCCTGGTCTGGGTCGGCTGGGGCTACAGCCTCGCCTTCGATGCCGGCAACCGCTTCGTCGGCGGCACCTCCAAGGCGCTGCTCAGCGGCATTACCGGCGACACGGCCAGCGCCACGTTCACCGCCGGCGTCGGCATTCCCGAACTGGCCTTCGTCGCTTTCCAGATGACGTTCGCGGCGATCACCGCCGCGCTCGTCATCGGGGCGCTCGCCGAGCGGGTGAAGTTCAGCGCGATCCTGCTGTTCACGGCCCTGTGGCTGACCATCGTCTACGCGCCGATCGCCCATATGGTATGGGCGTCGGACGGCTTGATCTTCGGCTGGGGCGCGCTCGATTTCGCCGGCGGCACGGTGGTCCACATCAATTCCGGCATCGCCGGTCTGGTCGGCGTTTTCTTCGCCGGCAAGCGGCTCGGCTTCCTCAAGGAAATGACGCCGCCGCATTCGCTCAGCCTGACCCTGATCGGTGCCGGACTGCTCTGGGTGGGCTGGTTCGGCTTCAACGCCGGCTCGAATCTCGAAGCGACCGGCGGCGCGGCGGTCGCCATGATCAACACCTTCGTCGCCCCCGCTGCGGCCGTGCTCACATGGCTCGCCGCCGAAAGAATTGTCTCCGGCAAGGCATCGCTGCTCGGCGGGGCTTCGGGCGCGATCGCCGGGCTGGTCGCGGTGACCCCGGCGGCCGGCACCTCGGGAGTCCTCGGGGCCGCCATTCTGGGGGTCGCCGCGGCATTGGCCTGCTACTGGTTCGTCGGCAGCCTCAAGCATCGGCTGAAACTCGATGACAGCCTCGACGTCTTCGGCATCCATGGCCTTGGCGGCATTGTCGGCTCGATCGGCACCGGCATCGTTTCCTCGCCCCTTCTCGGCGGGTTTCGGCCGGACGATTATTCCATCGCGGCGCAGACGCTGATTCAGGGTCAGGCGGTGGCGGTCGCGATCCTCTGGTCGGCGGCCGGGTCGGCGGTGGTCTGGGCGATCGTCAGATATACGATCGGTCTGCGGGTCGAACCCGATGCCGAGCGCGAGGGCCTCGACATCACCGATCATGGCGAGCGCGCCTACAATTTCTGATCCGAAGGACTGACTGACGACGACAACAGCCGGCGGCGGGCGACAGGCCCGGCCGCGGGATCGAGGAGCGGCATGCCCGCGCGACCGGCTCGCACAGAGGCCGGCGCGTGATCGGGCGGAGGGGACAAACCCGGCAAGAGGGGGTCCAATCCATGCGCATCACGCTCGCTGCTCGCTGCCTTTCGGCAGCCCTTCTGCTCGCCGCCGCGCCCGCCGCGGCCTTTCCCATGGGTGGCGGCTTCAGCCTCACCGGTGGTGCGAGTGTCGTCTCCGACTACCGCTTCCGGGGCATCTCGCTCTCGGACGAGGATCCGGCGGTACAAGCCACCCTCAATCTCAATCATGCCAGCGGCTTTTACGTCGGCATCTGGGGGTCGAGCCTGGCCGATACGCCGCTTTACGGCTCCGTCGAGCTTGATTTCTATGTCGGCTGGCGGCGCGAGGTCGCCTCCGGCACGACGGTCGATGTCGGCCTCCTCTATTATCATTATCCGGGCGGCCGGCAGGCGGCGGGAAACAGCGACTATTTCGAGCCTTATGCCTCGCTCACCCATGATTTCGGCCCGGTGACCGGCAAAATCGGCGCCGCTTATGCGTGGAACCAGGGCGCCGAAACCGGCGGCGGCGACAATGTCTACCTCTACACCGACTGGACCGCGCCGATCCCGGAATCGCCGGTCACCCTGCGCGCCCATCTTGGCTATTCGGACGGCAGCCTGTCGCCGGGCGGCGATTATCTCGAATGGACTCTCGGCGCCGACATCGCGCTCGGGCCGGCGACGCTCGGCATTTCCTATGTCGATACGGATCTGCCGAGCGGTCCTGCGGTCGATGCGGGCATCGTATTGACGCTCGGCATCGCCTTCTGAGCGCCGGAGCGGAAAGACCGGCGCGCCGGACCCCTGACGGAACGGCCCACCCGCTTCCTCGTTTCACCCCCGGCCCGATCAGGCGGGCCGGGAGAGTGACATGGGAAGAGGTGCGTTGTTGTGGCTGCTGGGAGTCCCGCTGCCGATCGTTCTGCTGCTCTGGTTCTTCTTCTTCCGTTAGGCGATCGCGGCTTCGGCCTTCGCCAGCGCCGCCGGATCGTCGACGTCGAGCCAGAACAGGCCGGTCGCGTCGGCGATCCGCGCCTCGCCGGCATCTGCGAGCCGCTGGACGCCGTCTGAGAGCGTCCCGGGCTTGCCTTCCGCCACCGCCGCGGCGATCGCCTCGGCGAGCTTCGGGGTGGCGAAGAACACGCCGGTGTCGACCGCGTCGAAGGCGGGCAGATCCTTGCCGATCGCGACGATCCGGTCGCCGTCGATCGCCACCTTGGTCGCGTCGTCGAGGTCCAGCGACTGTCGCCGCCAGTCCCGGTCCACCGCCAGCGTCAGCGCCGCGCGGCTGGCGCGGCCGGCGCCGATGGCCCGATGAATGATGGCGGGATCGATCAGATGATCGCTCATCAGCAGCAGATAATTGCCCTGGATCCTCCGGGTGCCCGCCAACACGGAATGTCCGTTCGGCTTGTCCCAGTCGGCAAGCCGGACGAAGTCGAAGCGTCCACCCAGTTGCGCCGCCAGCCCGGCAAGGAATGCCTCAAGCGCCTCCGCCCGATGCCCGGTGACCACGGTAAAGTCTGCCAAGCCCGCGGCCAACACCGTACGCACGACGCGCTCGATCATCGGCACTCCGGCCACCAATGTCAGCGGCTTCGATGGCGAAACCTCGCGCAGCCGGCTGCCATGGCCGGCGGCGAGGATCAGGCAGTCCATGCCGCGGCCTCTTATTCGGCCGCCAGCGCCTCGCCGGCGATGAATTCGTCGGTCAGCTGGGCGGCGACATCGTCGCTGAACTGCTGCGGCGGATGCTTGCAGAAATAGGCGCTCGGGCCGATCAGCATGCCACCGACGCCGCGGTCCAGCGCCACCTTGCAGCAGCGGATCGCATCGACCACCACGCCGGCGCTGTTCGGGCTGTCCTCGACCGAGAGCCGCAGCTCCAGGTTCATCGGCACCTCGCCGAACAGATGCCCTTCCATCCTGAGGAAGCACAGCTTGTTGTCGTTGAGCCAGGGAATGTAGTCGCTCGGGCCGATATGGATGTCGTCGGCGCCGAGCGGCTCGGCGAGCGTCGATTGCACCGCGTCGGTCTTCGATTCCTTCTTCGATGCCAGCCGGCCCCGGTCCAGCATGTTCATGAAGTCGGTATTGCCGCCGGTGTTGAGCTGGTAGGTCCGGCTGTAGCCGACCCCGCGCGCCCGGAAGAGGCTGGACAGCACCCGGTGGACGATGGTCGCGCCGAGCTGCGCCTTGATGTCGTCGCCGACGATCGGGATTCGCTTCTCGGCGAAGCGGCGCTCCCATTCCGGATTGCTGGCGATGAAGACGGGCATGCAGTTCACCACCGCGACCCCGGCCTCCAGCGCACATTCCATATAGAAACGGGTCGCCTCCTCGGAGCCGACCGGAAGGAAATTGACCAGCACTTCGGCGCCGCTCTCCCTCAACGCCGCGACGATCTCCGCCTGGCTGGCGTCGGCCGCGCCGGCGCGAACGAAACCGCGTTCGCCCTGGCCCTCCATATGGCCGGCGACACCGTCCATCACCCGGCCCATGCGGACGATCACGCCGGTCGCCGGCACCTGCGGCTGGAAGACGGTGGTGCAATTGGGCTGGGCGAAAATCGCCTCGCCAAGATCCCTGCCGACCTTGCGGGCATCGATGTCGAAGGCGCAGGCGAATTCGATGTCGGAGATCGCATAGCCCCCGATCCTCTCGTGGATCAGGCCGCTCGGGCTGTTCCGGCCCTCGTAGAAATAGCGCCCCTGCACCAGGGAACTCGCGCAATTGCCGACACCGACCAGCGCGACCTTGATCTTGGTCATGAATCCTCGAACGTTACGGCTCGCGCTTCGGCGCATTACAAGTCTGTGACGGTCCAGCCCCAAAGGGGGTAAAAGTCAAGCATCCTCGCGCTGGATGGCGAATGGATGGGCGGGATCGATTTCCCCTTGTCCTCTTCACCCGGCTTCGCCCAAGGCCGGATCATGGTCGCGGCCGCCACCCGTCAGCAACGTCCACCATCCCGTTCGCCGGAGCTGCAGGACCCGCTGAACCGCTATCTCTACCACCCGTTATCGGCCCGGCTCGCCCGGTTCCTGCTGCCGACCGGCCTTTCTCCCAACACGGTTTCGATCGCCGGTGCGCTGACGGTCTGGGCCGCCGCCTGGGCCTATCTCACCCAGAGCTGGCCCATGGGCGCCGGGCTCGGCCTCGCTTTGCACATGCTCTGGCATGTCGTGGACGGCGCCGACGGCGATCTCGCGCGGCTGCGCGGCGGCGGCTCGCCGCTCGGCGAACTGATCGACGGCCTGAGCGACTATGCCGGCCATGCCGTTCTCTATGCCGCGCTCGCCGCCCTGCTCGACGATTCGATCGGCCCCTGGGCCTGGGCGCTCGCCCTTGCCGCCGGCCTCTCCCACATCGTCCAGGCCAATCATGCCGAAAGCCAGCGGCGGGCCTATCTGTGGTGGGTCTATGGCGTCCCCTGGCTGCGCCACGCCCGCCCCGCCGGCGGCCGGCTGTCCGATCGGGGCGGCCCCTTCAGCCGCAGCTTCGGGCCGCTGATCCAAACCTACCTGTCCGCCGCGAGCGCGATGACGCCGCATATCGGCCGAATCGACGCCCTGCTCGATCAGGCGAAGGACGATCCGGTCCGGCTGGCCCGGATGCGGGCGCGAATCCGCGAGGCTTGCCGGGGATCGCTGCAATGGCAGAAGCTGCTCGGCGCGAACCCCCGCACGATCCTGCTGGGGGCGAGCATGATCGCGACCGCCAGCCCGCTTGCCTTCTTCCTCGTCCAGGCGCTGGCGCTCAATCTCCTGCTGGCCGCATCGATCCGCTATCACCGCGCCCTCGGGGTGCGGCTGGAGCTTCTGCTAAACGACTGAAAATGCGGAGAAAATGGTGGGCGTGGCAAGGATTGAACTTGCGACCCCTGCGATGTCAACACAGTGCTCTACCACTGAGCTACACGCCCACGCGGGCCGCGATGTAGCGAGGCGCCGGTGGTTGCGCAAGGCGGCTTGCGCCGCCCTACAGCCGCCCGTGCTGATCCTCGCTCATGAACATCCGCTCCACCTCCGCGACCAGGTCCTTGAGGTGGAAGGGCTTCGACAGCACCTTGGCGTCCGGTGACTTGCGGCCGGCCTTCAGCGCCACGGCGGCGAAACCGGTGATGAACATCACCCTGATGTCAGGGGCGATCTCTGCCGCCTTCTGGGCCAGTTCGATGCCGTCCATCTCCGGCATCACGATGTCGGTGAGCAGCAGGTCATACGGCTCTTCGGCAAGCAGCGGCAGTGCCGCGACCCCGTTTTCCACCGCCGTCACCCGGTAGCCGACCCGTTCCAGCGCCCGGGCCAGATAGGTCCGCATCGCTTCATCGTCTTCGGCCAGCAAAATCCGCAACATCGCCTTCGGTCCACCCCTGCTTTCGGATGTTATGCGCGAAGCGGCGGACCATTACCAGCGGCCGGGCGGCCCGCCGTTGCACCTGTCCCAAGCTGGTTCTACTTGTGCCGGCTGATGAGCGATCCCCTCACCGCAGCGCCCTTCATCCGGGTCGGCCCCGACCGGCCCGAATCGCCGATCGTACTCTCGGTGCCGCACGCCGGCCGCAATTATTCGCCGGCCCTGCTGGCGGCCGCCCGTCTCCATCGCTCGGTGCTCGAATCGCTGGAAGACCGGCTGGTAGACCGGCTCGTCTGGCGGGCCGTCGAGGCCGGCGCGACGGCGTTTATCGCGACCGCGCCGCGCGCCGAAATCGATCTCAACCGCGAGGAGGACGAGGTCGATCCGGCGCTGATCGCACCGGCGCCGCGCGGCCGGGCCGTCGCCTCGGCGCGGACGCGTGGCGGCCTTGGCATCATCCCGTCGCGGATCAACGGCGCCGGCGCGATCTGGCGGCAACGGATCCCGGCGCCGGAGTTCGAACGGCGGCTGGCCTGGATTCACCGCCCCTATCACGCGGCGCTGGCGGCGGCCCTCGTCGCGGCGCGGGCGCGCTTCGGCGGCGCGATCCTGCTCGATTGCCACTCGATGCCGCCGCGCCGGCTCGCCGACGGCATGCCAGGGCCGCAGATCGTGATCGGCGACCGGCATGGCAGCACGAGCGCATGGGAATTCCGCGAGGCGGCATTGGCGACGGCGCGGGACCGCGGCTTTCGGGCCCAGCTCAACACCCCTTATGCCGGCGGTCACATCGTCGCCCGGCACGGCCGCCCCGCCGAGCATGTGCATGCGCTGCAGCTCGAAATTTGCCGTTCGGCCTATCTCGACGTGATGCTCGACCGACCCGGCCCGGGCTTCGCCGCGATGGTGGAACTGGTGGCGGCGATCGCCGCGGCGCTCGAGCACCGGCTGCTCGGCCCCGACATCGCGATCGCCGCCGAATGAGACCCGTATGAAAAGACCGCTCCGCGATTCGTCGCGGAGCGGCCAGGTTCAGGGAGCAGCGCTCCTCCGGGGGGATGGAGGAGCGCGCCGGGCCGCCGCAAAGGGGGGATACGGCGGCGCCATTCCCGACATGGGAGGCACCGCCGTGAATTCAAGCCAGAATCGCCAGACCGAGCGTCTCAGGCGTCGGCGGTGGCCGGCTGCGGCTGGGCCTGGGGATCGAAGCCAGGCACCTTGCCCTGCATCGCCTGGCTGCTGAACAGGCTCTGCACCAACTGCAGCGAGAAAAGATGGGCGTGAATGAGCCCCAGAATGCCGCTCTGGTTGATCTTCCTCAGCTGATCGCCGTGCAGATCGCGCAGCTTCTCCTCGGCGACCATCTTGAAGCCCCGATAGACGAACGGCTGCTCGCTGCCGTTCGGCTGGATCGTGACCTCGCCGTCGATCAGCAGGTCGAGCTCCTGCAGCTCGCGGACGAACTGGCCGGTTCGCTGCACCGAAATGTCGAAATCTTCACAGAACTTCATGATATTGTTAAGATTCTCGGTCGGCTTGCCATCCTCGAACAGCGGCTGGCCGTCCTTGAACTCGCCGACCATGTCGCTCTGCGGATCGAAGCAGAGAGACAGGTCCGGCTTGTCCTCCTGCAGCCGCGCCAGCATGAACGGGTAGCGGCGGACATAAGCGGGGACGTAGAACGACGTCTCGCCGCGGCCATCCTCGTTCACGAAGGTGTTGACGCCTTCGTTGAGCCCGAACAGCGCCAGCGGCACCGGCTCGGCCGCATCCGAAAAGACGATCGGATAGAAGCGCTGGGCGAGCATGAACTCGTCCACCGTCAGCGGCACCGCATGCTGGCCGGCGAAATAGGACGGGCTTTCGGTGGCGCGGGTCTGCCATTTGGCATGGTCGGTGCTGAGGAGCGGAATCAGCTCCTTGTAGAAGATCGGCAAGGCGGGCGGCGGCTGAGTCGCCATGGTCAGTTCTCCGTCTGGATTTGGACGCACGGCGCTGGCGCCGCGAGCGTGGCGGATGTCTATGAGGGCGCGCCGTTTTCCGCAAGCCTGTCCTGCTCGTTGTCAAAGGACGGGACAAGCTTGCCGGGGTTCATGATGCCCTTGGGATCGAGCGCCCGCTTGATCGCGCCGAGCGCCCC
>JBFWUJ010000044.1:9541-14541 GCA_050247295.1 Sphingomonas sp. | reverse complement strand
GTTGCAACGGTCCTCGGCTGGCGCTGGCTCGAGGCGGCGCCTTTGGTGCCGGTGCTGGCGATGGCGATGCCGCTGATGACCCTACAGATCCTGTTTGCGCCGGCCACCAACGCGATCGGCAAACCCCGGCTCTCGCTCAAGTCCGGCGCATTCGGCGCCGTGATCATGGCCGTCGCCTTCATGATCGGCATCAATTGGGGAACGACGGGCCTTGCCTGGGCGTGGCTCTGCGGCATGGCGGCGCTGCTTGCCGCGACGATCCAAATCTCGCTTCCCGCGATCGGTGTCGGCAGGCTTGCGCTGGCGGGAGCAGCGCTGCCGGGAACGGCCGCCGCCGCCGGCATGGCGCTATTGGTGATCGGCTTCGACCGGCTGCTGCCGCCGCTCGCGGAGCCGGCGCGACTGGGCCTGCTTGCCGGCTTCGGGATGGCCGCTTATGGCGGCCTTCTCCTGCTTTTCGCGCGGCGCATGGTGGCCGAAACGATCGCGCTGATCCGGCCCGGCCGGGCCCCTTCGGCCTCCTAACCCGGTTGGCGGGACGCTCAGACGCTCTGGATATAGGTCAGCATGGCAGCCGCATCTGCCTCGATCTTGTCCATCCGGTATTTGACGAGATCGCCGATGGATACGATTCCGATCAGCGCGCCGTTCTGCACTACCGGTAGGTGGCGGACCCGGCGCTGGGTCATCAGCGACAAGGCGCCCAGCACCTCCTTGTCGGGCTCTACGGTGATCGCCGGCGCGGTCATGATGCGTTCGACCGTCCAGTCGAGCACCGACGCACCCTCGCTCTTGAGGCAATAGATGATGTCGCGCTCCGACATGATGCCTATCACGGCGGCGCCTTGAACCACCGGAAGCGCGCCGATCCGCTTCTCGGCGAGAATCGTTATCGCATCGCGTACCGGCCGGTCGGCGGCGATGGTGAGCGTTTCGAACGTCCTGTTCGCAAGGATCGCGGCGATCGTCATAGCGCGGCTCCCTTCATTTCCAATCGTGTCAGAACGCCGACTCGCCCCTTGATGATCCCATGCGCGCCGACCAAATGGAAGCCATGCCCCGCCACGATCCCGTTCCAAGCGCACGCACGGCGCGCCAGGCCGAGACGGCGACAGCCTGGTCGGACTACAAGAGGATGATGAAGTGGATGGCGCTGGCGGCGCTGGTCACCGTCGCCTTGTCGCTATGGTGGCTGGCCAGCCAGGGCACGCCGATGCGACTCCATCTGGTCATCGCGACGGTCGCCGGCGTGGGTCTTTCGGTGCTGGTCGGCACCGCGCTGATGGGCCTTGTCTTCCTCAGCAACCGGACCGGGCATGATGACGATGCGGCGCAGCGGGGCCATGATGACGAGTGACACACGGCGCGAGCCGATCCTGAGAGTGGTTCCGCGACCCGGAGACATCAACGCCAACGGCCATATCTTCGGCGGCTGGGTGCTGAGCCAGATGGACATCGCGGCCGGCATTGTTGCGGCGCGCGAAGCGCAAGGGCCGGTCGCCACCGTCGCCATCGACGCGATGGAGTTCAACGCGCCGATCCTGCTGCACGATCTGATTTCCGTTTACGCGACGGTCGAGCGGATCGGCCGTACGTCGATTGCGATCCGGATCGAGGTGATCGCCACCCGCGACCGGGGCCGGCAAGAGGTAAAGGTGACCGGCGGCCTCTTCACGTTCGTCGCACTTGACGAAGATCACCGGCCGCGCGCGGTGAAGCGCGGCTGAAGAGCCGCCGCGAGGGAATATGGCCACGGCCGCTAGGCGGCCGGCGCGACATCCTCATCCTGCTGACCCCGTGGCCGGCGCGGCCGCCGTGCCCGGGCAGGCGCGGGAGCTTCGCGATCTTCCTCGCTACCGGTCGAAGCGATGGCCGGCGGCAGGCTGTCAAGCGCGATCCGCTCCTGATCGTCGCCCCGCCCCTCGCCGCCTTCGGCGTCGCGCCGCGGACCGCGACCGCGCCGCTGTTCACCGTTGCGCTCGAATCGCTCACCGCGATCCTGACGTTCGTTCCGCTCAACGCGACGCGGCCGCTCATCACGGCCATCGCCATCGTCGTTGCGGTCGCGTGAGCCGGTCTCGGCCATCTCGGCCTCCTGCTCGTGGTCCTCGTCGCCATCATCCTCATCGCGCTGGCGGCGCTGCTCCTCGAAACGGGCGCGGCTTTCGCCAAGAACACGGAAATAATGGTCCGCATACTGCAGGAAATATTCGGTCTGCACCCGATCGCCCTGCAATTGGGCGTCGCGGGCCATGCCCTTGTACTTTTCCAGCAACTGGGCGGCATTGCCGCGCTGTCGATTGTCCTGGCGGTTGCCCGGTCCGGGATTGATCCCGCGCGGCTGGCCGCCGCCGCGGCCGCGCCGGCGACCGCCCTGTCGATTGCTGATCAAACGAAAATCCTCACCAAGGGTCTATCGGTTTCCCCACGCGCCGGGCCCGTCCCGGCGGATTCTTGCGCGCCCCCGGCGGTGAAGCCCAAGGGCTCCCGCCACCTATTACCAAACCGCTTCGTGCGTCGCGGTTCTGCAATCGGGGGTCGGCGACGTCCGGGCCTTCATCCGCTGCGGTGATCGGCCCCGTCCCTGAAACCCTATCTAGTCGCCGCAGCGCCGAAATCCAAGCGGAAAAGCGTCAACCTCGATCAAGCGACAGGATCAGCGCTCTTGGAGTCCCGCTAAGATCGGCGCGTGACTCTATTGTGAATCCCTGCCCTGCGAAGAGCGCCGACGCCGCCGCCAACTGGCCCGCCCCCAGTTCGAGGCAGGCGATCCCCCCGGGTGCGAGCAACGGCCCAAGCTGCGGTGCCAGCCGCCGATAATCAGCCAGCCCGTCCCATCCCGCATAGAGAGCCTCCTCCGGTTCCCATCGGGCCACATCGGGGGGCAGTAGCGCCTCCGCTTCGACATAGGGGGGATTGCACAGGATAAGGTCGAACCGTTCGGCCACCCCGGCGGCCCAGTCGCCGTGTCGCCACTCCGATCGACCGGCGAGCCCAAGCCGCTCCGCATTGCGCCGTGCGTAGCCGAGCGCCACCTCCGACGCATCGATTCCAATGCCGCGCGCGGCCGGCCATTGCGCCAGCCCCGCCAGCAGCAGCGTCCCCGGTCCGGTGCCGAGATCGAGCATCCAGGCCGGTCCGCGCGCGCCGAAATGTGCGACCGCCGCCTCGATCAGCGTCTCGCTATCCGGACGTGGGACGAGCGCGCCCGGTCCGACCTCCAGTTCGATTGTCCAGAAGGCCCGACGGCCGGTGACATAGGCGACCGGCTCGCGTTTCAGGCGCCGCTGCACCAGCATCTCGAAACTTGGCGGCGCCGCCGTTTCGCTCCGCTCAAGCAACAGCGCCTCGCGATCGACACCCAGCGCGTGCGCCATCAGCAGCTCGGCATCGAGCCGTGCCGTGTCGCTGGTTGCCGCGAGCCGCGCCGTCGCGGCAGCCAGTGCTTCACGCACTCTCATCGAGGCTCGCCAGCCGCTCCGCCTCGTCCTCGCGGATCAACGCGTCGATCAACTCGTCCATCTGCCCCTCCAGAATTTCCGGCAGGCGATGCAGCGTCAGGTTGATCCGGTGATCTGTCACTCTCCCCTGCGGGAAATTATAGGTGCGGATGCGTTCGGAACGGTCGCCGGAGCCGACCATCGACTTGCGCGCGCCGGAACGCTCGTTCGCCAGCCGCTCGCGCTCCGCCTCGTAAAGCCGCGTGCGGAGCACCTTCATCGCCTTCGCCCGGTTCTTGATCTGCGAGCGCTCGTCCTGCTGGATGACGACGATACCGGTGGGGACGTGAGTGATGCGGACCGCGCTATCGGTGGTGTTCACACCCTGGCCGCCCGGCCCGGAGGCGCGATAGATGTCGATGCGAAGGTCCTTCTCGTCGATGTGGACGTCCACATCCTCTGCCTCCGGCAACACCGCGACGGTGGCCGCGCTGGTGTGAATGCGGCCGCCGCTTTCCGTCACCGGCACGCGCTGGACCCGATGGACGCCGCTCTCGAACTTCAGCCTCGCGAAAACGCCTTGTCCGGAGACCGAAGCGATCGCTTCCTTGAAACCACCCAGTTCGGCGGCGGTCGCCGAAACCATCTCGAAGCGCCAACCCTTCGTTTCGGCATGCCGCTGATACATGCGCAGCAGGTCGCCAGCGAAGAGCGCCGCTTCGTCGCCACCCGTGCCGGCGCGAACTTCGAGCATCGCCGGCCGATCGTCGGCGGCGTCGCGGGGCAGCAGCTTCAGCGCCAACGCCCGTTCCGCCTCTGCCAGCTTCTCCTGATTCTCGGCCAGTTCCTCGACCGCCATGGCGCGCAGCTCCTCGTCCGCGTCATGGGTCATGTGCTCGAGCGATTCCTTCTCGGAGCGCAGCCGCCGCACCTCTTTCGCCGCGGCGGCGACCGGCTCGACCTCGGCATAATCCTTGGAGAGCTTCACGAACTGCTCGGCGGAGAGATCGCCGGCGGACATGGCCCGCTGCAGCTCATCCCGCCGCGCCTCGATCTGCGCGATCCGTTCTGCGGAGATGCGGGTCATGCCTTGAGGCGCTCCAACAACTCGTGAACGCGCTGCTGTTCCGGCGTTTCCAGCGTGGACCTGATGTTCGCGACAGCCTTGTCATCGCGCCATTGAATCGCGACGAGCACCTTCGCCGCGATCTTAGTAGCTTTGTCGTAGCGCTTCCTTGGTGACCCCGTTGCGATCATATCTGCTGAGAGCCCATCTTCGCGAAGCAACTTGAGGCTGCGTTGAGCATCGCCCAGCGCACGATCATCCTCTAACGCGATGATCACATCGAGGCCGCTTGTTCCCGGCTGATCAAGCATCATCGCCAGCCGCTCGATCCCCGCCGCCCAGCCGACCGCCGGCGTCGAGGGACCGCCCATATTTTCGATCAGCCCGTCATAGCGGCCGCCGCCGATCACCTGGCTCTGCGCGCCCAGCTCCTCGGTGACATATTCGAAGGTGACGTGGCGGTAATAATCGAGGCCGCGGACCAGCCGCGGATC
>JBFWUJ010000044.1:0-9441 GCA_050247295.1 Sphingomonas sp. | reverse complement strand
AAGCGGTCGGCCTCCTCGCCGATCATGTCCTGGACGCCCCGGACCTTTTGCGGACCCTTGCTCATGGAGGCGGCGCTATAGCGGATTACGCACTTTGCGAAAGAACCCCCGAAGCCTAAGGCCGCGCGCCATGAACATCGACCTCATCCCCGTTGGCGACAATCCGCCCGAATCGATCAACGTGATCATCGAAGTGCCGGTCGGCGGCGAGCCGGTGAAATATGAGTTCGACAAGAAATCGGGCGCCCTGTTCGTCGACCGAATCCTGCACACGCCGATGCGTTATCCGGCCAATTACGGCTTCGTGCCGCACACCCTGTCGCCGGATGGCGACCCGCTCGATGCGCTGGTGATCGCGCGCACCCCCTTCATCGCCGGCTGCGTGGTGCGGGCGCGGCCGATCGGAGTGCTCAATCTGGAGGACGAGGCGGGCGGCGACGAGAAACTGATCTGTGTCCCCGTCGACACGACCTTCCCTTATTATTCCGATGTCGGCCAGCGGCAGGACCTGCCCTCGATCGTGCTCCAGCAGATCGAACATTTCTTTAAGCATTACAAGGATCTGGAAGCAGAGAAATGGGTCCGCATCGGTCAGTGGGGCGACGCCGCCGAAGCGCGCCGCATCCTGATCGAGGCGATCGATCGGGCGAAAGGGCCTAAGGCGTCCGCTTAGGCCGCTTCTTCGCCGCGCCGCGCAGCCCGGCCTCGACCGCGAGGCTCGCCCAGCGTTGCATCTCGTCCGCATCGTCATAGACGTCGCTCGGCGCGCGCCGATAGTTCATCGTCTGGACCGTCCCGTCCTTATCGGTGAAAGTGAATCGGTCGCAGCCGGCGGCGTCCCAGATCGCCGCGCTTTCCGCATCCGCCTTGAACCAGAGTTCGCCATCGTCCTGAACGGCGAAGATGGTGCCGTCGAGATAGAGCGTCGCGGCGCCCATCATCTTGCGCATCGTCACGACCCCGATCGGCTCCAGCGACTCCTCCACCCATTCGATCAGGCCCTCGTCGATGCTCATGCCGTCAGCTTCAGGCCGGCGATGGCGGCGACGATGGCAAGGATCAGCAGCATGCGGATCGTCGTCACCGGCTCACCGAACCACCCCATGCCGACCATCACCGTGCCGATCGCGCCGATGCCGCCCCAGACCGCATAGGCCGTTCCCATCGGGATCGTCCGTGCCGCGATTTCCAGCAGCGCCATCGAAATCGCCACCGATACGAGGAAGGCGATCGTCCAGGGAATGTTGCGAAAGCCGTCGACGAAGCGAAGCGACGTCGTGAACCCCACTTCGAACAGGCCGCCGAGGATGAGCCAGACCCAAGCCATGAACCCGTCCTACACCTCCAGCATCGCTTCGGGGAGCGACGCGTTCCCGCGCCGCGCCGCCACATAGCAGCCGGCGACGATCATCGCCGCGCCCAGGAAGGTGAGCGGCCGCACCGGTTCGGCGAACAGCGCGGCGCCGAAGATCGCTGCCCAGACGAAGGCGGTATATTCGACCGGTGCCAGATATTGCGCCTCGGCCCGGGCATAGGCCCATGACAGCAGCATCAGCGCGACGACGCCGAACAGGGCGGCGAGCAGGATCGGCCCATATTGATCCGTCGGCGGTAGCGCCGCCCAGAAAGGCGCGAACGGCAGATAGCAGGCGGCGATGACGAGCCCGGTGAACAGGGTCGCCTCCAGCGGCTTCGCAACCAGTGCCTGCTGCCGCATGAGCACGATATTCCAAGCATAAAACATGGCCGAGCCGAGGATCGACAAGGCGCCCCAAAAGGCGTCCGGCCCGAGATCCACCTGCGCCTGGCTGAACATGATGACGAGCACGCCGGCGAAGCCGAGCAGGGAGCCGAGGATCGCTCGCCGCTGGATCGTTTCGTTCAGGACGAGCGCGGCAAGATAAAGCGCGATCAGCGGTGCCACGAACGCAAGCGCCACGCCCTGCGCCAGCGGCACTCGCGCCAGCCCCCAGAAGAAGAGGATCGCCATCAGCGACGACATGATGCCGCGGATCACATGGATGCGCCGCGCCGCGGGGCCGGGCATCGGCCTGCGCAGCGCCAGCCACACCGCGCCGGCGATCACGGACGCCACCAGCATCCGCCACAGCATCGCATTGTAGACGCCGAGATCCAGCGTCAGCGCCTTCATCACCGCGTCCATCGCCGAATAAGCGGCGATGGCGAGCGTGGCGACGAATATCGCGGCGGCGAGCGAGGGGCGCCCCTTTTGCAATATGGACTCCAGCGATAAGCTCCGGTTCAAGGCACGCCGCCTAGAAAGGTCGCCATGAAAAGCCTAGCCCGCCTGGCGCTCGCCGCCGCCTTCGCCGCCACGATGCCCGTCGCCGTGCCGGCGCAAAGCGGCGATCGGACGATCGTGACCGACCGCGCCGCGCTCCAGCGTCTCCGCCGCAACAGCGGCATCACATTGCAATGGATCAGCTTCGAATCGCCGCGCCGCGGCCATGTCCGCGTCACGGAGCGCAACGGATTGGTCCACCTGAACGGCCGTCAGGTCAGCGCCGATGGCCGCGGCCGGGTAGAGCTCGACGGAGACGTGCTCAGGATCGGCAGCGACCGCTTCACGCTGGCCGGCAACATCACCATTACCAACGCGCCCGATCAGGGCCGCGTCTGCGTGCGCGAGGGCGAGTTCGAATTCCGCGTCACCCGGAATCGCCGCTACTGGCGGCTGCAGCAGATGGAAGCCTGCGGCGGCCTGACCGATTATGTGGACATCTATTTCTGAGGGTCGCCGCCGGGCTCGTCGAGGCGGATGACGCGCCCCACTTCCAGCTCGTCGATGCGCAGCTTGCGAATGCGCGCCTTGCCGATCCAGATGCGCCCGATGGCGAGCGCGCCAAAGGCGACCGCTCCCATGGCGAACGCGCCCAACGCAACCGCACCCAGAATCGATGTGCCAATCGCGGCGCTACCGGTCGCAGCGGCGCCGACCGCGGTGGCGGCGCGGGCGTCGTCCGGCCTGGCGGCCGTTCGCTTCATTCCGCCGCCGTCGCCAACGCCGCTTCCGCTGCCTCGATCTCGGCTGCCTTCGTCTCGACCAGCCTGACGATATGGTCGATCATGTCGGCGTCCTGGACGTGATGGTCGGTGACGCCGCTCAAATAGACCATATGCTTGCCGTTGCCGCCGCCGGTGATGCCGATATCCGTCTCGCGCGCCTCGCCGGGACCGTTGACGACGCAGCCGAGCACGGAGAGCGACATCGGCGTGCGGATGTGGCTGAGCCGCTCCTCCAGTTTCTCCACGGTGCGGATCACGTCGAACCCCTGCCGCGCGCAACTGGGGCACGACACAACCCGGACGCCGCGATTGCGGATGCCGAGCGCCTTGAGAATCTCGAAACCGACGCGGACTTCCTCCTCCGGCTCGGCGGAGAGGCTGACCCGGATCGTATCGCCGATGCCGAACCAGAGCAGCGAGCCGATCCCGATCGCGCTCTTCACCGTGCCGCCGCGTTGCCCGCCCGCCTCGGTAATGCCGAGATGGAGCGGGCAATCGACCGCTTCCGCGAGCTGCTGATAGGCGGCAACGGCAAGGAACTGGTCGGACGCCTTCACCGCCACCTTGAATTCGTGGAAATCGTGATCCTGCAGCAGCTTGATATGGTCCAGCGCGCTTTCGACCAGAGCCTCCGGGCAGGGCTCGCCATATTTCTCCAGCAGGTCCTTTTCGAGACTGCCCGCATTGACGCCGATCCGCATCGAGCAGCCGTTCGCCTTCGCCGCACGTACCACCTCGGCAACCCGGTCTGACGAGCCGATATTGCCGGGATTGATCCTGAGGCACGCCGCGCCGGCGTCGGCCGCCTCCAGCGCCCGCTTGTAGTGGAAGTGGATGTCGGCAACGACCGGCACGTTCGCGGCGCGGGTGATCTGTCGCATCGCGGCGGTGGATTCGATGTCCGGGCAGGACACCCGGATGATATCGACTCCCACCTCCTCGCAGCGGCGAATCTGGTCGATCGTCGCCTTCGCGTCGCAGGTCGGTGTGTTGGTCATCGTCTGCACGGTGACTGGCGCATCGCCTCCGACCGGCACATTGCCGACCATGATCTGGCGGGATTGGCGGCGGGTGATGTCGCGCCACGGACGGATGGACATGGCGGCCATATAGGCTCTCGCGCGTTGGGAGGGAAGAAACGGCTCTCGCCGATCGTCCGGCCCGGCGCTAGGAGACGGCGGGCTCGCCATACCGATGGAGCTTTTCCGATGCGCCTCGTCCGACCGATCCTTCTCTCCGCCGCCCTGCTCGGCTGCGCCGCCGCCAGCGACGATCAGCGCGCGCCGGCGGCCGCCGCCGGGCGGCCCTTTGCGGTCGAGCAAGTCGGCCAGTTCGCCCAGCCTTGGGCCATGACATTCCTGCCCGGCGGGCGACAGGCCCTGATCACCGAGAGGCGCGGGACGCTGAGACTGTGGACGGTCGGTGGCGAGGCAATCGAGGTCGGCGGCGTGCCGGCGGTGGATTATGGCGGCCAGGGCGGCCTTGGTGACGTCATCCTCCACCCTGAATTCGCGACCAACGGCATGGTCTATCTGAGCTTCGCCGAAGCCGGCGAGGGCGGCACGCGCCACGCCGCGGTCGGCCGGGGCCGGCTGGTGACGGACGGCGGGCCGCCGCGGATCGAGGGCTTCCAGGTGATCTGGCGCCAGGTGCCGGGATTCGAAGGCCGGGGCCATTACGGCCATCGCCTCGCTTTCTCGCCCGACGGTCGGTACCTTTTCATCAGCTCAGGCGAGCGGCAGCAATTCACGCCGGCGCAGGACATGACGTCAAATGGCGGCAAGATCATCCGTCTCAATCCGGACGGCAGCGTGCCGGCCGACAACCCCTTCGCCTCGCGTGGCGGAGTGACGGCGCAGATCTGGAGCTTCGGCCACCGCAACCCTCTCGGTCTCGCCTTCGACGCGCAAGGGCGGCTGTGGGAGCACGAGATGGGGCCGCGCGGAGGCGATGAGCTGAATCTGATCGAGTGCGGCGGGAATTACGGCTATGCCACCGTCTCGAACGGCGATCATTATGACGGCCGCGACATTCCCGATCACCGCCCCGGCGACGGCTTCGTGGCGCCCAGGATCAGCTGGACGCCTGTCATCTCGCCCGCCAGCCTGATCATCTATTCCGGCGCGATGTTTCCGCAGTGGCGCGGCAGCGCGTTGATCGGCGGTCTATCCGGTCAGGCCATCGTCAGGGTTACGTTCGATGGCACCAATGCCCGTGAGGCAGAGCGGTGGGACATGGGCCAGCGTATCCGCGAACTGGAGCAGCATCCCGACGGCTCGGTCTATGTGCTGGAGGATGAACGCAACGGCTCCGGCGGCCGCCTGCTGCGGTTGGTGGCGGCGCGCTAGCGGCGGCGGTAGCGGAAGTACCAGACCTCGCGGCCCTCGCGCCGCGCCTTCGCCTCGTAGCGAGTCTCCGGCCAGCCGCCCGGGCGGGTAAGAAAATCGCGAGGGCCTTCCGCCAGCCATTCGAAATCCGTCCGCTGACCCATCACCATCATCGCCCAGCGGCAATAAGTGGGATCATCGGTCCCCAGCCGGAATTCGCCGCCCGGCTCCATCTTCGCTGCGATCAGGTCCAGCGGACCGGGATTGACCATCCGGCGCTTGGCGTGACGCGCCTTCGGCCACGGGTCGGGATGCAGGAGATAGACGAGGCGCAAGCTTGCATCCGGCAGCCGCTCCAGCACCTCCAGCGCGTCGCCATGATGCAGCCGGACATTGGCCAGGTGCGAATCGCGGATATGGCCGAGTGCGGTCGCGACGCCGTTCAGGAACGGCTCGGCGCCGATGAACCCATGGTCGGGCAGCAGATCGGCACGATAAGCGAGATGCTCGCCGCCGCCGAAGCCGATCTCGAAATGCAATGGCCGCAGGTCGCCGAACAGCGCCCGGGGATCGATCGCTCCCGCTATCGGAACGCGCAGTTGCGGCAACAATGTTTCGACCAGATCCGCCTGGCCGGCGCGCAAGGGCCGCCCCTTGGAGCGGCCATAGAGGCGGCGGATGGTCGTCGGATCGCCCATAGCCGGTGCCTATCGCTGCAATTACGGCCGGCGCCAAGCAGGTCTGGCCTGCATCGGCATCCGGTATCCAGCGCCCGATCGCGTCAGGGATTGGCGCTCAGAGCGCCGCCTTCAGCCGATCGACGAGGTCCGTCTTCTCCCAGCTGAAGAGATCCCCTTCCGCCTTGCGCCCGAAGTGGCCGTAGGCGGCGGTCTTCTCGTAGATCGGCTTGTTGAGGCCGAGATGGGTGCGAATGCCGCGTGGGGTAAGCCGCACCAGCGTCGGCAGCACCTCTTCCAGCCGCGCCGCGCTGGCGCCGTTCAGCTCCGTCCCGTGCAGATCGACATAGAGCGACAGCGGCTCGGCGACGCCGATCGCGTAGGAAAGCTGGATCGTGCAGCGCTTCGCGAGACCCGCGGCGACAACATTCTTGGCGAGATAGCGGGTGACGTAGGCGGCCGAGCGATCGACCTTGGTCGGGTCCTTGCCGCTGAACGCGCCGCCGCCATGCGGCGCCGCGCCGCCATAGGTGTCGACGATGATCTTGCGGCCGGTGAGGCCCGCATCGCCGTCCGGCCCGCCGATCTCGAAGCTGCCGGTCGGATTGATGTGGTAGACCGTCTCGTCGGACAGCAATTCGGCCGGGATCACTTCTGCGATCACCTGCTTCACATATGCGTGAAGCTGTGCCTCCTTTTCGCCGTCGTCATAGCCCTTTGCATGCTGGGTCGAGACGACGATCGTCGTCGCGGCCACCGGCCGGCCATCCTCGAACCGCAAGGTGACCTGGCTCTTCGCGTCCGGCTCCAGGAAGGACGCCCGGCCGGAATGGCGGTCCTCGGCCATCTTCTCGAGGATCTTGTGGCTGTAATAGAGCGTCGCCGGCATCAGATCCGGCGTCTCGTCGCAGGCGAAGCCGAACATGATGCCCTGATCGCCGGCGCCTTCATCCTTGTTGCCCGAAGCATCGACGCCCTGCGCGATATGGGCCGATTGCGGATGCAAATTGTTCTCGAAGCGCAGCGTATCCCAGTGGAAGCCCGATTGCTCATAGCCGATCCGCTTCACCGTCTCGCGGACAGTGCGTTCGACTTCCTGCTCGACACCCGGCGCCCAGTTGCCGGCCTCGTCCATGATCCCCCGCCCGCGAATTTCGCCGGCCAGCACGACAAGCTGGGTCGTCGTCAGTGTCTCGCAGGCAATCCGCGCCTCCGGATCCTTGGCCAGGAAGAGATCGACGACGGCGTCGGAAATCTGGTCGCTGACCTTGTCGGGATGGCCTTCGGAAACCGATTCGGACGTGAACGTGTAATTGCTGCGCATCGCCGGAGGCGCTCCTTCGCAAGAATTCGGGATATAAAGATGTCTTTATGTGCGACGCGCGCTAGCCGCTTTTGCGGCGGACCGCAATCGCTCCGGCGACAAGCAGCAGCGCGAACAGGAGCGGCAGGACATTGCCGAAGCGGGCGAACAGGGTCGGCGGCGCGGCGCCGGGAAGCTCGGAATCGATGAAACCGGCGACACCCGGCCTGATCCGGCCGAGCAACGTCCCGTTCGCGTCGATCACCGCCGATATGCCGGTTGGCGTCGCCCGGATTACCGGCAGCCCCTCTTCGATGGCCCGCAACCGCGCCTGTGCCAGATGCTGCGGCGGCCCCCAGGTTCCGAACCAGGCATCGTTCGAGGGATTGAAGAGGAATTCCGGCCGGTTGCCGCGATCGACGACCTGCCCGGAGAATATGATTTCATAGCAGATCTGGACGCCAGCCCGACCGAAGCCCGGGAGATCGAGGGTGCGTGGCCCGGGTCCGCTCCAGAAGTCGAGCGCCCCCGGCACCAGCCGATTGAGGCCGATCGCCGAAAGGATCGGTCGCATCGGCAGATATTCTCCATAGGGGACGAGATGCGCCTTGTCGTAGCGGCCCTGCAGGCGACCCGCGGGATCGAGGACGAACAGGCTGTTATAGGCTGCGTTCGTCCGCCCGTCCGGTCCGAACAGAAGCTCCACACCACCCAGCATCAGCAGGTCGTCGGGTCCCATCAGCCGGGCCAGCCGCTGCCGTGCCGCCGGCTCGATCGACAGGAAATCGGGCGTCGCCGCTTCCGGCCAGAGCAACAGCCGAGGCCGCGCGGCCGGTTCGCCCGTCAGATGAGCGAGCCGGCCGAAATTGCGTGCGTTGAAGCTCGGCTCCCATTTGTCCTGCTGGCCGATATTGGGTTGGACGATACGGATCGACGGCCCGGACGCCGTCGGCGATGGTGCCAGTATCGATGCGATCGTGCCGCCACCGATCAGGGCGGCGAGAAGAGCGCCGCCTGCGAGCGACCGACGTCGCGCGAAAAGGTAGAGCGCGCCGCCAAACAGCAGGACAATGCCCGACAGGCCGTAGGTCCCGATCCACCGTGCCCAGCCAGCCAGGCCGCTCGGCACCAGAGCCACGCCTAGCGGGTTCCAGGCAAAGCCGGTGAACAGCGTCGCGCGCAACCATTCGGTGACGATCCAGGCGGCCGCGAAAACGAGAACCAGCGCCAGCCGGTCCCGCCGGCCCCAGCGCCAGGCCAGCCCCGCGGCGGCGGCGGGGAAGACGGCGAGGTAAAGCGACAGCAGCACGACGGCGAGCCAGCCGAGCCAGGGCGGCATTGCAGCCTGATAGGTAAAGGCCGTGGCGATCCAGTTGAGACCGAGCGCGAAGTGTCCGACCCCGAACCACCAGCCCCGCGCCAGCGCGCTCCTGAGCCGGGGCGCGGTCTCGATCAGCCCCAGCAGGCACGCGACGGACAGCAGGACCAGCGGCCACAGGTCGAGTGGCGCAAAGCCGAGTGCACCGACGGCGCCGGCAAGAAAGGACAGGCCGAGCCACTTCATCCTGGCCTCGGCCGGCGCGACGGTCACTCGTCCTCGGGACCGTAAGGACCCTGGTCACCCTGGTCATAAGGATCGTCGGGCGGCGGCGGCGGGCCGCCCCGGTCTTCGCGGCCGCGACCGCCGCCACCCCCATCGCCGCGACCGCTGCGGGCGCCGCCGTCCTCGGCAGGTGCGCCCGCGCCGGGGCGCTGCGGCTGCCCGTCCTCACGCTCAGCGTTGTCGGCGATCAGCTGGTTCTCGTCGGGCCGCGTTCTAGGCGGCGGCGCGGGCGCCGTTGACGTCTGGTTGCCCTCATAGCCCGGAAAGGCGGGTGCCGTGGCGCTATTGCCGGCCGCCACGTCCGGAGCCTGCGCAGAACGGCTGCCCATCGCGTAGCCGGCCCCGAAGGCGACCGCGGCCGCGATCGCCAGAACGACATAATGATTGCTTTGCCAAGGTGATGCCATGGCGCGGACCCTACAAATTTTTGCCGGCAAGTCGAGATGGCGCCGCGTGCGGTTGACCGCTTTCACGGGCTCCCGCTAGGGCCGGCGCTTTCCAGCC
>JBFWUJ010000043.1:14691-17534 GCA_050247295.1 Sphingomonas sp. | reverse complement strand
GTGGCGGAGAGGGAGGGATTCGAACCCTCGGAACGCTTGCGCGCTCAACGGTTTTCGAGACCGCCCCGATCGACCACTCCGGCACCTCTCCGCATGTGAGGCTGATGCCCGCTGGGGGCTGGCCGAGGCCGAATGAGCGGGCGGCTCTAACCGATGGCCGCGGCACGGGCAAGCATGTCCTGAGCGATGGCGAAGAGGGTGGGTTCGCTTGCCGCTGCGCCACCGACGCCCTACATTGGCTTACATGACCCAGCCCGACAACATCCGCATCGGCGACGGCGACACGATCGCTCCGCCGATCGCCCATGCCCGCTTCGCGATCGGCGATGTGGTGAAGCACCGGATGTTCGATTTCCGGGGCGTGATCTTCGATGTCGACCCTGTCTTCGCCAATAGCGAGGAATGGTATGAGGCGATCCCGGAGGATATCCGGCCGCCGAAGGACCAGCCCTTCTACCACCTGCTGGCCGAGAATTCGGAGAGCTCGTACGTCGCTTATGTCAGCCAGCAGAACCTGCTGCCGGACGAGGAGGGCGATCCGATCGACCATCCGGCGATCGGCGAGATGTTCGAAGGCTTTGCCGGCGGACGCTACCGGTTGCGGCCGGAACGCCGCCACTAGCGATCCGTTTCTCCCGCCGCTCGGTTGACAGCGGCGGCTGCCGCTTCTAGCAGCCCTGCTTTCCGCGCACGGCCTCGGCCGTTGCGCGCAAGCAGTTTTGACGATTGGAAGAGAGCCATGTTCGCCATCGTGCGCACGGGCGGCAAGCAATATCGCGTCGCCGCCGGAGACAAGATCGTTGTCGAGAAGCTCGCCGGTGAGGCGGGCGACAGTGTCACGCTGGACGATGTCCTGCTGGCCGGCGACGGCGGCGAACTGAAGCCGACGTCTGGCCTTACCGTCGCGGCGGAGATCGTCGCCCAGGCGAAGGCCGACAAGGTAACCGTCTTCAAGAAGAAGCGGCGCCACAATTACCGGCGCAAGCGGGGCCACCGGCAGCAGCTGACGATCCTCAAGATCCTCAGCGTCGGCGGCAAGGGCGCGACCAAGAAGGCGGAGGCCAAGCCGGCGGCCGAAGATGCGGCGCCCAAGGCGAAGGCACAGGCGCCGGCCAAGGGTGGCGCCGATACCCCGGCCAAGGCGAAAGCCGATGCGCCGAAGAAGACGGCCGCGACCAAGAAGGCGGCGGAAAAGAAGGCCGATGCTGCACCCGCGAAGAAGGCTTCGACAAAGAAGCCCGCTTCCGCTAAGGACGCTTAAACGGATTCAGGTTTAGAGAAGCACCATGGCACATAAGAAAGCAGGCGGTTCGTCGCGTAACGGCCGCGATTCACAATCGAAGCGCCTCGGCGTGAAGAAGTTCGGCGGCGAGAGCGTCGTCGGCGGCAACATCATCGTGCGCCAGCGCGGCACCAAATATTATCCGGGCCAGGGCGTCGGCATGGGTCGCGACCATACGCTGTTCGCGCTCGCCGCGGGCACCGTCGCGTTCCGCGATGGCAAGCTGGGCCGCAAGTTCGTGTGCGTCGATATGCCGATTACCAGCACGGCGAAATAGGGACAGTCGAGGAAGGGCTGTCCCGGGAGGGCGGCCCAAGGGTTCCTTGAACAGGACCAAGTGAGGGAGAGGCCGCCGGTCTCTCCCTTTTCTTTTGCCTCCCTCACGCAAACATGTCGCCGGCGCGTAACCCGCAAGGGGCAGGCGCCGGGGGCGAGAGCGGAGAAGGAACAAGGTCATGTTCGCGAGAACGCCCCGGTTGTTGTTGAGGCCAGGCTGGAAGGAGGATGCGCCGCAGTTGATGGCGGCGATCGCCGACGAGCGTATCGTCTGCAACCTTGCCCAGGCGCCTTGGCCTTACCGCCTCGCCGATGCGGAATCCTTCCTGACCCGCGAACGCAAGGCGCATGAGGCGTCGTGCCTGATCTTCCTGCGCACGCAAGGAGCGCCACGGCTGATCGGCGGCATCGGCTTTGGCCGGATGCCGGAGCGCGAGGAACCGGAGTTCGGTTATTGGCTGGCACGGCCGTTCTGGGGTCTTGGCTATGCAACCGAAGCGGGCCGGGCGCTGATCGCCAATGCACGGGAATCGCTCCGGCTCAGGCGACTGGTCGCCGGGCATTTCCTCGACAATCCCGCTTCCGGGCGAGTGCTGGCGAAGCTCGGATTCAAGGCGACCGGTGTCACCCGCCTGCGCTGGAGCGAGGGCCGCAAGGCCGAAGCCCCCTGCCGCGAGTTCGTCATCGACCTCACGGCCGAGGAGCAGGAATGTCCGGAGCCACGCCCGATGGCGGCCTGATACAGGGTTCTCCCCTTCGTCCAGTCGGGGAGAACCTTCCTGCTGCTTTGGCGCAAACCGACGTCCGCTCATTACCGGCTCGAACGTTCGCCTCTGAGCCGCATGAGCCCTCTGCCGCCGCCGTCGTCGCGTCGAACTCCGGACATTTGCGATTCCTACACGAGCAGGTTAAACACTGAACTATATGGTTCAGTATTCGAGTCCCTGCCTCGATCGCGCCTTTGCTGCGCTGTCCGACGCGACCCGTCGCGGCATCATCGATCAGCTTGCCCGGGCGGAGGCGTCGATCACCAGTCTTGCGGACAGGTTCCACATGACGCTGACCGGCATGAAGAAGCACGTCCAGGTTCTGGAGCGGGCAGGACTCGTCGTCACGCGGAAGGTCGGACGGGTGAGAACCTGCGGGCTTGGGACACGCGGTCTCGAGGCGGAGGCGGCGTGGATCGAGGCGCACCGCAAGCTCTTCGAAGCCCGCTTCGAGGCGCTGGACGACATGATCAGCGAGATGAGGCAGGAGGAAAGCGATGGAGCGGCAAGCGAGTGGC
>JBFWUJ010000043.1:0-14591 GCA_050247295.1 Sphingomonas sp. | reverse complement strand
CCAATGCGCCGCTCCATGGAACCCAAAGCGGATGCTGGCTGAGGGTGGGCGTTGGATCGGCCTAGGCCGTCGCCGCCCCCGTCGGCAGTCGCGCCGCTTCATAGTCGCTTTCGGCCCGCGCGATCAGGGCGCGGTCGTCATGGTTCCAGGGGTGGAAGCCGGGCAGGAAGAAAGCGACCCAGGCGCCGAATATCTTGCGCAGCATGCCCGGCCGGACCCAGGCGAACCAGAACATCCGCGCCCAGGCGTTCGGGCCGGTGATCCCGTCCTGCCGTAGCAGCTCCAGCGTGCCCCGCGTCCGGTCGACGATGAAGTTCCTGGTGACGAACAGCATCACCTTCGCCTTGATCTTCCAGCGCTTGCGGCGGGAGATGCCGCGGGTGGCGTGCAGCCAGGTATCGTAGGCGACGCCCTTGTGCTCGATCTCCTCGATCGCGTGCCAGCGCCACATCGCGGCGCTTTCGGGATCGGCCTTGGCGAGGTGCCGCGGGTTGCGGAGCAGCTGGTTGGCGAGGATCGCCGTGAAATGCTCGAGGCACATGGTCGCGGCGAGGCTGACGATTGGCGGCTTGGCGCGGGTGACGGCGAGTCGATGGTCGACCCGGTCTTCCAGCGGTGTCAGATCGTAGCCGGCCTCGATCGCGCGTTTGTTGAACTGCACATGTTCGCGGCTGTGCATGACCTCCTGGGTCGTGAAGGCCTTGATCTCGGCGGCGAGCTTCTCGTCGGCGCCTTCGCGGAACATCCGCACCGCCTCGACGAAGAAGCTCTCGCCCTTCGGGAAGGTGGCGCTCAGCGCATTGTAGAAAGCGGTGGCGACCGGATCGCCGCCCATCCACCAGCGATCCTGCCGCGCATCCCGGCCGAAACGGCGGTCGCGGGGCGTGATGGTAAGGTCTGCGGGTGTCACGGCGCGCGTCATGCGTTAAGCTCCTTCGGAACGGAGATATGCAATACTTACACAGGTGTCAATAAAGCGTGAGCGGCTCACCCCGCAGGAGAGCAGGGCGGCGGCGCTGGAGGCGGCGCGCCGGCTGCTGATTGACAAGGGGCCGCAGGCCGTCACCCTCAAGGCAGTGGCCGCGAAGATCGGCAAGAGCCACGCGAATCTGCTGCACCATTTCGGGTCCGCCGCGGGGCTGCAGACGGCGCTTGCCGAGCTGATCAGCGGCCGGGTCGTCGCCGGAATCGCGGAGGCGGTGCAGCGCAGCCGCCAGGGCGAGGCGGACCCGATCGAGATCGTCGATCGCACGTTCGACGCGTTCGGCAAGGAAGGGGCGGGGGCGCTCGCCGCCTGGATGATCCTTTCCGGTGACCGCGACGCTCTCAATCCCGTCCTCGACGCGATCCATGCGCTGGTCGATCAGCTCGGCGAGGGGCACGAGGATCGTCCGGTACACGAGATGACACTGGCGCTGGTCCTGGCGGCGCTCGGCGACTCGCTTCTTGGCGGCCCGATGGCCGAGGCGCTGGGCCTGCCGCGTGAAAAGGCCCGTGAACTTGCCCGTGGCCAGCTCATTGCCGCGCACAAGGCGGCGGAAGAAGCGGGTTGAGGTGACGCCGGGTCGTGCGGGTCTCTGTACCGTGATTTGCGACTCGCGTGACTGTGCGAATCTGTCAGGCCATTCGGGAACCGGTTCTGACGCATTGCCTCCTGTTCCAGCCGAGCTTTCTCCACATTGAGCCTGTAACTTTCGCCTCGGCGCCACTAGATCGCGCGCATGCATTTCCTCGATCAGGCCAAGATCTTCATCCGCTCGGGCACGGGCGGTCCGGGGGCTGTCAGCTTCCGGCGTGAGAAGTTCATCGAATATGGCGGCCCGGACGGCGGCGACGGCGGCAAGGGCGGCGACATCGTGTTCGAAGCGGTCGAGGGCCTGAATACCCTGATCGACTTTCGCTACACCCAGCATTTCCGCGCGCCGCGCGGCAAGGGCGGGGCGGGTTCGAACAAGACCGGCGCCGGCGGCAAGGACCTCGTTATCAAGGTGCCGGTCGGTACCCAGATCATGGACGACGAGCGGGAGAACATCCTCGCCGACTTCACCGAGGTCGGAAAGCCGGTCGTCTTTCTGAAGGGCGGCGACGGCGGCCGGGGCAATGCCAGCTACAAGAGCTCCACCAACCGCGCCCCGCGCCAGCACGGCACCGGCTGGCCGGGCGAGGAGATGTGGGTCTGGCTGCGGCTGAAATTGCTCGCCGATGTCGGGCTGATTGGCCTGCCCAATGCCGGCAAGTCGACCTTTCTGAACGCGGTCTCGAACGCCAAGGCGAAGGTCGGCGCCTATCCCTTCACCACCATCCATCCGAAGCTGGGCGTCGTTCGCCACAAGGGGGTCGATTTCGTCGTCGCCGACATTCCGGGCTTGATCGAAGGCGCGGCGGAAGGGGCGGGGATCGGCGACCGCTTCCTCGGTCATGTCGAGCGGACGCGGGTGCTGCTGCACCTCGTCGACGCCAACGTGCCGGATGTCGCTAAAGCCTATGCGACGGTGCGCGGCGAGCTCGACGCTTATGGCGCCGGACTGGACGGCAAGCAGGAGCTGATCGCACTCACCAAGCTCGATACGATCGATGCCGAGCTGGCGGAGGCTTTGTCGGCCGAGCTGGCGGAGGCCTCGGGTGCGCCGGTCGTCGCCGTGTCGGGCGCGACCGGCGAGGGCGTCGATGCCGTCCTCGACGCGCTGGTCGAGCGGATCGGCGGCCACAAAGCAGAAGCCGAGCCGGAAGAGGCCGGCTGGTCGCCCCTTTGAGTGCGTCGACGCTCGCGATCACCGGGGCGACCGGTTTTGTCGGCTCGCGGCTGTTGGAGATGGCGCGGGCAGCCGACCATCAGGTCCGGGCGCTGACCCGCGGCCCACGGCCCAGGACGGACGGCGTAACCTGGATCGAAGGGGCGCTCGACCGGCCGGAGACGCTGGCGACGCTGGCCGAAGGCGCGGACGCGGTCGTCCATGTCGCCGGCCTGATCAATGCGCCGGACCGGGAGACGTTCGACGCGGTCAACGTGGCGGGCACCGCGCATATGATCGATGCCGCCCGTGCCGCCGGCATCCATCGATTCATCCATATTTCCAGTCTTGCCGCACGCGAGCCGGGCCTGTCCGATTATGGCGGATCCAAGGCGCGCTCGGAGCAGGTCGCGGCCGCCTCGGGGCTGGACTGGACCATTTTGCGGCCGCCCGCCGTCTATGGCCCGGGCGATCGCGAAACCTTCGAGCTGTTCAAGATGGCGCGGCGCGGCTTCGTCGCCCTCCCGCCCAGGGGCCATTTCTCGATCATCCATGTCGATGACCTCGCCGGGCTGATCCTGGCGCTTATCGACGCGCCGGAGACGCATGGCGAAACCTATGAGCCCGACGACGGGCGCGAGGGCGGCTGGGAGCATCGCCATTTCGCCCGCACCCTGTCACGGCTTTTCGGCAAGCGCGCGGCGACCGTGGCGATGCCGGCTCCGGTGCTGAAGGGCGTCGCCCGGCTCGATCGGCTGGTGCGGCGCGGCAAGGCGAAGCTGACGCCGGACCGGGCCCGCTATTTCTCCCATCCCGACTGGGTCGCCGCCGCCGAGCGTCGGCCGCCGGCCCGCCTGTGGACCCCCAAGGTCCGCACGCCCACCGGGCTCAAGGCCACCGCCGAATGGTATCTGGCGCAAGGCTGGCTGCGCTAGACCAGATAGATCGCCACGTAGCTGCCGCAACTGGCGACGAGGCCGACCAGCAAGGTGCGATAGGCCCAGGCCAGCATCCGGTATTTCTTGCGATGCAGCACCGTCCCGCCCTGATAGATGTCGCGTGCCATCGTTCGGTACAGGTCATCGTCGGTATGCAGCCGGCCCAGCAGCTCCTGGACGAATGCATCCTCCTCCATCTGGGTGAAGATGCCGAAGAACAGGATGTTCGGCCGATTGCCCCGTTTCATCGATGTCTTGGGCAGCACCGCCATGATGGCGCAGATCGCCGACAGGAAGGCTGCACCGCCCAGGATCAGCAGCGGCAATGGCGCGGCGCCATTGCGCGCCTGCCCGATCGTGATCGTGAAGATGACGAAGGTTGCGCCCATCAGGATGCTCGCCTTCGTGTCCGCCATCGCCGAAAGCTGAAGCTGGGAAAGCTGGGCGGTGCGCATCAGGTGCACCGCATGCTGCGAATAGGCCGGGCCTTGTGCGTTCGAGTCCGCCATGTCGGTCCCCTGAATGCCCCGCGATCCCCATGCCACGACGGCGCACAGGCTGCCAAGCATCGGCCCCTTTATCGCCCTATTCGCTTGGCACCGTGGAACGGCGAACCTAAAGGCCCTGCCATGACCGACCGAGACGAAACCTTCGACCAGATCGCGAAGCTGATCGCGCCGTTCAACAAGAAGGGCGTCCAGCTCGCCGAGGCCACGACCTTCGCCGGCGATCTTGAATGGGACAGCCTCGTGGTGATGGATTTCGTAGCCAGCGTGGAGGATGAATTCGACATCCTGATCACGATGAACATGCAGGCCGAGATCGAGACGGTCGGTCAGCTCGTTGACGCGGTCGAGACTCTCAAGAACGACAATTCGCCCCGGGCATGACCGATCTTTTCTCAAAGTTCGATCCGTTGATCGGGCAGCGCGAAGGGCTGCTTGCGACAGGCGTCAAAGATCCTTTTTCGCTGGTCATGGAAAAGGTGCTCTCGCCCACGCGGGCGATCTGCAACGGCAAGGAGACGATCCTGCTGGGCACCTACAATTATATGGGCATGACGTTTGACGACGACGTCATCGCCGCCGGCAAGCGAGCGCTGGACGAGTTCGGATCGGGCACCACAGGCAGCCGCGTCCTCAACGGCACCTATCGGGGCCACAAGGAATGCGAGGAGGCGCTGAAGGATTTCTACGCCATGGACCATGCCATGGTTTTCTCGACTGGCTACCAGGCCAATCTCGGCATCATCGCCACGCTGGCCGGGAAGGACGATTACATCGTCCTCGACATCGACAGCCACGCCTCGATCTATGACGGCTGCGCGATGGGGAACGCCAATATCGTTCCCTTCCGCCACAATGATGTTTCGGCGCTGGAAAAGCGTCTCGCACGCATTCCGGACGGCGCCGGCAAGCTCGTGGTGCTCGAGGGCGTCTATTCGATGCTCGGCGACGTCGCACCGCTGAAGGAAATGGTCGGCATCTCGAAGGCCGCTGGCGCGATGGTGCTGGTGGACGAGGCGCATTCGATGGGCTTCATCGGCGCCAACGGACGCGGTGTCGCGGAGGAGCAGGGCGTGCTCGACGACATCGATTTCGTGATCGGCACCTTTTCGAAAAGCGTCGGCACGGTTGGCGGCTTCTGTGTCTCAAATCACCCAAAGTTCGAGATTCTGCGGCTGGTCTGCCGCCCCTACGTCTTCACTGCCTCGCTGCCGCCGAGCGTGGTCGCGACCGCCGCGACTTCGATCCGCAAGCTGATGCACGGCTCGAACAAGCGTGCCCACCTGTGGGAGAATTCGAAGCGGCTCCACGCCGGCTTGAAGGCGCTGGGCTTCCGCCTCGGCACGGACGAACCGCAGTCGGCGATCATCGCGGTCATCATGCCGGACCTCGAAAAGGGCGCTGCGATGTGGGAGGCGTTGCTGACCGAGGGGCTCTACGTCAATCTCGCCCGGCCGCCGGCGACGCCGGCCAATATGACGCTGCTGAGATGCTCGCTCTGCGCCGAGCATTCCGACCGCGAAGTGGCCGAAATCCTCGCCATGTTCGAACGGGCCGGCAAGGCGGTCGGCATCATCGCCTGAACCGAAGGCTTCCGGGTTAATTGGTTAACCTGCGGCAAGCCGATTGATTTCGGACGACGGGCGGAGTCACGCCCGGCCCGCGCTTCCTTTTCAGGTCCGAAACCGGTGCGTATTTTCAACGCCATGGCGGAGGAGGCGCTGGAGCGCGTGGAGGAGGGCGGTGGATCCTCCCGCAGCGCATTGTGGGTCAGCGCCGGAGCGCTGGCGGCGACGCTGGCGCTCATCGCTCTCATCTATCTGATCACTGCCGCCGGCCGGGCCCGCGACGAGGCGTTGCGCTGGGAGCGCCGCACCTATGAAGTGATCGTGCTCACCCGCACGATCGACGCCGCGGTCGCACGGTCCGAAGCAGCGCTCGGCCGCTATGTGCTCGACGAGCAGCGGCAGACCGGCACCGATTATTACAATGAGTGGCGCAATGGCGCCTACCAGATCGGCCAGTTGCGCCGGGTGATCGGGCGCGACCGCGAGCAGGCGGCCCGCGTGACCCGTTTGCAGGTGCTGTTCAACCGGCGCGGCCAGGAACTCGCGCCGGCCGCCAGTGCCGCGCAGGGGCGACAGGGGCAGGGCGGGCTGGGGCTGCTCTACGCCGCCGCCTCATCGCCGACATTGAACGCGCTGCGGAGCCAATTGCAGGAGATCGCCCGCGCCGAACGGGTGAACCTCACGCGCCGGACCGCACAAACGCGCAGCTTCGCCGAAAGGGCCGACGCCTATACCGACTGGCTCAGCTGGCTTGCTGTCCTGATCGGTCTCGCCGCGGTCGGTCTCGCCATCCTCGCCTATCGGGCGTTCATCGAAGGGATGCGGGCGCGGCGCGAGGCCGACAGCGCAGAAACGCGGGCCGCGGCGCTGGACGAGGCGGTACGGGCGCGGACCAGCGAATTGAGCGACGCCAACGCGCGCCTGCAACAGGAGATGGCGGAGCGCGAGGCGGCAGAGGCACAGCTCCGCCAGGTCCAGAAGATGGAGGCGGTCGGCCAACTGACCGGCGGCATCGCGCATGATTTCAACAATATGCTGGCGGTGGTCGTCGGTGGCCTCGACCTCGCCCGACGCAAGCTGCACGGGCCGCGGCGGGAGGTCGAATATCACCTCGACAATGCGATGGAGGGGGCCACGCGTGCGGCGGCGCTGACTCGCCGGCTGCTCGCCTTCGCCAGAGCAGAGCCGCTGCTGCCCGAGGCGGTCGCGCCCGGGCGGTTGATCGAGGATATGCTGGAGCTTGCCGATCGGGCGCTCGGCGAACGGATCAGCGTTCGCACCGAGGTGCCGGATGCGGTGTGGCACGTCTGGGCCGATCGCGCCCAGCTCGAAAGCGCGATCCTCAATCTCGCGGTCAATGCGCGCGACGCGATGGACGGCGCGGGCGATCTCACGATCGCTGTCGATCATGTCGTGCTGCGCGACGCCGAGGTCGAGCGGCTGCCGGCCGGCGCCTATGTCCGTATCGCGGTCACGGATACCGGCCGCGGCATCGCGCCCGAACATCTGGAGCGCGTCTTCGAGCCATTCTTTACCACCAAGCCGCTCGGCAAGGGCACCGGTCTCGGCATGTCTCAGATCTTCGGTTTTACCCAGCAATCCGGCGGCGGCATCACGCTGGCCTCGACGCTGGGCGAGGGAACGACGGTGGCCCTCTATCTGCCGCGCTGGCTCGGCGCCGAAGGAGAACGGGTCACGCGGCCGGCGCGGCGTTCATATCGTGAGCCGGCCCGGGTGGGTGCGGCGGCTGCGATCCGTATCCTGGTCGTGGAAGACGATCCCAGGGTTGCCCGCGCGACGCTTGGCGCACTGGAGGAATTGGGGCACCGCACACTGGCCGCGGCGAGCGGCGCGGAGGCGCTGGAATGGCTCGACCGGACGGCGGATGTCGATCTGGTGATCACCGACGTGATGATGCCGGAGATGACGGGCGCGGAGCTGGCGGCGGCGATCCGGCGCCGCGGTCTCGCCGTGCCGATCCTGTTCGTCACCGGCTATGCCGGCGACACCGGCGAGACGGACAGCTTCGCGGAAGGTGATTTGCTGCGAAAACCGTTCACCGTCGCCGCGCTCGCGGAAGCGATCGATCAGGCGCTCGGGGTCAGCGGATCGCGCCCCGCCGCAGCAGACGCGGCAGCAGAATGATTGCGCCGAGGATCGGCCAGCGCCGCTGCCAGGGCCGGACCTCGATCCTGGTTCCGGCGTGGCGGTTGATCTTCCAGGCGATATAATCGACGCCGCCGGCATAGGTCGTGGTCGCCTTGGCGAGGCGGGCAAGGGTAAGCGCCTTGCCGCGTCGGCGGAATCGGCGCCAGGACCGCGCCGCGTCGTCAGGCACGGCTGCGAGCGGCAACGCCGCCTCACCGAAACGGCGATAGCGATCGGGATCGACGTCCACGATTGACCCGGAGCGGTCCTTCCTTTCCGCCCTCAGCTCGCTTGCATAGGTCAGCTCGAATCCGCGCCGGAACAGGGCGAGCGGATCGGTGTGCGCCGCCGTCATCGGCCGGGCGTAGCCAAGCAGCGTCGGCGTCGCCCTTGCGATCGCCGTCGTTGCGTCCCGGCGCGCCGCGTCGTCCGCCACCCAGATCAGGCGGGAGGGTTGAGCGAAGCGGGCCCAGACCGAGACGTCACCAGCCTCGGATCCGTTGAGTCGGTGGAAATCAGCCTCGTCCAGCACTGCATATTTGGCCATCAGGCCATCATGGGTGAAGGGAAAGACGTTCGGCGGCAGCAACCGGTTGGCGAAGGCAAGCCAGCCGCGCCCGAACGCCGCGCGATAGCTTGAGACGATCAGGTAGAAATCGAGCATCAGCCCGTCGAGCTGCCGTTCCCGCAGGCAGGAGCCGTAGAAGAGAATAGCTCGCGCCGCGCCGGGATATTGCGCTGCGATCGCGGCCGCCATCGCGGCGATGCGCGGCTCCACCGGCCCGGCGAGCTCGGCCTCGACCAGGTCGCGCAATGAATCAGTCACGGATCGTTCCGTGTCGGCCGGGCGGCGACCAAGGCAAGCAGCGGGAAGGGGGTCGGCCGCATCATGTCGCTGTAACGGGTTTGCCAGCGGCTGGGCAGGGGTGGTTGATCAGTCGTCCCGTCGATATGGGACGAAGGGCCCGGATGTGATCAGGCGGACGACGCTCGAATAGGGATCCGCCGATTCCATCATCTCGCCGTCGCACAGCAGGGTGGAGCCCCGTCTGTTCACCAACGCGTCGCGTCGGTCGAGATACTGGACGCCGCCGCGGGGCCGGTTGACGTAGAGGGTGCCGCCAAGCCGATAGACGACCGCCGTCTGATTGACGATCCGCAGGATCCGCGCCCTGCGGACTTGGATACACCGCTCCGGCGGCCCGGACTGGGTCCAGCCCTCCAATATTTCGGCCAGCTCCGCCTCGCGATCCGGTGGCTGGGCCGAAGCCAGCCCGGTAACGGACACCGCAGCAGCCACAGCGATCAGCGCAGGAATGGATTTCATCGGAACCTCCCGCCGTTGAACGAACGGCCGCCGGCCACCGTTCCGGGTCAGGCGGCAAGCTTGAGGAACGATACCGGCGGCGTCGGCCGCAGCACGATCGGCCGGCCGGTTTCCGCCTCGAACATCTCGCCGTCGAGGATGACGCTGGAGCGCGCGCCCTCGATCCTGATCTCGTCGCCGCGTTCCAGATGGACGCCATGGAGCTGGCGGTGGCCGAGCCGGCCTCGAATGCCGGCGACAAAGGCGCGCATCAGGGCCGGAAAGCTTCGGTCGATCAACAGCAACTGCATCGATCCGCCAGGCTGGCCGGCGATGCTGAGATTGCCACTGAACAGCAGCCGCTGCAGCGTCGTCACCATCAGCAGCGCGAACCGGCCCTGCTTCACCCCGCTTCGCGTTACCGAAACGGTGAGTTCACCCGGCGCCGGCGGCAGGAAGCGCGCCTGATGCGCGCTCAGAACGCCGGCGAGGCCGAGCACCAGCGTCAGGCCGTGCGCCAGCCAGTTGGGAAGACCGAGCGGGTAGAGCTTGTTGCGGCAGTAGAGCATCGTATCGGCGAGCCCGGCGCCGCCGAGGAACATGCCGAGCACCGGCCGGACGCCGCCGTCATGGCTGAGCGCGATCAGCTCGCGCTCGACGATGTGCGGTGCCATGTCGGTGCGGGCAAGATCGAGTATCCGCCGGAGCGCGGAGATCGGATCGCCGGCGACGCCGAGATCCTGGGCGATCAGGTTGGTCTTGCCGTTCGGCAGCACCGCGACCGGCGGCGGCGCGCAATCGCTGCCGGGGCAGCCGAAATGGCCACCCTGATGCAGTTCGGTCAGCGCCGCCTGGACGGTGCCGTCGCCGCCGTTGAGGATGATCAGCTTCGGCTTCACCCGGGCGATCGTCCGCAGCGCCTCGCCGATCTGGCCGATCTCCTCCACCTCATAGTGGAAAATGTCCCGTTCCCGCGCGCAGAAGCTCCTGATCCGCGGCAACTGGCTCTTGTTGCCGGTCGACCGCGGGTTGGAGAGGAGCGCGACGAGGGTCATCAGGCGGCGGGCCGGATCGACAGGCCGTAGCGATAAAGCAACGTGACGTTGATCGTGGCAACGCCGCGCCCGACATTGAATGCGACGCTGTCATAAGACGGGCGCAGGTTCACCAGGCTCACCCGCGGATTGCGCGAAAAGCCGCCGCCATCGCTCCACCCGGAGCGGCCGTTGCCGTCCATGTCGTGCCGGACCGCAACCGCATAACGTCCGGCCCGCGGCACGGCGATGCAGATCGGCATGTTGCCGTTGCGGGCCACTGGCACGTTGACCTGGCGGACATATTGGCCGCGGGCGAGAAAGCTGGACGGGTTCGAACCGTAAACGTTCACCCGGATATTGCCGGTGCGCTCGCGAAAGCCGCCGACGTTCACGAGGATCGCCGATCCGGTCGCGCCCCCGCCGTTGCGGCAGGCAGCAGCGTCCGGTCCGTACTGGCCGAAAGCCGGCGTGGCCGCGAGGACCGGGGGCAGAGCGAGGCCGATCGCGGCCGCGCGGGTGGAAAACTTCAACATCAACTCAAAACTCCCGAAGCGAGGCCGGTATCGAGCCGGCACGGATTCGCCCCCTGTTTCGGCGGCGCATATGATGGCGGCTTGCGGCGAAATTATGGTGAGGGGCGTCCAAATGGGGCGAGGAACCCTCGACGCTGGCCATTCTCGGCGCGATCCTGATAGGGCGTGGCGATGAGCGGGGGAAAGCGCGTGAAGGGATGGATCGGCCGGATTGCCGGCGTGCTGGTATTGCTGGGATCGGCAATCGCCCCGGCGGCGGAGCCGCAATTCGGACCGGCGGCCGATAGCGACCGGGTCGTCTATCGGCATGTCAGCTTGATCGACGGCACCGGCGGCCCGCTGCGCCGCGATATGGCGGTCGTCACCCGGGGCGACGCGATCGATGCTGTGGTGGCGGATGCGGCGCTAAGCCCGCAACAGCTCGAAGGCGCCCGCATCGTCGATCTTTCGGGCCGCTTCCTGCTGCCCGGCCTGATCGATAGCCACCAGCATCTGGCGACGCCGCCGAACCGGGCTCGGGCCGAGGCGCTGATGCGGCGCGACATCTACAGCGGCATCACGGCGACCCGTATCATGGCCGACGACCTGCGTTCGATCGCCGAGCTGGACCGCGCGGCGCGAGTCGGGGAGATCGCCGGCCCGGACCTGTTCTACGCCGCCCTGGTCGCAGGACGCAGCTTCTTCGACGATCCGCGGACCCGGGCGATCAGCGGCGGCGGCTGGACGCCTGGCGAGACGCCCTGGGCGCAGGCGATCGACGATGAAACGGACATCCCTCTGGTCATCGCCCGGGCCCGGGGCACCGGCGCCACGGCGCTCAAGGTCTATGCGAACCTGCCGCCGCGGCTCGTCCAGCGGGTGATCGCGGAGGCGCGCCGCCAGGGTCTGCCGGTCTGGGCTCACGGCATGGTCTTTCCGACCCCGCCGGCGGCGGTGATCGCGGCCGGGCCGGACGTCATCTCCCACACCTGCTATCTGGCCTATCAGGCAGTGGCTCGGCGGCCGCAAAGCTATCAGGACCGGGTCGCGATCGATCCGGGGCCGTTCGCGAATGGCGACAATACGGTGATGGCCGGCCTGTTCGCCGAGATGCGGCGGCGGAACATCATCCTCGATCCCACGCTGCGCGTCTATCGCGAGGTCGAGCGACGGTCCCCCGCAAGCGGACGGCCGCCTTACTGCACCCTCGATCTCGCCGCCCGGCTTACCGCGCAGGCGCACCGCGCCGGTATCCTCATGTCGGCCGGCACCGATGGCGACACCCCGCGCGAGGACGCCTATCCGGCCCTGTTCGAGGAACTGGAGCTGCTGGTGACGCGCGCCGGGCTCACACCGCTGGAGGCGATCCGTTCGGCGACCCAGATCGGCGCGATGACGATAGGACTGGGCGGGACGATGGGCGCGATCGCGCCGGGCTATCTTGCCAATCTGGTGGTGCTGGAGCGCGATCCGACCGCCGACATCGCCAACATGCGCTCCGTCCTGTTCACCGTCAGGCGCGGCCGGCGCTTCGACCGAGCCGATTTCCGGCCGATCAGCCGCGAGGAGATTGCCGATAATGACTGATTTCTCACGGCGGCTGTTCCTCGCCGCGGCGGGCGCCGCGGCCTTGCCCTTGCCGGCGACGGCGCAGCGCCGCGACGACATGCTGATCGTCAACGCGCTGGGCGGGTTCGGCAATCCGAACGCGATGCGCCAGCCGGGCGCGATCCAGGGCACGCGCCGCCGCACTTTGGAACCGCGGGTCCTCGCCGATGCCCGCGCTTCCGGCATGGACGCGGTCAACGTCACCCTCGGCTATGTCGCCGGCGACATGGAACCGTTCGAGCACACCATCCGCGAGATCGGCCTGTGGGACGCGCGGCTGCGCAACCATTCCGGCGCGCTGCTGAAGGTGCTGACCGCCGACGATCTTCTCCGGGCCCAGGCGGCGAGGAAGATCGGCGTCATCTACGGCTTCCAGAATGCGGCGATGATGGGCGACGATGCCGATCGCGCCGATATCTTCGCCGATCTCGGCGTGCGCGTCATCCAGCTCACCTACAATCCGGCCAACCGGATCGGCGACGGATCGATGGCGCCGGGCAATCGCGGCATCACCCCGTTCGGCCGCGAGGTGATCGGCGCGCTCAACCGCAACCGGATCATGGTCGATCTTTCCCACAGCGGCCAGCGCACCTGCCTGGAGGCGGCGCGAATCTCGGCGCAGCCGATCTCGATCAATCATACCGGCTGCCGCGCGCTCACCGATCTGCCGCGCAACAAGACCGACGAGGAACTGCGGCTGGTCGGCGAGCGCGGCGGCTTCGTAGGCATCTATTTCATGCCGTTCCTCAGCCCCGACAGCGTCGCCGAACCGGAAGACGTGGTCGCCCATATCGATCACGCGGTGAACATCTGCGGCGAAGATCATGTCGGCATCGGCACCGATGGCGGCACCACCGGCGTGGACGACATGGCCGCCTATCGCGCTCGCATCAGGGAGGAGATCGCCGAGCGCCGCGCCGCCGGCATCGGCGCGCGCGGCGAGAATCCGGACACGTTGCCCTTCGTCGAGCGGCTCAGCGGTCCCAGCCAGTTCCGCGATCTCATCGGGCTGCTCCGCCGGCGCGGTTATCGGCAGGCGCGGATCGAGAAGATCCTGGGCCTCAATTTCTTCGCCTACGCGCGCCGGGTGTGGGACGCATGAGCGAGGGCGCCGTCGCCTTTTTCCAGATGCTCGTCCCGGTCGGGCTGATGCTGATCATGTTCAGCATGGGCCTGACGCTGCAGCTCAGGGATTTCGGCCTGGTCCTGAAGAGCGGACGGCTGGTCGGGGCCGGCCTCGTCGGCCAGCTCGTCGCCTTGCCGTTGCTGGCGCTGGCGATCGGCATGCTCTTTAGGCTGCCGCCCCAAATCGCGCTCGGCCTGTTCATCGTCGCCATCTGCCCGGCGGGCACGACCTCCAACGCGCTGACCTTTGTCGGCCGCGGCAATGTCGCGCTGGCGATCGTGCTGACCGCGCTGACCAGCTTCGTCACGGTTTTCAGCATCCCGCTGCTGTTGAGCTGGGCGCTGCCGTGGTTCCTCGCCGGCTCGGGCGTCGTGCCGGCGCTGTCGATCCCGACCGTGATGATGCAGCTCGTCACCATCACCGTGCTGCCGGTCGCCCTGGGCATGACCGTCCGTCGCTTCCGGCCCCTATGGGCCGATCGCATGGTGCCCTGGCTGCGGCCGACCGCCTTCGTCGTGCTGGTCGCGGTGATCGGCCTTTCGGTGGCCGTCAGCCTGGAGATGGTGCTCGCCAATCTCGCTGGCGCCGGGCCGGCGATCTGGGTGCTCAACGTCGCCGGCATGGCCGCCGGCCTCGCGATCGGCCGGGCGATCGGCGTCGACGCGCGCAATGCGATGACGCTGGCGATCGAGATCGGGGTGCAGAACGTCACCCTCGCCATCTTCCTGACCCTCAACGTGTTGAACAGCCTGCCGCTGGCGGTGACCCAGAATGTCTATGGCGTGATCATGCTTTTGAACGGCACCATCCTGATCCGCCTGCTCCGCCGCCGGATCAAGGCGGCCGAGGCGGCGGCGTGAAGGTCATCGGCGCCGAGGAGGTTGCGCGCCGGCTGACCTACGAAACCTGCATCCCGCTGGTGCGTGAGGCGATGATCGCCCTGTCGCAGGGGCGGACGAAGCAGACGCTGCGCCAGATCGTCGACCTCGGCGGCGGCAACGCCTTCGGGGTGATGCCGGGCAGCCTCGGCGACGGGCCGTTCGGGGCCAAGCTGATCAGCGTCTTTCCGGGCAATGTCGCGGCCGGCGGCCTTTCGCATCAGGGCATGGT
>JBFWUJ010000042.1:0-17622 GCA_050247295.1 Sphingomonas sp. | reverse complement strand
GCATTGTCGTCGGGCCGGCGCTTGAATTCCATCGATCCGCACAGGTCACAGACGCCGCCCACCTCCGGCCGGTTGTAGCGGTCGTGATATGGGGTCGAACATTTGGCGCAGGAGAAGCGGCCGGAGATACGATCCACCAGCGCCTCCTCGTCCACATCCAGTTCGATCACATGATCGAGCTGGCGTCCGTGGGCGGCGAGCAGGGTGTCGAGAGACGCGGCCTGCCCGGCGGTGCGCGGGTAGCCATCGAAAATCACCCCCCGCTCCGCCGGGAGCCGCGCCAGATTTTCGTCGATCAGGGCGTTGACGATCTCATCGGAAACCAGTCCGCCGGCCTCCATCACCACCTTGGCCTGAAGCCCCACCGGTGTTGCCGCCTTAACCGCCGCCCGGAGCATGTCACCGGTCGACAGCTGCGTCATCCCGGCATCCTCGACGAGCCGGCTCGCTTGGGTGCCCTTGCCGGCGCCCGGAGGGCCGAGGAGGATGATGTTGAGCGCCATGATATCCCGCCCCTGAACGATAGAGCCCGACCCTGTTATCGGCCGCGGAGGCCGCCACCCTTCAGCTTCGCTTTCTTGATCAGGTCGCCATATTGATGCGCGATGAGATGGCTCTGGATCTGCGTCACCGTATCCATCGTCACGTTGACGACGATCAGCAGCGAGGTGCCGCCGAGGTAGAAGGGAATGCCGGCCCTGGCGATCAGGAACTCGGGCACCAGGCAGATCACGGTCAGATAGGCGGCGCCGACGACGGTGATCCGGGTCAGCACATAATCCAGATATTCCTCGGTCCGCTTGCCGGGTCGGATGCCGGGGATGAAGCCGCCATATTTCTTCAGATTCTCCGCCGTCTCTTCCGGGTTGAAGACGACCGCGGTGTAGAAAAAGCAGAAGAAGATGATGCCTGCGCCATAGAGGAACATGTAGAGCGGCGAGCCGTGCTGGAGCGCCGTGGTGATCGTGATCACGAACTCGCTCCACCAGCCCTCGCCGGTCTGGTTCTGGCCCTGGAACTGGGCGATTGTCAGCGGCATCAGAAGCAGCGACGAGGCGAAAATCGGCGGGATCACGCCCGACGTGTTGACCTTCAGCGGCAGGTGACTGCGCTCCTGCTGGATCTGGCCGCGCTCGCTCTGGCGCTTGGGATATTGAATCAGCACGCGGCGCTGCGCCCGCTCCATGAAGCAGATGCCAACGATGAGGCCGAGCGCGAGCGCGACGATGACGACGATCACGAAGGGATCCATCGAGCCGGTGCGGCCGCCCTCGAACAGCTGCGCCAGCGCGGTGGGCAGCTGGGCGACGATGCCAGCCATGATGATCAGGCTGACGCCGTTGCCGATGCCGCGGCTGGTGATCTGCTCGCCCAGCCACATCAGGAACATGGTGCCGCCGACGAGGCTGATGACGACGGTGATCCGGAACAGCATGCCGGGATCGACCACCGCCGACTGGCCGGTATTGGCGCCCCAGCTCTCCAACGCGACAGCCATGAAATAGCCCTGGATGGCGCAGAGGAAGACGGTGCCGTAGCGGGTATATTGATTGATCTTCTTGCGACCGCTCTCGCCCTCTTTCTTGAGCGCGTTGAGGGTCGGCGACATCGTCGTCGCGAGCTGCATGACGATCGAGGCGGTGATGTAGGGCATCACGCCGAGGGCGATGAGGCTCATCCGCTCCAGGCTGCCGCCCGAGAACATGTTGAAGAAATCGAGGACGCCGCCGCGGGTCGTCTGGAAGAGCGTCGAAAGCGCCCGCGGATCGATGCCCGGCAGCGGCACGAAGCTCAGAAAGCGAAAGATGATCAGCGCGCCCAGCGTGAACCACAGGCGCTTCTTCAGGTCCGTGGCCTTGGCGAAATTCGCCAGGCTCACATTGGCGGCCATTTGTTCGGCTGCTGATGCCATATGCGTGGAACTGCCTTCAGAAATGAAAAGCGGCGGAAGGCCCGGATGAGCGCCCCCGCCGCTTCATATAGTGACCGTTTCCGGCTTGTCAGCCGTCCGGCCAAAAAGCGGCGTCTGGATCAGGCTTTCGCCTTCGCCTCCCGTGCGGCCCTCGCGGCGCCCTTGCCCTTCTTCGCGGCTGCCTTTTCCGCCGCCGGAACCACCTCGATGACCTCGACCGAACCACCGGCCTTCTCGATTGCTTCCCTGGCGCCCTTGGAGACACCGGCGACCTTGAAGCTCAGCTTCGTCTTGAATTCGCCCTTGCCAAGGATGCGCACGCCATCCCTGCCGCCGCGCGCGACCCCGGCCGCCTTCAGCGCGGCGTGGTCGATCACGCCCTTGGTCTCGAGCTTCTTGGCGTCGACAAGCTTCTGGATCGCGCCCAGGTTCACCTCGGCATAGTCCTTGGCGAAGATATTGTTGAAGCCGCGCTTCGGGATCCGCATGTGGAGCGGCATCTGACCGCCCTCGAAGCCCCACACGGAGACGCCGGAGCGGCTCTTCTGGCCTTTCTGGCCTCGCCCGGCGGTCTTGCCGACGCCGGAGCCGATGCCGCGCCCGACCCGAACCCGGGATTTGCGCGCGCCCTTGTTGTCACGGAGATCGTTCAGTTTCATCGTTGCACTCGCTTTCGCTTTTGTCGCGCCGTGAAGGGACGGATTACTCCGCCACCGTCACCATATGCCGGACAGCGCGGATCATGCCGCGCACCTCCGGCGTGTCGTCCAGTTCTACCGTCTTGTGCATCTTGTTGAGGCCGAGGCCCTTCAGCGTCGCCCTCTGGTCGTCGGTGCGCCGGATCGGAGAGCCGGTCTGGGTGATCTTGATCTTCGCCATCTTCACTTACTCCGCGACCGCTTCCGCCTGTGCCTCGGCCTCCGCCGCGGACAGGCCTTCACGCCGCGCCATCAGGTCGGCGATCTTCTTGCCGCGCCGCTGGGCGACCGACTTCGGCGACGTCTGCTCGCCGAGCGCCTCGAAGGTCGCGCGGATCATGTTGTAGGGGTTCGACGTGCCGATCGACTTGGTCACCACGTCGGCAACGCCCAGGCTCTCGAACACGGCGCGCATCGGACCGCCGGCGATAATGCCGGTGCCGGCCGGAGCCGAGCGGACATAGACGCGGCCGGCGCCGAAATGGCCGAGCCCGTCATGATGCAGGGTGCGACCCTCGCGCATGGGCACCCGGACCATCGCCTTCTTGGCGGCCGCGGTCGCCTTGGAGATCGCCTCCGGCACTTCGCGCGCCTTGCCATGGCCGAAGCCGGCCCGGCCCTTGCCGTCGCCGACCACCACCAGCGCCGCGAAGCCGAAGCGCTTGCCGCCCTTCACCGTCTTCGAGACACGGTTGATGTGGACCAGCTTCTCGATCAGCTCCTCGCCGCCCTCGTCGTCGCCGCCACGGCCGCCGCGGCGGTCGTCGCGCCGGCCACCGCCGCGGCCACCACGATCGCCGCCGCCACGGCCACGGCCGCCGCGCGGACCGCGCGGACCACGGCCCTCGGGCCGCTCCGGAGCCGCCTCGGCGGGTGCCGGAGCCGCTTCTGCGGGAGCTGCTTCAGCCGGAGCGGGCGCGGCCTCGGCCGGCGCGGACGCCGCTTCGGCCTGCGGCTCGCCGCCTTCGTTCGGGTTGGTTTCGTCAGCCATTCTTAAAACTCCAATCCGCTTTCGCGCGCGGCGTCGGCCAGAGCCTTGACCCGGCCGTGGAACAGGAAGCCGCCGCGATCGAAGACGACCCGCGTGACGCCGGCCTTCTTGGCCCGCTCCGCGATCTTGCGGCCCACATCCTGCGCCGCCGCGACGGTGGCGCCGGTCTTCGCGCGCGCCTCCTTCTCCATTGTCGAGGCGGACGCGATCGTGCGGCCGTCCTTGTCGACGATGACCTGGGCATAGATGTGCCGGCCCGAGCGGTGAACGCTCAAGCGGGCGCGATCGCCGGCGCGGGCGCGCAGGCTCGTACGAACCCGCTGGCGGCGCTTATCGAAGGGGTTGAGCTTCGCCATCTTACTTCTTCTTCCCTTCCTTGCGGAAGATATACTCGCCGCGATATTTGATGCCCTTGCCCTTATAGGGCTCGGGCTTGCGCCAACGGCGGATTTCAGCGGCGAGCTGACCGACCTTCTGCCGATCGATGCCGCTGATCTCCACCGTCGTCTGATCCGGCGTCTTGACTTCCAGGCCCTCCGGCACGGCGACGTTGACGTCGTGACTGTAGCCGAGCTGCAGCTTCAGCGTCTTGCCCTGCGCCTGCGCGCGATAGCCGACGCCGCTGATCTCGAGCGTCTTGGTGAAGCCGTCGGTTACGCCGGTGACGAGATTCTGCACCAGGGTGCGCTGCATGCCCCAGAAGGCGCGGGCGCGCTTGGTCTCGTTGGCCGGCGTCACCGAAATGGCGCCGTCGCCGATATCATAAGCGATATCGTCGGCCATCTTGAGGCTGAGCGTGCCTTTCGGGCCCTTGACCGCCAGCACGCCGCCATCGGTCGTCGCGGTGACGCCGGACGGCAGCTCGATCGGGCGCTTACCGATACGAGACATCAGAACACCTCCGCGAGCACTTCGCCGCCGACATTCTGCGAACGCGCTTCGGCGTCCGAAAGAACGCCCTTCGGCGTCGAAACGATGGTGATGCCGAGGCCGTTGCGAACCCGCGGCAGCTCCTGGCTGCCCGAATAGACGCGGCGGCCCGGCTTCGAGACCCGCGCGACGTGCTGAATCGCCGGCTGGCCCTCGAAATATTTGAGCTCGATCCGCAGGCCCCGGTGGACGCCGAGCGCCTCTTCGGAATAGCCGCGAATATAGCCCTCGCGCTGCAGCACATCGAGCACGCGGACGCGCAGGTTCGACGCCGGCGTCAGGACGGAATCCTTGCGCGCCTGCTGGCCGTTACGGATGCGGGTGAGCATATCACCCAAAGGATCGGTCATCGGCATATCGTGCCCTTACCAGCTCGACTTGGTGAGGCCCGGAATCAGGCCCTTGTTGCCCAGTTCGCGCAGCATGACGCGCGACAGGCGGAATTTGCGGTAGAAGCCGCGCGAACGCCCGGTCAGCTCGCAGCGGTTGCGAATGCGGGTCGGATTGCCGTTGCGGGGCAGCTCGGCCATCTTCAGCCGTGCAATCAGCCGCTCGGTATCGTCCTTCGACTCGTCGTTCGCGATCGCCTTCAGCCTCGCGTAGCGGCCGGCATTCTGCTTCACCAGCTTCTTGCGCCGCTCGTTCTTGTTGATCGAACTCAGTTTCGCCATGGACTTAAGCTCTCTTTCTAAAACTCAGGCAGGCGCCGTCAGGCCGCCTGCTGCTGATCCTGCTCCGCCGGGAAGGGGAAGTTGAAAAGGCGCAGCAGCTCGCGCGCCTCGTCGTCCGTCTTCGCGGTCGTGGTGATGATGATATCCATGCCCCGGACCTTTTCGATCCTGTCGTAATTGATCTCCGGGAACACGAGCTGCTCCTTCAGGCCCATGGCGTAATTGCCGCGGCCGTCGAAGCTCTTCGGATTGAGACCGCGAAAATCGCGGACGCGCGGCAGCGCGATCGTGACCAGACGGTCCAGGAACTCGTACATCCGCTCGCGCCGCAGCGTGACCTTGACGCCGATCGGCATCCCCTCGCGCAGCTTGAACTGGGCGATCGACTTCTTCGCCTTGGTGATCACCGGCTTCTGGCCCGCGATCAGCTCCATCTCGGCGGCGGCGGTCTCGACCTTCTTCTTGTCCTGGGTCGCCTCGCCGACGCCCATGTTGAGGACGATCTTGTCCAGGCGCGGAACCTCGAGCCGGTTCTTGTAGCCGAACTTCTCGGTCATCGCCTTCACGATGCGCTCGTCATAATCCTTGCGCAGCCGCGCGACATACTTGGTTTCGGCGTCAGCCATTGATCAGCTCCCCGGACCGGACCGCAACCCGGACCTTCTTGCCATCGCGCTCCTCGAACCGGACCCGGGTAGGCTTGCCCGTCTTCGGATCCTCGATCGCGACCTTCGAAATGTGCAGCGGCGCCTCGGTGCGAACGATGCCGCCCTGCGGCCGCGCCTGCGTCGGCTTGGCATGGCGGGCATGCACGTTGACGCCGGAGACGAGAACCTTCTCCTCCTTCGGCATCACCTTCGTGACCTCACCGTGGCGGCCCTTGTCCTTGCCGCTGATGACGACGACCTTGTCGCCCTTCTTGATCTTCGCGGCCATGGTTACAGCACCTCCGGCGCGAGGCTGATGATCTTCATATGCTTCTTCGCGCGCAATTCGCGGACGACCGGACCGAAAATACGGGTGCCGATCGGCTCCTGGTTGGCATTGACGAGCACCGCCGCGTTGGAATCGAAACGGATTGTCGATCCGTCCGGGCGATGAATGTCCTTTGCGGTCCGCACGATCACGGCCTTGTGGACATCGCCCTTCTTCACGCGGCCGCGCGGCGCCGCCTCCTTGACGGAGACGACGATGATGTCGCCGACGCCGGCGAACCGCCGCTTGGAGCCGCCCAGCACCTTGATGCACTGGACGCGCTTGGCGCCGCTATTGTCGGCGACGTCCAGGTTGGACTGCATCTGGATCATCGATCCGCTTCCTTCTTCACTTCAACCGGACGATGCCCGGCGATCAGTTGAACTCGCTTCAGGCTTCCGCCGTCTCGGCTTCGGCCGGAGCGGCCTCGACCTCGGTATCCGCCTTCTTGGCCTTGCCCCTGGTCTTCGGCGCCGCCTTTTCGGGCGTCGCATGGGTGTCGACGCGATCGAGCACCCGCCAGGTCTTCAGCTTCGAGATCGGCGCCGTCTCCTCGATGCGCACGGTCTCGCCTTCCTTGAAGGCATTGCCCTCGTCATGGGCGTGATACTTTTTCGACCGCTTGATGATCTTTGCGTAGAGCGGGTGCTTAACCCGCCGCTCGACGCGCACGACCACGGTCTTGTCGGTCTTGTCGGACACCACGGTGCCGGTCAGGACGCGCTTTGGCATCTCAATAAACTCCTTACGCCTTGGCCGAAGCGTCGCGGGCGCGCGCGTTCTGCAGCGTCTTGATGCGGGCGATCGAGCGCCGGACGTCACGGACGCGGCTCGGCTTCTCGATCTGGTTGGTCGCAGCCTGGAAACGCAGGTTGAACTGCTCGCGCTTCAGCTCCATCAGCTCGTCGCTGAGCTGATCGTCGGTGTGCGACACGATGTCGTTCTTCTTGGCCATGTCAGGCGTCCTCGAGCAGGGATTCGCCAAGGCGGGCAACCACCTTGGTCTTGATCGGCAGCTTTTCCGCAGCGCGCTCGAACGCGGTCTTGGCGAGTGGGCCGGGAACGCCGTCCAGCTCGAAGATGATCCGGCCCGGCTTCACGCGCGCCACCCAGAATTCCGGCGAGCCCTTGCCCGAGCCCATGCGGACCTCGGCCGGCTTCGACGAGACCGGAACATCCGGGAAGATGCGGATCCACAAGCGGCCCTGGCGCTTGATGTGACGGGTGATCGCGCGGCGCGCCGCCTCGATCTGACGGGCGGTAATCCGCTCCGGCTCCATCGCCTTCAGGCCGTAGGCGCCGAAGTTCAGCGCCGTGCCGCCCTTGGCGTCGCCGTGGATGCGGCCCTTGTGGGCCTTGCGGAACTTGGTGCGCTTGGGTTGCAGCATCTTCCTATTCCTTAGCGGCGGTCATCGCGCGCCGGACGGACGCCGGAGGTTTGAGCCTCCATCATCAGCCGGTCCTGCGACAGCGGATCGTGGCCCAGAATCTCGCCCTTGAAGATCCAGACCTTCACGCCGCAAACGCCATATGAGGTGTGCGCGGTCGCTTCGGCATAATCGATATGGGCGCGCAGCGTGTGCAGCGGCACCCGGCCCTCGCGATATCCCTCGGTCCGCGCGATCTCCGCCCCGCCGAGACGACCGCCGCAGACAACGCGGATGCCCTCGGCGCCAAGGCGCATTGACGATTGCACGGCGCGCTTCATCGCGCGACGGAAAGCGATCCGGCGTTCGAGCTGATCGGCGATGCCCTGGGCAACCAGCCGGGCGTCGATCTCGGGCTTGCGGATCTCGACGATGTTGAGGCTGACGTCGCTCGACGTCATTGCCGCCAGCCGCTTGCGCAGCTTCTCGATGTCAGCGCCCTTCTTGCCGATGATCACACCGGGCCGCGCCGCATAAATGCTAACCCGACACAGCTTCGCCGGCCGCTCGATCACCACCTTGGAGATCGCCGCCTGCGGCAGCTCCTTCATGATGAACCGGCGCATCTTCAGATCTTCGAGCAGCAGCCGGCCATAGTCGCCACCGTCGGCATACCAGCGGCTGTCCCAGGTCCGGTTGATCTGTAGCCGAAGCCCGATCGGAGAGGTTTTCTGACCCATATGCTTAAGCTTCCTGCTGCTCGCGCACGACAATGCGCACCCGGCTGAACGGCTTGACGATCCGGCTCGAACGGCCGCGCGCCCGAGTCACGAAGCGCTTCATCGACAGACTTTTGCCGACGCTCGCTTCGGCGACGACCAGGCTGTCGACGTCGAGATTATGGTTGTTCTCCGCATTGGCGATCGCCGATGCGAGCACCTTGCGGACATCCACCGCCATCGCCTTCGGCGAGAATTGGAGGATGTTCATCGCATCGCCCGCCTTCTTGCCGCGGATGAGGCCTGCGACGAGGTTGAGCTTCTGTGCCGAGCCGCGGATCTGGCCGCCAACGGCCAGCGCCTCGTTCTCGGCCACCCGGCGCGGATTCTTTTCCTTGCCCATGGCTTACCTCTTGCCCTTCTTGTCGGACGCGTGGCCCGGGAAGTAGCGCGTCGGCGCGAACTCACCGAGCTTCATGCCGACCATGTCCTCGTTGACCGACACCGGCACGAACTTGCGGCCGTTGTAGACATTGAAGGTGAGGCCGACGAACTGCGGCAGGATCGTCGAACGGCGCGACCAGGTTTTGATCGGAGCGCGGCCGCCAGCTTCCTGCGCCGTTTCCGCCTTCTTCAGCAGCGACAGCTCGACGAACGGGCCTTTCCAGACGGAGCGGGCCATGGATTACCTCTTCTTCTTCGCGTGACGCGAGCGGATGATCATCTTGTCCGTCGCCTTGTTCTTGCGGGTGCGGGCGCCCTTGGTCGGCTTGCCCCACGGCGTGACCGGGTGGCGACCGCCCGAGGTACGGCCCTCGCCGCCGCCGTGCGGGTGATCGACCGGGTTCTTGGCGACACCGCGGGTCAGCGGGCGCTTGCCCTTCCAGCGGGTGCGGCCGGCCTTGGCGAAATTCTGGTTCTGGTTGTCGGGGTTCGAAACCGCACCGACCGTCCCCATGCAGTTCGCGTGGATATAGCGCTGCTCGCCCGAATTGAGGCGGACGATCACCATGCCGCGATCACGGCCCACAACCTGGACATAGGTGCCGGCGGCGCGGGCGATCTGGCCGCCTTTGCCCGCCTTCATCTCCACATTGTGGACGATGGTGCCGACCGGCATCTGGCCCAGCTCCATGGCGTTGCCCGGCTTCACGTCGACCTTCTTGCCGGCGACGACAGTGTCGCCCGCGGCCAGACGCTGCGGCGCCAGGATGTAGGCCAACTCGCCGTCCTCATATTTCACCAGCGCGATGAAGGCGGTACGATTCGGATCATATTCCAGCCGCTCGACATTGGCCGGCACGTCCCACTTGCGCCGCTTGAAATCGACGTAGCGATACTTCTGCTTGTGGCCGCCGGCGATGCCGCGCGACGTCACATGACCCTTGTTGTTGCGGCCGCCGGTCTTGCGCTTGCCCTCGACGAGCGCCTTGACCGGCTTGCCCTTCCAGAGCGCCGACTTGTCGACCAGGACCAGGCCGCGCTGCGACGAGGTGGTCGGATTATATTGCTTGAGCGCCATCGCCTCAAATCCCCGTGGTGACGTCGATCGAATCGCCGTCCTTCAGCGTTACGATCGCCTTCTTGACGTCCGAGCGCGTGTAGGGACGACCCTTCCAGCGCTTCGTCTTGCCCTTGACCGTCATCGTGTTGACGTTGGTCACGCTGACGCTGAACAAGGCCTCGACAGCCGCCTTGATCTGCGGCTTGGTCGCCTGGCCGGCGACCTTGAAGACGAACGCATTGTTCTCGCCGAGCAGGGTCGACTTTTCGGTGATGTGCGGCGCCAGGACGACATCGTAATGGCCGATGGCGACCTTCGGCTGCGCCTGCTGTTTGGCCTTAGCCATTGAACCGGGCCTCCAGCGTCTCGACCGCGGCGCGGGTCAGCACCAGGGTCTCGTGGTTGAGGATGTCGTAGACGTTCGCCCCGACCGCAGGCAGCAAGCTGATTTCGGCAAGGTTCGCCGACGCGTTGGCGAAGCCGACGCTGAGCGCGTCGCCGTCGATCACCAGTGCCGTCTTGCCAAGCCCGAGCTTGCCGAACTGGTCCTTCAGCACCTTCGTCTTGGCATCCTTGAGATCGAGATTGTCGAGCACGACCAGATTGCCGTCCTTCGCCTTCGACGACAGCGCCATGCGCAGGCCCAGCGCGCGAACCTTCTTGTTCAGCGACGGGTTGAAGTCGCGGACCCGCGGCCCGTGCGCCTTGCCGCCGCCGACGAAGATCGGGGCGCGGCGATCGCCATGGCGAGCCGTGCCGCCGCCCTTCTGGCGACCGAATTTCTTGCCGGTCCGGGCAACGTCGGACCGTTCGCGAGCGGCGCGCGCCGTGCCGCGGCGCTTCTCGAGCTGCCAGGTGACGACCCGGTGCAGGATATCGGCACGCGGCTCGACGCCGAACACCTCGTCGTTGAGCTCCAGATCGGAGCCCTTGCCCTTGCCGTCGAGGCTTTGAACCTTGACCTTCATGACTAGCCTTCCTTGCTCTCGTCGGCCGCGCCAGCCTCGCCCTCGGGCGCGGTGTCCTCGGCAGCGGGAGTCTCTTCAGCCTCGGCGGCATTGGCTTCGGCCTCGACGGCGCCAGCCTCCTGCTCGGCGGCAATGGCGGCGACTTCCTCGTCGCTCGGCAGCGCCGGAATCTCGTGCACCGCCGCCCCGTCGACCATGCCGGCGATCGGCGCCTCTTCCAGATCCGCCTTGTTCAGCAGCTCCTTGAGACCGGCCGGATAGGGCGCCTCGTCGGGCCGCGAAACCTTCACCGAATCCTTGACGATCAGCCAGCCGCCCTTGTGACCGGGCACGGAGCCCTTCACGAAGATCAGGCCGCGCGGAATATCGGTAAGGACGACTTCCAGATTCTGCTGGGTGCGGTTCTTCGCGCCCATGTGGCCGGCCATCTTCTTGTTCTTGAATACCTTGCCCGGATCCTGGCGCTGACCGGTCGAACCGTGCGAACGGTGGGAGAGGGAAACGCCGTGCGTGGCGCGCAAGCCGCCGAAATTCCAGCGCTTCATCGCACCGGCAAAGCCCTTGCCCTGGGTCACGCCCTGGATATCGACCATCTGGCCGGCGACAAAATGGTTGGCGGCAATCTCCGAGCCGACGTCAAGGAGCGCATCCTCGGCGACTGGAAACTCGACGAGCTTCGCCTTCGGCTCAACCTCGGCCTTGCCGAAATGGCCGCGCTGCGGCTTCGACAGGTTCTTCGCCTTGGCGGAACCGGCGCCGAGCTGGACCGCATTATAGCCGTCACGACCCGCCTCGCGGCGCGCGACGACCTGCAGGTTGTCCAGCTGCAGGACGGTGACCGGCACATGCCGGCCGTCCTCCTGGAACAGGCGGGTCATCCCCATTTTCTTCGCGATCACGCCGGTTCGCATGACCATACTCCTCACCAGAGGCCCCCGAGCATCCCCGGGGGCGTGCTTCAGCCCGAAAACGATGCGTGCCCCGCCTGGGCTGGTTCCCGGCAAACCGGGACGACGGGGGACGCAGACCGGAAGCCAGGCTTCCGCGGTATCCCTTCCAAATCGTCATGCCGGACCTGATCCGGCATCCACCCCCTTAAGGAAAAGGTGGACCCCGACCTTCGCCGGGGCTGACGGCAAATTGGCTCACGCCAACTTAATCTCCACGTCGACGCCGGCGGCCAGATCGAGCTTCATCAGCGCATCGACCGTCTGCGGCGTCGGCTGCACGATATCGAGCAGCCGCTTGTACGTCCTCACCTCGAACTGCTCGCGCGACTTCTTGTCGATGTGCGGCGAACGGTTGACGGTGAACTTCTCGATCCGCGTCGGCAGCGGAATGGGGCCGCGGATCATCGCGCCGGTGCGCCGAGCCGTGTCGGCGATGTCGCCAGTGGCCTGATCGAGCACGCGGTGATCGAAAGCCTTGAGGCGAATGCGGATATTCTGCGTTTCCATGTCCGTACCGATGCGAAAGAGCCGCGCCTTTACCCCGCGCCAAAGGCCCGGGGATCAGGCGAAATCAAACAAAAAAGCGAGCCGCCCGAATCTGTCCGACCCGGGCGGCTGCGCGCGCCTTACTACTTCGTGATCTCGGCGACAACCCCCGCGCCGACGGTCCGGCCGCCCTCGCGAATCGCGAAGCGCAGACCCTGGTCCATCGCAATCGGCGCGATCAGCTTGACGCCCAGCTGCACGTTGTCTCCCGGCATCACCATTTCGGTGCCCTCGGGGAGGACGACCTCGCCGGTCACGTCCGTCGTCCGGAAATAGAATTGCGGACGATAATTGGCGAAGAACGGCGTGTGACGGCCGCCCTCGTCCTTCGACAGGACGTAGACTTCGGCGTTGAAGTCGGTGTGCGGCTTGATCGAGCCCGGCTTGCAGAGCACCTGCCCGCGCTCGACGTCCTCGCGGCCGATGCCGCGGATCAGCGCACCGATATTGTCGCCGGCCTCGCCCTGATCGAGCAGCTTGCGGAACATCTCGACGCCGGTGACCGTCGTCTTCTGGGTGTCCTTGATGCCGACGATCTCGACTTCTTCGCCAACCTTGACGACGCCGGTCTCGACACGGCCGGTCACGACGGTGCCGCGACCGGAGATCGAGAACACGTCCTCGATCGGCATCAGGAACGGCTTGTCGAGCGGACGCTCCGGCTGCGGGATCCACTCGTCGACGGCGGCCATCAGCTTCAGGATCGCCTCCTTGCCGGTCTCCGCGTTGGAATCCTCAAGGGCGGCGAGCGCCGAGCCGGAGATGATCGGAATATTGTCGCCGTCGAAGTCGCGCTTGGAAAGCTCCTCGCGGATTTCCAGCTCGACCAGCTCCAGCAGCTCGGGATCGTCGACCTGATCGACCTTGTTCAGGAACACGACCATCGTCGGCACGCCGACCTGCTTGGCGAGCAGGATGTGCTCCTTGGTCTGCGGCATCGGTCCGTCGGCGGCCGACACGACCAGGATCGCGCCGTCCATCTGGGCGGCGCCGGTGATCATGTTCTTCACATAGTCGGCGTGGCCCGGGCAATCGACGTGCGCATAATGACGCTTGTCGGTTTCATACTCGACATGGGCGGTCGAGATGGTGATGCCGCGCTCGCGCTCTTCCGGCGCCTTGTCGATATTGGCATAGTCGACGAACGTCGCGCCGCCGGTCTCGGCCAGCACCTTCGTGATCGCCGCGGTCAGCGACGTCTTGCCATGGTCGACGTGACCGATGGTGCCGATGTTGCAGTGCGGCTTCGTCCGCTCAAACTTAGCTTTCGCCATTTTCCCTAACCCTCGTCTTTAAGTTCAAACCCTCGACGGCCCGCTCAGGCGAGCTTCGCCTTCACCTCTTCGGCGACATTCGCAGGCACCTCGTCATAATGCGAGAACTGCATCGTGTACTGAGCGCGTCCCTGCGTGAAAGAGCGCAGCTCATTAACGTAGCCGAACATATTCGCAAGCGGCACGATCGCCTCGACCACCTGCGCATTGCCGCGGCTGTCCGTACCCTGGATCTGGCCGCGGCGGCTGTTCAGGTCGCCGATCACGTCGCCCAGATAGTCTTCCGGGGTCACGATCTCAACCTTCATGATCGGCTCGAGCAGCGTGATGCCGGCCTTCTGCGCACCTTCGCGCATCGCACCGCGCGCGCAAATCTCGAACGCGAGCGCCGACGAGTCGACATCATGATACTTGCCGTCGACCAGCTCGACCGAGAAATCGATGATCGGGAAGCCGATCAGCGAACCGGTCTCCGCCGTCTCGCGCATGCCCTTCTCGACCGAAGGAATATACTCCTTCGGAACGTTGCCGCCCTTCACCGAGTCGATGAAGACGAAGCCCGAACCGCGCTCGCCCGGCGACAGGATGACCTTCACCTCGGCGAACTGGCCGGAGCCGCCCGACTGCTTCTTGTGGGTGTAGGTCAGCTCCACGGGCTTCTTCAGATATTCGCGATACGCCACCTGCGGCGCGCCGACATTGGCCTCGACCTTGAACTCGCGCTTCATGCGATCGACCAGGATTTCGAGGTGGAGCTCGCCCATCCCCTTGATGATGGTCTGGCCGCTCTCGACATCCGAAGTCACGCGGAACGAAGGATCCTCGCGCGACAGGCGATTGAGCGCGACGCCCATCTTTTCCTGGTCGGCCTTGGTCTTCGGCTCCACTGAAAGCTCGATCACCGGATCGGGAAATTCCATCCGCTCGAGGATGATCGGCGCGTTGGTGGCGCAGAGCGTGTCCCCGGTGGTGGTGTCCTTGAGGCCGGCCAGCGCAACGATGTCGCCGGCATAGGCCACCTGGATGTCTTCCCGGTCGTTGGCATGCATCAGCAGCATGCGGCCGACCTTTTCTTTCTTGTCCTTGACCGAATTAGTGACCTGGCTCGCCGTCTCCAGCTTGCCCGAATAAATGCGGGCGAAGGTCAAGGTTCCGACGAACGGATCGTTCATGATCTTGAAGGCGAGTGCGGCAAATGGCGCATTGTCGTCGGCCGGGCGCGAATCCTCGGTCTCGCCGTCAAGCAGCACGCCTTTGATGGCCGGCACGTCGAGCGGACTCGGCAGATAATCCACGACCGCGTCGAGCAGGGGCTGGACGCCCTTGTTCTTGAACGCCGAGCCGCACAGCACCGGCACGAACGAGAAGTTGAGCGTCCCCTTGCGGATCAGCCCCTTCAGCGTCGCGACGTCCGGCTCCGTGCCCTCCAGATAGGCCTCCATGGCGGCGTCGTCCTGCTCGACGGCCATCTCGATCAGCTCCGTGCGGGCTGCGGCGGCGGCATCGGCGAGGTCGGCCGGAATGTCCTGATATTCGAACTTGGCGCCCAGGCTCTCCTCGAGCCAGATGATCGCACGATTCTCGACCAGATCGACAAGGCCCTTGAACTGGCTCTCGAGGCCGATCGGCAGGTAGAGGACGGCCGGGCGGGCGCCCAGGCGATCCTTGATCATCCCGACGCACATGTCGAAATTGGCGCCGGTGCGGTCGAGCTTGTTGACGAAGCACATCCGCGGCACTTTGTACTTGTCGGCCTGCCGCCACACCGTCTCGGACTGCGGCTCGACGCCGGCGACGCCATCGAAGCAGGCGACCGCGCCGTCGAGCACCCGCAGCGAACGCTCGACCTCGATGGTGAAATCGACGTGGCCCGGCGTGTCGATGATGTTGACCCGGTGGTCGTTCCAGAAGCAGGTGGTCGCCGCGGACGTGATCGTGATCCCGCGCTCCTGCTCCTGCTCCATCCAGTCCATGGTGGCGGTGCCCTCATGGACCTCGCCGATCTTGTAGGACTTGCCGGTGTAATAAAGAATGCGCTCGGTCGTCGTCGTCTTGCCGGCATCGATGTGGGCCATGATGCCGATGTTGCGATATTTTTCGAGCGGATGGCTGCGGGCCATGATCTTAACTCCGTGGCCGGGAGCCCCGGCCCCCGGCGTGATTGCTGCTACCAGCGATAGTGGCTGAATGCCCTATTGGCCTCGGCCATCCGATGCGTGTCCTCGCGCTTCTTGACCGCATTGCCGCGGTTCGATGCAGCGTCGAGCAACTCGCCGGACAAGCGTCCCGACATCGTCTTCTCGCTGCGCGCGCGGGCGGCGGAAATCAGCCAGCGGATGGCCAGCGCCTGGGCGCGCTCGACGCGAACCTCGACCGGCACCTGATAGGTGGCGCCGCCGACCCGGCGGCTGCGGACCTCGATGCCCGGCTTCACATTGTTGAGCGCGTCATGGAAAACGCCGATCGGATCCTTCTTGGCCCGCTCCTCGATATTCTCGAGCGCGCCATAGACGATGCCTTCGGCGATCGACTTCTTCCCGTCGAGCATGATGTTGTTCATGAACTTCGACAGGACGACATCGCCGAACTTCGGGTCCGGCAGAATCTCGCGCTTCTCGGGGCGACGACGACGTGACATGTTCTAGGTCTCCCCTCTTACTTGGGCCGCTTGGCGCCGTATTTGGACCGGCTCTGGCGGCGGTCCTTCACGCCCTGCGTGTCGAGCACGCCGCGCAGCACGTGGTAGCGCACGCCCGGAAGGTCGCGCACACGGCCGCCGCGGATCAGCACGACGCTGTGCTCCTGAAGATTGTGGCCCTCGCCCGGGATGTAGCTGATGACCTCGCGCTGGTTGGTGAGGCGCACCTTGGCGACCTTGCGGAGCGCCGAGTTCGGCTTCTTCGGGGTGGTGGTGTAGACACGGGTGCAGACGCCGCGCTTCTGCGGGTTCTGCTCCATCGCAGGGACCTTGGATTTGGTCTTCTGCGGGTCGCGGCCCTTGCGGACCAACTGGTTGATCGTCGGCATTGAAGCCCTTCACCTCATGGTTACTCTACCGCCATGCGGAAAACGCAAGCGACCCGGCGGCCTCTTCGGCCCCCCGGAACCCTTGCGCCATCATGACGGCAGCGTTCAGCTCAAAAACGCCCGGCGGACAATCAGAGCCCGCGAGCGCGGCGGCCTATAACCGCGAGGCGGATATGGGTCAACGGCCCTGATTTGTGAAGGGCCGCCGATTTTCCGCGCGATTGCTATTCGGTCGTCCCGCCGTCCCATTCGTCATTGTCGTGATCGCGCTCGGCCTGCTCCTTCGTCGCATGGACGACGCCGTCCTTATGCTCGGGCGGCCCATAGATCGTGTAGAGCTTCAGCGGCTGGTCGCCGGCGATCACATTGTGCCGCGCGCCGGCGGGAACGATCACCGCGAAATCGTCCTCGACCCTGTTCTCGACGCCGTCGATCAGGATCACGCCCTCGCCTTCCTCTATCCGGAAGAACTGGTCGCGATCGGGGTGCACCTCCTCGCCGATGTCGCACCCGGGCGGGAGCGTCATCAGCACGAGCTGGAGATTCTTTCCCGTGTAGAGAACGCGGCGGAAATCCACGTTCGCCAGCGTGACCTTCTCGATATCGTCGCAATAGCCCCTCACGCTCAATCCTCCTTCAGTGGATCATGGCCCCAGTTCATCAGGCTGTAGCGCCAGCGCGAGGTGACCATGTTCTCGGGCCGCTGCGCCGTGTGGCGCGCGACATAGCCGGCGACCTTGCGCATGTGCGCATAGTCCGCGTCGGTCAGCTCGGCCTTCGTTCTGCGCTTTATCGCGACGATGCGGCGGCCGGAGGCGTGGCCGACGCTTTCGCCCGAACCCTTGCCGTCGGGGCCCTTCCAGCCGACCTTGCGGCTCTCCTCGGTTTCGAGCCACGCTTCCAGCTCGGCCGGCGCCATGTTCACCGCCTGATCGAAGCGGCGCCGGATCTCATCGCGTTGCTCCTGGTCCATGCCTTCGATAACCGCGAAAATCGTTTCGGGTTCAACCGGAAAATTCGATCTCAGAAATCGAGTCCGGACGCGGGTTCGACGCTCATGCGGCCGGCCCGCCTGCCGGCTTGCCCTAAT
>JBFWUJ010000041.1:16587-18133 GCA_050247295.1 Sphingomonas sp. | reverse complement strand
CGGCTCAGGAAGGCGGCGTCGAAGGGGTAGATATCGGCGGTCATGCCGTCGGTGCTGGTGACGGCGCGCAGCGCGCAGACATGGTCGTAGGTGCGGTGATCGCCCATCACGCCGACGGTGCGAACCGGCAGCAGCACCGCGAAGGCCTGCCAGATCGCATCGTAGAGGCCGGCGTCGCGGATTTCCTCCAGATAGATGGCGTCGGCCTTGCGCAAGATGTCGCACCGCTCCTTCGTGACCTCGCCGGGAATCCGGATGGCGAGGCCGGGGCCGGGGAACGGGTGCCGGCCAACGAACGCCTCCGGCAGACCGAGCTCCCGGCCGAGTTCACGCACTTCGTCCTTGAACAGCTCCCGCAAAGGCTCGACCAACTGCATGTTCATCCGCTCGGGCAGGCCGCCGACATTGTGATGACTCTTGATCGTGACGCTGGGCCCGCCGGTGAAGCTGACACTTTCGATCACGTCGGGGTAGAGCGTGCCCTGGGCAAGGAAATCGGCGCCGCCGATCTTCGCCGCCTCCGCCTCGAAAATGTCGATAAAGGTCTTGCCGATCAGCTTGCGCTTCGCCTCCGGCTCGTCGAGGCCGGCGAGACCGCCGAGAAACTGATCGGCCGCGTCCACATGGACGAGCGGGATGTTGTAATGATTGCGGAACAGAGAGACGACCTGCTCCGCCTCCGCCTGCCGCATCAGCCCGTGATCGACGAACACGCAGGTCAGTTGATGCCCGATCGCTTCATGGATGAGCACCGCCGCAACAGCGCTGTCGACGCCGCCGGAAAGGCCGCAGATCACCCTCCCCTCGCCGACCTGGGCGCGGATATCGGCGATCTTGGCCTGACGATATTCGGCCATCGTCCAGTCGCCCGGCAAGCCGCAGACATGGCGGACGAAATTGGCCAGCAGCCGGCCGCCGTCCGGCGTGTGCACGACCTCCGGATGAAACATGAGGGAGAAGAAGCGGCGCTCCTCGTCGGTGGCGACGGCATAAGGTGCGCCCTCGGACGATGCGACGACGCTGAAGCCCTCGGGCAGCGCCTCGACCCGATCGCCATGACTCATCCAGACCTGGTGCGTCTCGCCCTTGTGCCAGAGGCCGTCGAACAGGACCGATTCGCCGGTGATCTCGATGAAGGCGCGGCCGAACTCCTTGTTGTCTGACGGCGCCACCCGACCGCCAAGCTGGTGCGCCATCGTCTGCTGGCCGTAGCAGATGGCGAGGATCGGAAGGCCGGCGTCGAAGAAATGCTGGGGAGCGCGCGGGCTATCGTCCCACATCACAGATGAGGGCCCGCCGGAGAGGATGATACCCTTCGGCCGCAACCGCTCGAACGCCTCGTCCGCCCGGTTGAACGGAGCGATCTCGCTATAGACTCCCGCCTCACGCACCCGCCGGGCGATCAGCTGCGTCACCTGGCTGCCGAAATCGACGATGAGGATGGAATCGGGCTGGCTTGTCATGACGGGGCGATAGGAAGCGCCTCCGTGCCTGTCCAGCGCCGCTTGAATCGTCACGGAGCTGTGGCATCAGGCAGCCATGAGGA
>JBFWUJ010000041.1:3015-16487 GCA_050247295.1 Sphingomonas sp. | reverse complement strand
GAGGCCTCGGTCGGCGACGGGCGGCTGGCCCGGGCCGCCAACGACGCGAGCGGCTTTCGCGCCACGCCCGCCTTCGACGCCGCGACCCTCGCCATCGCCGAAGGGCTGCAGCGCGACATGCGGCTCGGCGAAGGCGAAGCGACCGACCTGCTCGTCATCGGCCTGGCCGCCACCGATTATGTCGGCCACAGCCTCGGCACCCAGGGCGCCGAGATGTGTATCAACCTGCTCGCGCTGGACAGGGCGCTGGGGCGCTTCCTGGAACGGCTGGATCGCACCGGGGTCGACTATGTGGTGATGCTGACCGCCGATCACGGTGGCCTGGATCTCACCGAGCGCACCGAGCAGCAGGCCGGCCAGCCGTCGGCGCGGGTCGACCGGATGCTGCTCGCATCCGCGATGGGCCGGACGATCGGCGAACGGCTGGGAATCGCCGGCCCGGTGCTGTTCGGCGACGGCACCTTCGGCGACATGTATGTCGATCGCGCGCTGACCGCCGCCCAGCGCCGCCGGGTGCGGGACGAGGCGGTGCGCGCCTATCGCGCCCATCCGCAGGTCGCCGCCGTCTTCACCCGCGACGAACTCGCCGCCACGCCTTCGCCGTCCGGCCCGCCCGACGCCTGGACCTTGATCGAGCGCGCCCGCGCCTCGTTCGATCCGGAGCGCTCCGGCGACTTTCTCGTCTTGCTGCGGCCGCGGGTCACGCCGATCGCCGCACCCGGCCGCGGCTACGTCGCCACACATGGCAGCCCATGGGACTATGACCGGCGGGTGCCGATCCTGTTCTGGCGGCGCGGCATCACTCATTTCGAGCAGCCGCTGGCGGTCGAGACCGCCGACATCATGCCGAGCCTCGCCGCGCTGATCGGCCTGCCGATCGCCCCCGGTTCGATCGACGGCCGCTGTCTCGATCTCGCCGCCGGCCCGGAGACCACCTGCCCTGCCCAATAGTTAAGCGGTTACTTAACTCTCTTGACTCGGGAAGCGGACCTGAAATAGTTAAGCCCATGCTTAACGATTCGAGCCTGCTCGACCGGACGTTCCAGGCCCTCGCCGATCCGACCCGGCGCGGGATGCTGGCACGGCTGAGCCGCGGACCCGCCTCGGTGAGCGATCTGGCCCGGCCGCTGCCGATGAGTCTGCCCGCCGTTCTCCAGCACCTGCAGGCGCTGGAAGCGAGCGGACTGGTCAAATCGGCGAAAAAGGGCCGGGTGCGCACCGTATCGATCGAGCCGGCGTCGATGAGCGCCGCCGAACATTGGTTCGCCCAGCAGCGATCGATCTGGGAAGGGCGTGCCGACCGGCTGGAAGACTATCTCGCGACCTTGCAGGATGAAGGAGAGAAGGAATGAGCGACAATCTGGATCTGGTGCTGGAACGCACCCTCGACGCGCCGCGCGATCTGGTGTGGGAGGCCTGGACGAACCCGGAGCATCTGAAGCGCTGGTTTTCGCCAAAGCCCTATGAAATCAGCGAGATCGAAATGGACCTTCGCCCCGGCGGCATCTTCCGTATCCGGATGGTCGGGCCGGACGGCTTCGACACCGGCCACGGCAATGCCGGCTGCATGCTGGAGATCGTCGAGGGCGAAAGGCTGGCCTGGACGAGTGCGCTCGGCCCCGGATACCGCCCGGCCGAGATGGGCGAAGGATGCGAATCCTTCCCGATGACGGCCATCGTCACCCTGGCCGATGCGGGCGGCGGCAAAACGCTCTATCGCGCCGTCGCGCTCCACAAGAGCATCGCCGACCGCGACACCCACGAGCAGATGGGTTTCCAGGAGGGCTGGGGCAAATGCGCCGATCAGCTCGAGGAGCTGGCCGCCGGACTTGCCCAGACCGCCTGAGTCGTGAGGGAAAAGCCGGACGGGGCCTGCGCCTCGCCCGGCTCTTCCATCATCCCGATATCAGCAGCGCGTCGCTTCGCGCCCGGCCAGCGCCCCGATCACACCACCGATGATCGCGCCGCCGGTGCCGCTGTCGCGCCAGCCCTGCCGGCGCCCGGTACTGCGGTCGATCGACCGGCCGATCAGCGCGCCCGTCGCGCCGCCGACGACCGCTCCGGCCGTGCCGTCGTCGCAACGATAGCGGCGACCGCGATAATAGCCCCGACCATAATAGCCACGGTCGTAGTGGCCGCGATCATAATAGCCGCGATCGTAATAATCGTAGCCATAGGCCGGATAGGCATAGCCGTAGCCATAAGCGGGATAGCCATAGGCATAAGCGCGGCCGCGATAGCCGCGCCGGTAGCGATCGCCGCGCCGATAGCGGCGGCCGTCGCGATAGCGGCCACGATCGCCGTCGCGATAGCGATCGCCGCGATATTCGCGCCCGTAATAGCCGTCGCGATAGCCCTGCGCGGCAGCCGGCGCCGGCAACGCAACCATGACGGCGGTCGACGCCGCGGCGCCGAGCACAAGCATCTTCATCATCTGTCGAAACTCCCCGATACGAGGCGGGCCGATAAAGCCGGCCGCACGTGCCGGATGTGCAACGAGCCGCCTGAGCGCCGGATGAATGCAGCCGTCAACCGCCGTTCAGCGACCGCCCGCTTCAGCGCAGCCAGCCGCGCCCGGCGGCACTGCCGGCGAACAGTACAAGCGCCAGGCCGATGACTCCGATCGCGATCGGCAGCGGCAGCGCCTCGGCCGCCGGCATCGCCTGGATTTCCGGCGTCGTGAACGCATAGCCATATTGGACGAGCGCCGCGATCAGCGACAGCCACAGACCCCATAAGGCGATCGCCCGCCGCCGGACGACGAGCCCGACCGCGCCGGCGAGGCCGGACCAGACGGCGACCGCGAACAGCGCCCATTGCCAGCCCTGCATCGCGCCGAAGGCGGCGGCCTGCCGCGCCGGCAACGCGGCCAGATCGGCCGCGTCCATCGACACCTGCACGACGTAGAAATAGCAGCCGGCCGCCTCCCAGAGCAGCGCCAAGATGGCGACGATCCAGTACCAGACCGGTGGTCTCGGCATCGCGTCCTCCCCTGCTTCTTCCATTCCGCTTACGCCGGATCGATCGCCGTCCGCAGGCGGGCGATCAGCGGCCCGATCATGCGCCGCCCGACCGGGGGCGTCCAGTTCAGATCACGGCGCGCGCCTCGACCTCCGCCTTGCTGGCAAGGCTGAAGCGCGGCTCCGGCGCCGCCAGACTTCCGGTCAGCAGATCGGCGGCATATTGGCCGACCGCCGGGCCGTGCTTGAAGCCGTGGCCCGATCCGGCGCCGACCAGCAGCACGTTGCGCCAGCGCGGATGGCGATCGATCAAAAGATCGCCGTTGGAGCTGTTCTCATACTGGCAGATCCGCGCCTCGTTCAGAGGCGCATCCGCCAGCGCCGGAAAGCGGCGCGCCATGTAGGTGCGGACCCGCGCCAGCATCTCCGCCGACGGCGCCCGATCGCCTTGATCGGGATCGACCTCGGGACCGTGCGGATCGAAGGCGATCTTGAAGCCCCGCGCCTCCAGATCCGGCATGCCGTAGAATAGCTCGCCGCCGTTGAAATCCGCCCAGCCCGGCATCGGCCCGGGCAGGAAGCGCCGGTCGCCGCCGGGCGCCGCGAAGAAGAAGACCTCCTGCCGGGTCGCACGAATACGGCCGCGCAGGATGTCCGGGAAGAGGCGCGGTAACCAGGGGCCGGCGGCGAAGACGAAGTCGCCGCCGCTGCCGATCCGTTCACCCGTCGCGGTCCGCACTTCCGTCAACCGCTCGCCCGATCCGGACGGCGGGGCCACCTGCCCCGCGACATAATTACCGCCGGCGCGAACGAACTCCTGCACCAGCGTCTGCACCGAGCGGCGCGCCATCAGCACGCCGAAATCGGGCTCGAACAGACCGAACTCGACCCCGTCGAAGTCGATGCCACCGAAGCGCCGCGCCATTTCCGGCCGGTCGAGCATCCGGGTGGAAAGGCCGAGCCGCCGGTGCATCTCCATCGCCGCCGTCGCATAAGGGTGCGGCGCCCCGAAAAAGAACAACACCCCGACGGGGGCGAAGATCGGCAACCCCGCCCGCTCCGACAATGCCCGCCATTCCGGCAGCGATTGCAACGCCATCCGGGAATAGACTTCGTCCGGTCCATAGACCGCACGGGTCATCCGGGATTCGCCGCCCGAGGAAGACCGCGCATGGGCCGGCCCCCAGGCATCGACGAGGGTTACCCTGCGGCCCGCCTGTTGCAACTTGAACGCGGTCCAGGCGCCGAACACGCCGGCACCGACCACGACCATGTCGGAGCGTCCGGACTGGGCCGCGGCCGGCCGATGGATGGTGGCCGCGACGGCGGCGCCCGCAGCACCTATCAGCAGCTTGCGCCGCGTGATCCTCGCCATGTCCACCCCTCCCCGTCGCGATGCCGAAGCTTCGCGCGGGGGGAGGAGGAGGTCAACCTAGCGGCTGCCGAAGCGCTGCCGGACGGTGAGGCCGATGATCCGCGGCTGGCCGACGTTGAAGCCCAGCCGCGCCCGGCCGCCGCGCTCGCGGTCGAAGGAGAGGATGGCGTTTTCGTCGAGCAGGTTGTTCACATAGACCTGAACGCTCAAGCCGTTGCTCCACGCGACACCGGCGGTGAGATTGATATATTGATAGTCGGGCAGCCGCAGGTTGAGCACAGTCGGCGCTGCCCCGGTCGCACCGCCGAACGGCAGCCCGGATACGAAGCTGCGCGGATTGTTTTCCTGGTCGCTCGGCTGGGTGTAGCGGGTCCCGACGTGCTGGACGGTCAGGCCCAGGCTGCCCTCGGCCGCATCGTTGACCCGGAAGTTGTAGTTCGCGCTCGCCGCCAGCTGGACGTTGGGTACGGAGGGCAAGCGATTGCCTTCGCGAATGCCGGTGGTTGCCGCGAGCACGCCCGGCAATGTCGAATCGAACTCCGCGTCGATGACGCTGCCGGCCAGCGAAAGATCGAGCCCCGGCAGCGGCGACACGCCGATTTCGAATTCGACCCCCATCGTGTGCGCCTCCGGCACGTTGAACACGATGCGTGACGAGCAGGATCCGGCATCCAGGGTCGTCTGCAGATTGTTGATGTCCGTATAGAAAGCCGCCGCCGCGAACCGGAAGTTGCGCCGTTGCGCACGGACGCCGACTTCGTAATTCCACAGCGTCTCGTCATCATAGTCCTGGAAGCCGCCGAACAGCGCGGCGTCCGCGGCCGTGCAAAGCGGCAGGTTCAGCGGGTCATTGACGCCGCCAAGCCGGAAGCCCTTGGACACCTGGGCATTGATGCGGATGTTGTCATAGGGCTCCCACGTCGCGATCAGGCGCGGGCTGAAGCCGGACGATTCGGTCCGGTCGGTGCGATTGTCGAGGTTGGAAAACAGGCCGCCCGAGACAAACTGCCGCTCTTCGGAGAAATCGTAATAGCGGCCGCCGGCCGTCACCGTGAACCGCGGGTGGAACTGGTAGCTGAACTCGCCGAAGATCGCGGTCTGCCGGATGTCGTAGGGCAGGTCGGAATTATAAGGCGAATCCGCCGGGAAGCCGTTGCGCACCGCTACCGCCGTACCGGCGCCGAGCGTGGCGTCCGTCGCGGCGTCATAGCCCGGAGTGGGCAGGCGCTGGCGGTAGAAGCGATCGACGTCCGAATAGAAGACGCCGATCAACCATTGGAACGGCCCGCTCATGCTGGAAGACAGGCGCACCTCCTGGGTGAAGGTTTCCAGATCGGTGGTGTCGACCAGGTTTGAGGGCAGCAGCACCGCCGCGGTCGGGAAACCGAGATCGACCGAGACCGAGCCGGTAAGAGCGCTGGCGTCGCGGCTGACCACGATATCGCGATTGATATAGGTCGATACGGAGGTCAGCGTCACCGGGCCGAAATCGAAAGAGGCCGTCAGGTCCGCCAGCAGCGTATCGTCCTCGAACCGTTCACGCAGAAGCAGATACTGCTCGCGCTCGTCAAATGTCACCGGCGCCCGGCCGCCCGGCACGTTCGGGTTGGTGAAGGGGTTGGCATAGAGGTTGTACACCTCCTGCCGGTTGAAACCGTTGGCGCGGATCTGCTGATAGACAACGCGCGGAGTGATCGAGAAACCGTCCGCCGGCTCCCAACGCAGCGCGATCCGGCCACCGGTTCGACGGCCGCCATTGACGTTCTCGCCACCACCCGGCCCGAGGGCGTCGATGAAGCCGCCATATTCGGTGTGATAGGCGACGGCGCGGATCGCCGCGGTATCGCCGAGCGGCGCGTTGATCATGCCGCGCAGAGCACCGCCGAAATCATCTCCACCGACCAGGTTGATATTGCCCTCGACCAAGCCCTCGGTGCGGCCGAGCGCCGGCTGATTGGTGATGTAGCGCAGCGTGCCACCGACCGAGCCGGCGCCGAACAACGTGCCTTGCGGGCCACGCAGGGTCTCGACGCGGTTCAAGTCGAACAGATCGAGATCCGGCGTGAACAGCGACAGCGAGATCACGCTATCGTCGAGATAGACGCCGACCTGCTCCTTGACGCCCGGCTGGTCGCGGACGATCTGGCCGGCCGAAACGCCGCGGATCGCCACCTGGCTCTGCCCCGGCCCGAGATTCTGGACTGTGAGGCCGGCGACGTTGCGCGACAGATCCTCGACCGTCTGCGACGCGGAACGCTGGATGTCAGCCTCGGTCTGGGCGTTGATGGAGAACGGAACGTCGAGCAGGGAACTCTCGCGCAGCGTTGCCGTGACGACGATCTCCTGATCCTCCTGGGCCGCCGCGCCACCCTGGGCCCAGGCCGGGGCCGCCGCCATGATCGCAATGATCGACACGGCCGGTGCGGTCACGTGATTGCGGAATTTGGCGATGTTGAGACCCATGATCCTGCCCCTTCTTGCGTGGTGGTCTTAAGGACTTCGGAATAGGCCTCTCCGATCACGCAAGACAGCGGGCAAAGGTTAACAATTCTGATTTCGATCAGCCTGTTGCGGCACCGCAACAAAAAACGTCACCGATTACAATTGAGATTGGGGATAGTCAGCGCGGCACTATCGGCTATCGTCACCGTCACCTTCCACAAAGGATCGGCCCGATGCGCGCTTTCGTGACTGCTTGTTCGTTGCTCGTCCTGTCCCTCGCCGCGAATCCCCTCCAGGCCCAGCAAGGCGCGATTCCCCCGCCCCCGTCGGCCGCCTCGCCGCCGTTGCCCGGCGAGCCGGGAGTGACCGTCATCCACGCCGGGACCCTGCTCGATCGCCCCGGCCGGCCGCCGCGCCGCAATGCCAGCATCCTGATCCGCGACGGCCGTATCGTATCGGTCGAAGACGGCTTCATGGCCGTGCCGGAGGGGGCCCGTGTCATCGACCTGCGCGATCGCTTCGTGCTGCCCGGCCTGATCGATAGCCACGTCCATCTGGACAGCGACCGGGCGGGCGTCGAGGGCCAGCTTGCCGGCGTCACCGAAAACGTCGCGCTGCGTGCCCATGAGGCGGCGATGAACGCCCGCCGGACGCTGGACGCCGGCTTCACGACGGTCCGCAACCTCGGCTCGTCCGACGGCATCACGCTGGGCCTCAGGGACGCGATCCGGCGTGGCTGGGCGGTCGGACCCAGGATCGTCGATGCCGGCACCAGCCTGTCCACCACCGCCGGCCATATGGACGATACGCTGGGGATGCGGGAGGAACTGCACGCGGTGCTGCGCGAATCCGGCAGCACCTGCGACGGGCCGGACGATTGCCGTCGCGCCGTGCGCCGCCAGATCGCCCGCGGCGTCGATCTCATCAAGATCGCCACCACCGGCGGCGTCAACAGCCGGATCGGTCTCGGCCTCGGCGCCCAGATGTTCGAGGCAGAAGCGCGGGCGATCGTCGAGACCGCCCATCTTTACGGCCGCCGGGTGGCCGTCCACGCCCATGGCGCCGACGGGATCAACCTGGCGCTCCGGGTCGGCGCCGATTCGATCGAGCATGGCACCTTGCTCGACGACGAGAGCCTGCGGCTGTTCCGCCAATCGGGTGCCTATTACGTGCCGACGCTGTCGACGGTGAATGGCTATATCGAGCGTCTGCGCGCCAATCCGAACGCCTATATCGGCGAGGTCCGGCAGAAGATCGAATGGCGGATCGCGATCACCGGCCTGGCGCTCCGCCGCGCCGTTCCCGCCGGCGTCAGGATCGCCTTCGGCACCGATGCGGGGGTGTCGCTGCACGGCCGCAATGCCGACGAATTCCCGCTGATGGTCCAACACGGGATGACGCCGATGACCGCGATCCAGGCGGCAACCGTCAACGCCGCGGACCTGCTCGGTCTCGCCGCCGAGGTCGGCACGATCGAACCGGGTCGGTCCGCCGACATTGTCGCGGTGCGCGGCGATCCGCTCGCCGACGTCGGCGCGCTGCGGCAGATGAACTTCGTGATGGCACGCGGCCGCGTGCATCGGCAGGAGCCGTAATATGTATCTAGACCGCCGCCAGTTTCTGCTGAGCTCCGCCGCCGCCGGCGCCTTCGCGCTCGGAGGCCCCGCATTGGCACAGCCCGGCGCACCGACCGCCACAGCGCGCGCGCTTTACGATGAGATTTTCGAAGCGATGCTGCGGCTGACGCCCGAAATGGCGACCAGCCTCGGTCTCGACACAGGGGTCCAGGCGCCGCTGCGCGCCCAACTCTCGGATTCATCGCCGGCCGGCAAGATGGGACCGTACAGGGCGCTGCTCGACCGGCTCCCCCGCTTGCGGGCGATCAACCGCGCCGCGTTCCAAGGCCAGGAGCGCGCCTGGCTCGATACTTTGCTCTGGCTCGGCGACCGGATGAGCGACGCCGCCACCATCCCTTATGGGGGCATTGGCGGCTATAATTATCCCGTCCCTTATGTCCTGACTCAGCTTACCGGGGTCTATCAGGGCCTGCCGGACTTCCTCGACAGCCAGCACCCGATCGACAATGGCGCCGATGCCGACGCCTATTTGTCCCGGCTCGAGGCGTTCGCCGGCGCGATCGGAGCGGAGGTGGAACGGGCCCGTGCCGACGCCGGCAGAGGCGTTATCCCGCCCGGCTACATCATCGACAAGGCGATCGACCAAACCCGCTCGCTGGGCGAGCAACGCGGCGCCCAATCCGGTCTCGTCCAGTCGCTGGTTCGCCGGACGGGCGAGAAGAACATTGCCGGCGATTGGGGCGCGCGCGCCGCCCGGATCGTCGATGGTCCGATCGCCGCCGCGTTGGACGGGCAGCTTGCCTTGCTCGCCGAACTGCGCGGACGCGCCGGCGTCAATCCCGCGGCGAGCGCGCTGCCGGATGGAGAGCGGTTCTACGCGCTCTGCTTGCGCTATCATACGAGCACCGCGCTTACGCCCGAACAGGCGCATGACATCGGCGTTCGCCAGGTCGCGGAATTGCAGGCGGAGGCCGAACCGCTGCTGCGTCGCGAAGGCCTGACCCAGGGCAGCGTCGGCGCCCGCCTGACGGCCCTTGGGCAACAGGAGCGCTTCCTCTACCCAAACAGCGACACCGGCCGCCAGCAGCTGCTGGCCGATCTCCGCCGCCAGCTCGATGCCGTGCGGGCCCGAATGCCGGAGTTTTTCGGTACCGTGCCGACGACCGGCATGGAAATCCGCCGGGTGCCGCCGGCGATCGAAGTCGGCGCGCCGCGCGGCTACGCGCAGGGCGGCAGTCTCGATGGCTCGCGCCCCGGCGCCTATTATATCAACCTGGTCGATACCCGCATCTGGCCGCGGTGGGCGCTGCCGACGCTGACCTATCACGAAAGCGCGCCGGGCCATCTGTGGCAGGGCGCAACGGTGCTCGGAAACGACGCCATACCGCTGCTCCACCGCAATATCGGGGTGCCGGCATTCGGCGAGGGCTGGGGCCTTTACGCCGAGCAGCTGGCGGATGAGATCGGCATGTATGATGAATTCCCGACGGGACGGATCGGGCGCATTCAAAGCTTCCTTTATCGGGCGGCGCGTATCGTCGTCGACACCGGCATGCATGCGAGGGGCTGGAGCCGCGAACGGGCGATTCAATATTTCACCGATGAGGTCGGGCTCAACCCGATCGCCTCCACTAGCGAGATCGAACGCTACATCGTCTGGCCGGGTCAGGCCTGCAGCTACAAGATCGGCCACAACGAGATCGTGCGGCTGCGCGAGGAGGCACGGCAGGCGCTTGGGAACCGGTTCGATCTAAGATCGTTCCACGACGCGGTGCTGGTCAACGGCGATATGCCGCTCGAGGTGCTGGCGACCGTCGTCGCGGAATGGACGCGCGGACGCCGTGGTTAATTGATATTAACGAAGAATCTGCACGTTCCGCCTGTCGCGTCTTGCAATTGTCATCGTTCACAGTCTAAGGGCCCGACGGTCCGGGAATAGCGCTACGGATGAATTTAAAGACGGAGTGAAAGTAATGCTTTCCAAGAAGCTGGCGGCACTTGCCGCAATTTCGATGATCACCGCCAGCAGCGCGGCGGTCGCCCAGTCGGCCGCGCCCGCGAGCGTTGCCTCTGCGTCGACTGTCCGGGCCGGCGCCCCGACCCAGGGCTCGAACGAGCTGGTGGGCACCACTGCATGGATCCTGGCAGCCGTTGCGCTGGGTCTCATCGTTTGGGGCATCATCGAGCTGACCGACGACGACGGGCCGAGCAGCCCGTAGTTCCCGGTCGCACGAATGGAAGCGCCCCGGTTTTTCCGGGGCGTTTTCTTTTGTCTGTAATGTTGCATATTTATGCTATATGATGCATAGAAAGAAATATGATCGACGTTGCCATCCTTGGAGCTTCCGGATTTGTCGGCGCCGAGCTGCTGCGGCTCTGCGCCCAGCATCCCGGCCTGCGCCCGAGCCGGCTCTTCGGCGATAGCCAGGCCGGCATGAGGCTGGCGGACGTGCATCCGCACCTCGCGCCCGCTTATCCCGATCTCAGGATCGAGCAGTATGACGCTGGCGCGCTCGATGGGGCCGGGCTGGTCCTCGTGGCTTTGCCGCACGGCCATTCGCAGCGGATCGCGCCTGAGGTCATCGCGCGCGGCATCCCGCTGGTCGATCTGGGGGCCGATTTCCGCCTCGACGATGCCGCGACTTACGAGCGCTGGTACAAGGAACCGCATGAAGCGCCGGAGCTGCTCGGCCGCTTCGTCTACGGCATTCCCGAATTGCATCGCGACGCGATCGCGACGTCGAAGACGGTCGCCGCGGCTGGCTGCTATCCGACCACGACGATCCTGGCACTGCGGCCGCTGCTAGAGCTGATCGAACCCGAGACGATCAACGTCAGCGCCGCCTCCGGCGTCAGCGGCGCCGGCAAGGCGCTGAAGGACGAAACCCATTTCAGCACGGTGGACGAAAATTTCAGCGCCTATGGCCTGCTCGCCCATCGCCACACTGCCGAGATGGAAATGGCGCTGGGCGGCAAGATATTGTTCACGCCGCATCTCGCACCCATGAACCGTGGCATCCTCGCCACCTGCACCGCCGTTGCCAAAGGTCGGTGCGACCCGCTCGCCGCGCTGGCGGACACTTATCGGAACGAACCCTTCGTCCATGTTTCGGAACGCTCCCCCTCCGTCAAATGGACCCTGGGCTCGAACGCCGTTCATATCACCGCGCGCTATGACGAGCGGACCGGCCGGGTGCTCGCCATCGCCGCGCTCGACAATCTGGTGAAGGGGGCGGCCGGCCAGATGATCCAATGCGCCAACCTGATGCTCGGCATGGACGAGACGGCCGGGCTGGCCCGCGTCGGTATCTGGCCATGAGCGTCACCGCAGCACCCGGCTTCGTCGCCTTCGGCCTGCATGCGGGCATCAAGCGCGCAAGACATGACATGGCGCTGATCGCGACCGACGACCGGCGGCCGGTCACCGCGGTCGGCGTTTTCACGCAGAACAAGTTCGTCGCGCCGCCGGTCGTTCTCGATCGCCAGCGGCTGGCGGATTCCGGTGGCAGGGCGGCTGCGATCATCGTCAACAGCGGGAACGCAAATGCCGGAACCGGCGCCGCAGGCATGGCCGATGCCGAAGCGATGAGCGAGGCGACGGCCGAGACGCTCGGCATCGACAAGGCACACGTCCTCGTGTCCTCGACCGGCATCATCGGCACCCGGTTACCGATGGACAAGATCCTTGCCGCCCTGCCCAGCCTTGCCGAAGGGCTTTCGGTCGCGGGCGGCACAGAAGCGGCCAAGGGGATACTCACCACCGATCATGTGCCGAAGGAGGCCGTGGTGAAGGGCTCGACCTTCACGATCGGCGGCATGGCCAAGGGCTGCGGCATGATCGCGCCCAACATGGCGACGATGCTGGCCTATCTCACCACCGACGCCGATGTTTCGCGAGACGATCTCCAGCGCATCCTGAAGGACGCCGCCGACCGCACCTTCAACACCCTCAATGTCGATGGCGCGACGTCGACCAACGACACGGTCGTCCTGCTTGCCAATGGCCGTTCCGGCACACCGGATTTACAGGAATTTGCCGATACGGTTCATAGCGTCTGCGAGGACCTGACCCTGCAAATGGCAAGGGACGCGGAGGGTATGACCAAGATGGTGACGCTCCGCGTCACCGGGGCCCTCTCGGATGCCGAAGCCCGCACCGCGGCGAAGAACATCGCCGAGAACAATCTGGTCAAATGCTCCTGGTACGGCTCCGATCCCTATTGGGGCCGGCTGCTCGGGGCTGCCGGCTCGGCCGGTGTCGCCTTCGAGACGGAGAAATCCGCGGTCGCCTATGGCGGCGTCACCGTCTCGCGCGGCGGCATCGAGATCGACCACGACCGGGCCGCCGTCGCCGCCCACATGCGGAACGAGAGGATCGAGATCGAGGTTGACCTCGGCACCGGCGGCGCCGGTGCCGCGCAGGTGATCGGCATCGACCTCGGCCCCGGCTACATCAAGGAAAATTCAGTCACGTCATGAGCAGCACGAGCCCCGCCCTCACCGCGCAGATCCTCGTCGAGGCCCTGCCCTATATCCAGCGTTTCCGCGGCAAGACGGTGATCGTGAAGCTGGGCGGCGCGGCGATCGACAAGGAACTCGATCGCGCGCTGGCGCAGGATGTGCTGTTGCTGCGCAGTGTCGGCGTGCGCTGCGTCCTCGTCCATGGCGGCGGCCCGCAGGTCGACGAGATGATGCGCGCCGTCGGCAAGCAGCCGGAGTTCAAGGACGGGCTTCGGGTAACCGACGCCGAGACCCTGAAGATCGTCCGCATGGTGCTCGTCGGCGAAGTGAGCCGCAATCTGGTCGCCACCATCAACAAGGAATCCCCCAACGATCCGGTCGCTGTCGCCGTCGCCGGCGAGGATGGCGGATTGCTGACGACCCGGCCGCGCGACCCGGCGCTGGGCTTCGTCGGCGACGTCGCCCTGGTCCGCGCCGAGCGGCTTCACGGCCTGCTCGATCAGGGCCTGGCGCCCGTCGTCTCCACCGTCGGCGCCGACCCCGCCGGCCAGCCCTACAATATCAACGCCGACGAAGCGGCGATGGCGATCGCGGTGGCGATGCAGGCGGAAAAGATCGTCTATCTCACCGCCGCCCCCGGCCTGCTGGAGGATGCAA
>JBFWUJ010000041.1:0-2915 GCA_050247295.1 Sphingomonas sp. | reverse complement strand
GCGGGCAGCCTCCAGGGATTGAAAATCGCCTATGTCGGGGACGCCGACAACAATGTCGCGCGCAGCCTCGCGCTCGCTTGCGTCGCGGTCGGCGCCGAGCTTACGCTGGCGAGCCCCGACCAATATCGCCTGAGCGATGCGCCGGACGGCGTCCGCCATACGAACGACCCTGCCGAGGCGGTGCGCGGCGCCCGCTTCGTCTACACCGACGTCTGGGTGTCGATGGGGCAGGACGCCGAGGCCGGGCCGCGGATGCAGGCGCTCTCCCCCTATCAGGTCGACCGCGACTTGATGGCCAAGACCGACGACGCCTGGTTCCTGCATTGCCTGCCCGCCCGGCGCGGCGAGGAGGTGACGCACGAGGTCATGGAAAGCCCGAAGAGCGCGATCTGGCGGCAGGCCGAGAACCGGATGCACGCCGCCCGCGCGGCGCTCGCCTGGGTGCTGCTGTGACCGACGCCCGCGAGCGACGTTTGCGCATTCTCGCCGATCTGCTGCGGGCCGGCGAGGTCGCCAGCCAGGAGGAGGCGACCGCCCGCCTGGCCGATCTCGGCGTTGCCGTCACCCAGGCGACCGTGAGCCGCGATCTCGAACAACTCGGCGCGGTCAAGGTGAAGCGGGGCGGCGCCTCGCGCTATGCGCTTCCCGACCAGATCGGCGAAAGCGACTGGAGCGCCGGCCGGCTCGCCCGCATCCTGCGCGAATGGGCGGTTTCGATCGAGGCCGCCGGCCAGATGATCGTCATCAAGACGCCGCCGGGGTCGGCCCATCTCGTCGCCTCGGCGATCGATCATAGCGACCTTCCTGAAGTCGCCGGCACTGTTTCCGGCGACGACACGCTTTTCATTGCGGTCCGCGACGGCCACGCCATTCCTGCCCTGATCGCCCGCCTGCAGCGGATGATGGGCCAAGAGAAAGTCCATTACGCATGACCGATGCTCCGAAGAAGGTTGTCCTCGCCTATTCCGGCGGGCTGGACACCTCGATCATCCTGAAATGGCTGCAGACCGAATATGGGGCGGAGGTGGTCACCTTCACCGCCGATCTCGGCCAGGGCGAGGAGGTCGAGCCGGCGCGGGCAAAAGCGGAGATGCTCGGCATCAAGCCGCAGAACATCTTCATCGACGACCTCAGGGAGGAGTTCGTCCGCGACTATGTCTTCCCGATGTTCCGGGCGAACACGGTCTATGAGGGCCAATATCTGCTCGGCACCTCGATCGCCCGGCCGCTGATCGCCAAGCGGCAGATCGAGATCGCCCGTCAGGTCGGCGCCGACGCCGTCTGTCACGGCGCCACCGGCAAGGGCAACGATCAGGTTCGCTTCGAATTGGGCTATTATGCGCTGGAGCCCGACATCCGTGTCATCGCGCCGTGGCGAGAATGGGAGATGGCGAGCCGCGAGGCGCTGATCGACTTCGCCGAGAAGCACCAGATCCCGATCGCCAAGGACAAGCGCGGTGAAGCGCCCTTCTCGGTCGACGCCAATCTCCTCCATTCGTCCTCCGAGGGGAAGGTGCTGGAGGATCCGGCGGTCGAGGCGCCAGAATATGTCCACCAGCGTACCATCTCGCCCGAGGACGCGCCGGACACCCCGACCGTGATCGAGATCGGCTTCGAGCGCGGCGATCCCGTCTCGATCGACGGCGAAGCGCTCTCGCCCGCCGCCTTGCTGACGACGCTCAACCAGCACGGCCACGACAATGGCATCGGCCGGCTCGACCTGGTCGAGAACCGCTTCGTCGGCATGAAGTCGCGGGGCGTCTACGAGACGCCCGGCGGCACGATCCTGCTCGCGGCCCATCGCGGCATCGAGAGCATCACGCTGGACGGCGGCGCGATGCACATGAAGGATTCGATCATGCCGCGCTATGCGGAGCTGATCTACAACGGCTTCTGGTTCGCGCCGGAGCGCGAGATGCTGCAGGCGCTGATCGACAAGAGCCAGGAGCATGTCAGCGGCACCGTTCGCGTGAAGCTCTACAAGGGCAATGCGATCGTCATCGGCCGGGAAAGCCCGCTTTCGCTTTACGACCAGGACCTCGTCACCTTCGAGGAGGGCCAATCGGGCTACGATCACCGCGACGCCGCCGGCTTCATCCGCCTCAACGCCCTGCGTCTCCGCATCGCCGCGAAGCGGGAGCGGCGCGAGGCGTGAAACTCGCCATCCTCGAAACCGGCAAGCCGCCGGCGGACCTGATCCCCGCCTTCGGCCGCTATCCGGCGATGTTCGAAAAGCTGCTGGGCCCGGATTTCGCCTATACAAGCATCGACCTATCCAATGAGCCGCTGCCGCCGGACGTCACCCGCTTCGACGCCTATCTCGTCACCGGCTCGTCGGCCGGCGTTTACGACGATCATCACTGGATCGCGCCGCTGAAGACCTTCGTTCAGGCCGCGGCCGGGCCGGCGAAGCTGGTCGGCATCTGCTTCGGCCACCAGATCATGGCCGAGGCGCTGGGCGGCAAGGTCGAGAAATCGGTCAAGGGCTGGGGCGTCGGCCTTCATACTTACCCCATCGTACGCCGCGAAGAATGGATGGATGACGCGCCCGCCGTCTCCGTGCCCGCCTCGCATCAGGATCAGGTGGTGCTGCAGCCGCCGGGTACGGAAATCGTCGCCTCCTCCGTCTTCACCCCCTATGCCGGGCTCGTCTGGCGCGACCGGCCGGCAGTCTCGTTCCAGTTCCACCCCGAAATCGAGCCCGATTATGCCGCCGCGCTTTACGACAGCCGCCGCGACCGCCTGCCCGACGCCGACGCCGCCATCGCCTCGCTCGCCGCGCCGAACGACAATGATCGCGTCGGCGACTGGATCAGGCGCTTTCTCCTCGGCTAGAAGCGCCCGCCATGCAGCTCCGCATTGCCGCCCGCGCCCCCGGCCAGCCGGAAATCTTCCGCTCGATCCAGGGCGAGGGG
>JBFWUJ010000040.1:13475-18336 GCA_050247295.1 Sphingomonas sp. | reverse complement strand
CTCAAGCACCTCCGCCCATTCCTCGCCCTCGTGGCGCTGCGCCTCGCGGTGCAACGCCAGCAGCCAGGCCCAGCCATAAGGCCGCTCGAACCCGCCCGTGTAAGCGCGGTCGAGATAGGCCAGCTCCGCCGCCGCCTTCTCCTCCGTCAGCATCTCGTCGAGCAGCGCCTTCACCTTCGGCCCGGCGGGCATGTCGGGGAACAGCCGCCGCGTCGTCAGCAGCAGCCAGTATCCGTGCACGCAGCTGTGCCAGTCGAAGCTGCCGAAGAAGATCGGGTGCAGCGCCCGCGGCCCCAGCACGTCCTCCGGCCCGTCCAGCACATGATCGAGCTTGTGCGGATATTCCTTGGTCACATGGCCAAGCGCGATCGTCGCGAAACGATTGGCGATTTCGGGCGTCAGCTCGCTGGTCATGTGCCTCTCCGGGTCGCCCTAAAAGGCCAGGAAATAGATCAGCAGGATGTTGACCAGCAGCAGCGGCAGGGCGGTCGGGATTTGCGCCTTCACCACCGCATTCTGGTCGTCCAGCTCCAGCAGGCGGACCGGCACGATGTTGAAATTGGCCGCCATGGGCGTCATCAGCGTCCCGCAAAAGCCGGCGAGCATGCCGATCGCGCCGACCACCGCCGCGTCGCCGCCATAGCCCTGGATCAGCACGGGAACGCCGATCGCGGTCGCCATGACCGGAAAGGCGGCGAAGGCGTTGCCGGTGAGGATGGTGAAGAGCGCCATGCCGATCCCGAAGGCGAAGGTCGCGAGCAGCACATTGCCTTCCGGAATCACCGCCAGCATCAGGCTGCCGATCGTCGTACCCACCCCGGTATCGCGCAGCACCAGCCCCAGCGCCGCCAGCATCAACGGCAGCACCGCCGCCCAGCCCACCGCGTCCATCAGCCGCCGCCCTTCCTGCAGCGGCGCCAGCGGCGGCGGCTTCAGCCAGGCGAAGATGAATAGGATCGCCAGCAGCACCCCGAGGCAGAGCAGCACGAAGGTTTCCCGGTTGACCTCCAGCAGGCCGGTCTCATGGACCGCCGGCACGTAGAGATAGACCAGCGTTCCCGCCACCGCGGTCACCAGCACGATCAGGATCGGCAGGAACAATTTGTTGCCGAACCGCTCGCCGAACGCGTTGCGCTCCACCTCGCCGGCCGAGGCATCCCCGCGCCCCAGCAGATTGAACCCGCCGAGCACCGACAGGCCGATGACCAGCCAGCCGTTCGCCATATCGCCCAGCCGGTCGCCGGCGAGCAGGCTGAGCGCGACCAGCCCCCAGAAAAGGGCGTTGGCGAGGCGCTTCCTGTTGCTGGCATCGCCGAGGCTCAAAAGCGCATAGGCGGCAAACATCGCGCCCATCAGATAATAAACGTGCTGCAGCCCGATCATACGCCAGTCTCCGCGCGACGGCGGGCTGCGAGCGACCGGTCGAGCAGGACAAGCCGGGCCGAATGGACGAAGAAGGCGGCGATCGCGGTCGGGATCGCCCAGAGCGCCAGATCGAGCGGCCTCAGGATGATTTGATAGGCTTCCAGCGTCTGCTGGATCAGCACGATGGAACCGATGGCGATGAAGATATCCTCGCCGAAGAACAGCCCGACATTGTCGGTCGCCGCCGCCTGCGCCTGAATTCGCTGGCGGGCACGCTTGTCGAGCGGCGCCTGTCGCTCCGCCGCGGCCAGCGCCATCGGCGCAACGAGGGGCCGGACGGTCTGCGGGTGGCCAGCGGTCGAATGCAGGCCGATCGCCGAGATGACCTGGCGATAGAAAAGATAGAGGATCAGCAGCCGGCCGACGGTCGCCGCCTGGAAGGCGGTGATCACCGCCCGCGCCCGCTGCTGCAAGCCATAGCGCTCCAGCAGCCCGATCACCGGCAGCACGATCCACGGGATGATGATCGCCCGGCTGTCGTTGAACGCCTTGCCGAGCTTGGCGATCACCTCGTTGATATCCAGCCCGGCGAGCAGCCCGGTGGTGATCGCCGCGACCGGCACCACCAGCATCGGATTGAACCGCAGCGCGAAGCCGAGGACGAGAACGACAATGCCGAGCAGCGGCAGGTAGACGGCGTAATCCCCGAAAGACTCGATGAGCGTGCTCATGCCGCCCCGTACCCCCCGCCGCCCGGCGTTTCGATCAGCATCGCATCGCCCGCCGCCAGTTCGGCGCTGTCGGTCGCGGTCAGCAACTCCTCGCGCCCATCCGCCCGGATCACCCGATTGACGCCGGGCTTTGCATCCGCGCCGCCCTCGATGCCGCGCGGCGGCACGCGGCGGCGGTTGGAGAGAATGGCCGCATGCATCGGCTCCAGGAAGCGGATGCGGCGCTCCACCCCGTCGCCGCCCCGCTGCGCGCCGGCGCCGCCCGATCCGCGCCGGATCGCGAACCGTTCGACGACGACCGGGAAGCGCGTCTCCAGCACCTCCGGATCGGTCAGCCGCGAATTGGTCATGTGGGTCTGCACCGCGCTCGCCCCGTCGAAGTCCGGCCCGGCCCCGGCGCCGCCCGCGATCGTCTCATAATATTGATGGCGCTGATTGCCGAACGTGAAATTGTTCATCGTCCCCTGGCTCGGCGCCAGCGCGCCAAGCGCCGCGAACAGGCAATCGGTGATCACCTGGCTGGTCTCGACATTGCCCGCCACCACCGCCGCCGGGTAGCGCGGATTGAGCATCGATCCTTCCGGCACGACCAGCCGGATCGGCCGCATGCAGCCGTCGTTCAATGGGATCGGATCGTCGAGCAGGGTGCGGAAGACATAGAGCGTCGCCGCCCGGCAGATCGAATAAGGCGCGTTGAAATTGGTCGGCTGCTGATCGCTGCTGCCGGTGAAGTCGACAGTCACCGCGCGGGCCTCGCGATCAACGGCTATGGCGACGGAAACCACGCCGCCATTATCTATTTCATACTTGAAACATCCATCTGAAAGTCCATCGATCAAACGTCTTACGGCCTCTTCCGCATAATCGATCACATGCGCCATATAGGCATCGATCGTCGCCCGGCCCTGCTCCCCGGCAACCCGCTTCAGCTCATTCGCGCCACGCTGACAGGCGGCGATCTGGGCCTTCAGGTCGGCGATATTGCGGTCCGGATCGCGAGCCGGCCAGCGCCCTTCGGCCAGCAGCTCCCGCATCTCCGCCTCGCGAAAGCGGCCGGCATCGACCAGCAATATATTGTCGAGCAGCACCCCCTCTTCCGTCACCGTCTTGCTGTCGGGCGGCATCGATCCAGGCGCGATGCCGCCGATATCGGCATGGTGGCCGCGCGCCGCCACGAACCAGGCCGGGGCCGCATCGTCGTCCGCGAAGACCGGCATGATGACGGTAATGTCCGGCAAATGGGTGCCGCCGCGATAGGGTGCGTTCAGTACGTAGACGTCGCCCGGCTTCATCCCCCGGCCGTCGCGGGACCTTCCCGCTGCATCCGGGCCCCGCGCCGCGATCACCGTCTTGATGCTGTCGCCCATCGATCCGAGGTGGACCGGGATGTGCGGCGCATTGGCGATGAGATCGCCGTCGCGATTGAACAGGGCGCAGGAGAAATCGAGCCGTTCCTTGATGTTCACGCTGCTCGCGGTGTTCTGCAGCGCCACCCCCATTTCCTCGGCGATCGCCATGAAGAGGTTGCCCATCACCTCCAGCATCACCGGATCGACATTCGTCCCCATTGCCGGCGATGCCGCGCGCGGGCGGATGCGGGTCAGGATGAGATTGCCCTGCCGATCCACCACCGCCCGCCACTCAGGCTCGACGATCGTGGTGGCGGAGGGATCGACGATCAGGGCGGGCCCGGTGACGGTATCGCCCGCGACGAGTTGCTCTCTTTGCAACGCTCCATCTTCATCGCTCGTCTCGAGCGAAGTCGAGGAGCGCACGCCTGGCCTTTGCGCCACAGGCGCCTCGACTTCGTTCGGGACGAGCGGATCGGTTGAGATCGTGCCCGTGCCTCGCCCGATCGCCTCGACGATCGCCGTCTCGATCACCACCTGCGCTTCCGGCGCGGCGAAGCCGAAGCGGGCGAGATGCGCCGCCTCGAAATCCGCCCGCATATGATCGGAGACCGGCACCTCCAGCGCGGTGTCGCTGCCCTCGTAGCGCAGCGCCGCGCGGCGCAAGATATGCGGCCTTTCGACCCCCTGCGCCGCCAGCGCCGCGCCCGCTTCCGTCTCCAGGTCCGCCAGCACCGCCTCCAGGTCGGCGCCGGCCAGCGTCCGCTGCCGGAGCTCCACCAGATCGGCCAGCCCCATGCCATAAGCGCTCAGCACCCCGGCAAGCGGGTGGATCATCACTGTTTCGATGCCGAGCGCATCGGCGACCAGGCAGGCATGTTGGCCGCCCGCACCGCCGAAACATTGCAGCACATAGCGGGTCACGTCATGGCCGCGGGCGATCGATATCTGCTTGATCGCTTTGGCCATGTTGTCGACCGCTATGCGGATGAAGCCCGCCGCCACCGCCTCGACGCTCTTTTCCGCCCGCGCCGCGATCTCGGCGCAGCGCATCCGCGCCGCCGCGGCATCGATCGGCTGATCGCCGTCGGGGCCGAAGACCAGCGGGAAATGCGCCGCCCGGATTTTGCCGAGCACGACGTTGCAATCGGTGACGGTCAGCGGTCCGCCGCGCCGGTAGCAGGCGGGGCCGGGATTGGCGCCGGCGCTCTCCGGCCCGACCCGGAAGCGCCGCCCGTCGAACGCGCAGATCGATCCACCGCCCGCCGCCACCGTGTGGATCTCCAGCATCGGCGCCCGTACCCGGACGCCGGCCACCACTCGCTCGCTGGTCCGCTCATAGGCGCCGGCGAAATGCGACACGTCGGTTGACGTCCCGCCCATGTCGAAGCCGATCACCCGGCCGAACCCCGCCGC
>JBFWUJ010000040.1:0-13375 GCA_050247295.1 Sphingomonas sp. | reverse complement strand
GGCCTAGCAGCGGCGCGGCGGCGTGCAAGCTTGACCGCGCGTTCGCCTTGCCGCAGCCCGTCGCCGAACCGGAAAGGACCGAGATGACCGACCCAAGGAACGAAGCAGACCCTGCCGCCGCCGTGCCGGATGCCGCGCAGCCGGCGCTGCCCGACGCGCCCCTTGATGAGGACGTCGCCGATTTCGACGAGAGCGAGGAGGGCGAGGAGGGCGACGAGGAGTTCGACGGCCCCTATCGCAGCGAGGACTTTCACAACGTCACCCACAAGCTGGTGATGCACGCCGTTTCCGAGACGCTGCGCGACACCAAGCTCGACTGGACCCTCGTCGCGCCGTTCCTCGAATCGGCGCGGGAGATGGCCTATGCGGATTTTCAGGAGGCCGACGTCCGCATCCATACGGTGCGGGCCGATGGCGAGGAGTGGGTCGAAGCCGAGGAAGCCTATCTCGGCCTGTCGGTCGCCGACCGCGATTCCGGCGAGGAATGGCTTGCGGCGACCTATTGGCTGTCAGAGCTGGCGATGGGGGAGGACGATCCGGAACAGGTCCGCCGGATCATCTCCGCGGTCGAGCGCAGTCTCGAAAAGATGCGCGCCTGGATCGCCGAAAAGGAAGCGGGAGGCGCCGGCGAACCGGCACCTCCCGCGGATGGCGCTCCATCCTAGGTCAGATCGCCATCGTGCCGTCGTCCGAACGCGTCGGCGCGTCGGTATAGGCCAACTCCTCGTCTTCCGGCAGCACCAGGTCCTCGGGCAGCGGCTCGTCATAGGCCGCCAGCTCGTCGCTCTGGCTTGAAGCCGGCACCACGAACACGTCCTCCTCCGGGCCGCCCATCGCCAGCTGCTCGCCGTTCAGACGGCTGGCTTCATGGGCGGCGAGCGACTCGCGGACACCCGGCTCATGAAGCTGGATGCAACGGTCGTCGCTACGGCTCTGGCACGGCGGATAATCGTCGGCGGTCGCCGCCGGCACCGCGCCGGTGCCGTCCACCGGCTCATCCGGACCGCCCATGCCGACCTGCTCGCTGCCCGGCAGATAGCCCGCCTGCCAGGCCGCATAGGCCTGGCTGACGCCCGGCTCGTAGAGCTGGATGCAATTGTCGTCGCCCGGCCCCGGCGCACAGGCCGGATAGCTGGTTGCCGGCGCCGCGGCGGCCGTCGTTACGGCGTCGGGCTCGTCGGGACCGCCCATGCCATCCTGGGCGCCCCAGGTGCCGACCGGCTCGATCGCCGGATCGGCGTCCGTCATCGCCGTCGTGGAGGGAATTTCGGGCGCCGACGGCTCGGCAACCTGCTTGTTGGCGACTTCGGCGAAGTCCTTGCTGTCGCTGGCCGCCTGTGCTGCCATGCTCTTGCCGGTCCAGTCGATCAGCATCGCATTGTGGATCATCGAATTATCGAGCGGCGCCGCCGCCTTGCTCTCGATGACCGCAGCCAAAGCGGTGCTGCTGAGCAGCAGGCCCGCCGCTCCAATGATGACTTTATTCATGATCTGGCCTCCGTTTACGCATCGGCCGAAGCCGTGCGGAAGCCCCCGCGCTCACGTTCTGCTTTCGATTGCGGCTGAACGACTCATCGCGGCTTTTTATCCGTGCCGCTCCCAGAAAGTTCAGAACGAACCCTCAACGATCCGCACGAATCCGCCATTTCCCTGCGTGAAGCCGGCCACGGTCAGGCGCTGGCCCAACGCGGCGTCCTGGCTGCGGATCAGCAGCTCGACCCGGTAACGGCCGCTGGCGAAGATACGGACGTTCAGCTGCTCCATGCCACTCTGGCTGGCCATCGGCAGCAACACCGCGTCCCCGGCGCAGCGCGCGGTGCCGGCAAAGCCGGCGGCCAGGTTCATGCCGCCGAGATCGCCGCCGACGATGGCCCGGACTCGGCCCTCGGCCCGGCTGCACAGCCCGCTTGCAAAGCCGGCGCTCACGTCCTCCAGCTCAATCGCGCCGATCGGCAGCGGCGCCAGCAATGCGCCCAGCTGCAACCGCCCGCTGGCGTCGTCGAAGCCGAAGCCGTGGCGCGACATCGTCACCGCGCCCTCGAAGGGCGCTGCTTCGTCGGCGCGCGTCAGTGAGACCCGGGCCCGGCCGATGAACAGGGGCAGGCTGTTCAGCCGCGCGCCGACATTGCCGACCGGTGCCGGCCCGAGCTGCGCCTCCGTCAGCGCGCCGAGCCAGACGCTGCCGGTCGCCTCGCGCGCCGCCAGCCCGCGCCCGTCCAGCCCGAGCCAGCCGATCGCGAGCCCGAGCGGCAGCGTCGCCACCAGCGCGAACGCCAGCGCGGCGAGGAAGAAGGCGGCGCGGCCGAACGGCATCCGGATCTTCATCGGCTCCTCTCGCCGGTGCGGGCGCTGAACGCCGCCTCGACCGCGATCGTCCGGTCCGGATTGGCGCGCGCTCGCAATCGCTCGATCGTCACCCCCTGCGCCTCCAGCCGGGCGAGCCAGCCGAACAGCGCCTGCGGCCGCGCCGCATCGAGGGTCAGGCGTGCCGTCGCCGCACCGCCACCGGTCACTCGCGCGGTGCTGAATCCGGCCTCGGCGGCGGTCCGGCTCACCAGCGCGTCGAGCGGCAGGGGCGGCGGGCCGGCGGCGCGGCCGCCGCCGCCGGGATCGGTCCGCGCCCGCGCTTCGGCCAGGGCCACCACCGCCGCGCCGTGCCGCTCGCGGGCGCGGTCGAAGGCGTCGCCCAGCGGCCGCACCACCAGCAGCCAGCCGAGCACCAGCAGCGCCAGCGCCGCCATGACGATCAGCAGCCGCTGCTCGCGCTCGCTGCGGGCCCGCCACCAGCTCATCGGTGCACCTGGAATTCGGCGACACCGGCCGCCGGGGCGCCACCGCCTTCGAACCGCAGGCCGCTCGCCTCGGCGCGGCCGCGGAAGGCCGCGAGCGTCGCCGGATTGTCGACCCTGAGGCTGCCGCGGATGCTGCCGTCGGCCCGATAATCCATCGCCGTCAGCTCGGCATTTGGAGTCGATCGGATCGCCTCGAACAGCAAGGTGGCGACTGGTCCGAAGCCGCCGCGCACCGCCGGCGCACCGGGCTGGCGCAGCGTCGCCGCCTCGGCCTCCAGCCGATCGGCGGCGAAGGTATAGGAAAGGATCGTCGCCACCTGGATCAGCAGCGTCAGCGCCACCAGCAGGGCGCCATAGGCCGCCAGCCGCCGCCACGATCCCTCGACGATCCGCAAACGTCGGCGCCGCGCGAACGTCCCCTGCCGGAGGTTGAGCGGCGCCGCCGCCAGCAATGGCGGCAGCGCCGCTTCGTAATCGGCTTCGTCCACCGGCTCGATCGTCTGGCCGGCGGTCAGCGCCGGGGCAAGGTCGGGTTCCAGCCGGAACGCCGCGCCGCGCGCCCGATAGTCGGCGGTGCCGCCGAGGTCGCGCAGCGCAAAGCCGGTGTCGGGTGCCGCCAGGAGCATCGGCGAGGGCACCAGGACATCGGGATCGATGCCGCGCGTTGCCGCGGCGTCGATCCATCGCACCATCAGCGCGGCGGGAACGAGCGCCACCGGCGTCCGGCCGTCCTCGGCCGCGCCGACCGCGACATGCAACGTTTCAATGGGCTCGGCGCTGGCATCGGCCAGCATCAGCCGCGCCGCCGCGGCCGCCTGCGCCGGACTCAGCGTCTCGGCGAGTTCGAGCCAGTGGATCGTCACCTGCGATCCGGGAACCGAGATGATCGTCTGCGCTGCGGCGGGCCAATCCGGCTCGGCGCCGCGCGCCGCGACACGGCCCTCCGCCACGGTCAGCCACGATCCCGCCTCCGCCTGCTCGTCAAGGACGATGAGCAGCGCCTCGGCGACCGGCTCTTCAGTTGGCGATGTCGGCATTTTCCCCGTCGCCGCCTTCGCGCCCGTCGGCGCCGAGGGTCGAGATCGTGAAGGGCTGTCCCCCCTGCCCCGGCGCCGCATAGAGATAGGGCCGGTTCCACGGATCGTTGGGCAGCCGGCGCACGACATTGTCGCCGACCAGCGCCTGCAACCCTTCCTCGGTGGTCGGGTAGCGCAGATTGCGCAGGCGATACATCTCGATCCCCTGTTCGAGCGTCGAGATGTCGGCCCGCGCCTTGGTCACCGCCGCCCGGTCCGCGGCCGGCATGACATTGATGATGACGATCGTCGCCAGCAGGCCGATGATGACGATCACCACCATCATCTCGACCAGCGTGAAGCCGCGTTCACGCTCGATTGCTTCGTCGCCTCTCTCCTCGCGATGACCGATATTACGGTCGTCATTGCGGGCGCGGCGAAGCGATAAAGCGTTTCTGCGCGCCCATGCCCAAACGGCCTTCATCACATTCCTCCGGCAAGGGTGTCGAGCTGCAGGATCGGCAGCAGGATGGATAGCACGATCACCGCGACGACCGCGCCCATGACGATGATGATCGCCGGCTCCAGCAGCGCCAGCGCGGTCGCGGTGAAGGCGTCGAACTCGCGTTCCAGATAGTCGGCGGCGCGCTCCAGCATCATGTCGAGCCGTCCCGCCGCCTCGCCCGACGCCGCAAGGTAGACGAGCAGCGGCGGGAACACCCCGGCCCGGCGCAGGGCGCCGGAGAGGCTGCCGCCGGTCCGCACCGTCTCCGCGATCTGGGCCGAGGCGCGGCGCAGCACCCTGTTGTGCACCGTCTCTGTAGTGAGCCGCAGGCCCTCCAGCAGCGGCAGCCGGCTTGCCACCATCGCCGACAGCGTCCGCGCCATACGCGCCGCGTGCAGGTCGCGGATCAGCCGGCCGATCATCGGCAGCCGCAGCAGAAAGGCGTCGAACTTGAGCCGGATGCCCTCCTCCTTCAGCGCCCGGCCGGCGAGGAGGACGAGGCCCGCCAGGCCGATCAGCAGCGCCCACCACCAATTGGCGAGAAAGCTGGATAGGCCGATCACCAGCCGGGTCAGGAACGGCAATTGCTGGCCGATGTCCTGGAATTGCTCGACCACCCGGGGCACCACGAAGATCATGAGCGCGAAGACGACGAAGGTTGCGAAGGCGGCGAGCACCATCGGGTAAGCGAGGGTCGAAAGCACCTTCGAGCGCACCTGCGCCTGCCGTTCCAGCAGCGTCGCCAGCCGCTCCAGGATCGCCGGCAGCGTCCCCGATCCCTCGCCCGCAGTCACCATCGCCCGGTAGAGCGGCGGAAAGCTCTTCGGTTCGCGCGCCATCGCATCGGCCAGCGGCCGCCCCTCGACCACCCCGGCATGGACGTTGCCGAGCACCCGCCGGATCTCCTCCCGCTCGGCCTGGCGCGAGAGCGTCCTGAGCGCCTCTTCCAGCGGCGTGACCTGGATCAGGGTCGCGAGCTGGCGCGTGAACAGGGTCAATGGCTTGGCCCCGAGCTTCTGCCGGACGAACAGGCCGCGCGACAGCAGCGGCGACGTCGCCGCGCCATCCGCGGCGGCCTCGATCTTCACGACATAGAGACGCCGCGCGGTCAGGTTCGCCTTGGCCGCGTCCTCGGTTTCGGCGCGCACATTGCCGCGCCGCTCGCGCCCGGCGGTGTCCAGCCCGACATAGGCGAAATCAGGCATCGGCCGTCTCGTGCCGCGAGACGCGCACCGCCTCCTCCGGGCTGGTCACGCCGTCAAGCACCAATTGCCGCGCCGCCCCGGAAAGCGTGGGCGCGTTGCGGAATGCATGGGCCGCGATCTGCGCCTCGTCGCCGCCCGCATTGATCAGGCGGCGGACATTGTCGTCGATCCGCACCGCCTCGAACAGTCCGATCCGCCCCTTATAGCCGCTATCGCCACAAGCGGCGCAGCCGCCCGGCTCGTGCACGATGGTTCCCGTCGGCACGCCGAGCAGCGCGGCGAGCGAGCCCTCGGCCGCCAGCGGCCTGCGGCACGCCTGGCACAGCCGCCGCACCAGCCGCTGCGCCAATATGGCCCGCAGGGTCGAAGCGATCAGGAACGGTTCCACCTTCATGTCGCGCAACCGGGTGATCGCGCCGACGCTGTCGTTCGTATGGACGGTCGAGAGCACCAGATGGCCGGTCAGCGCCGCCTGTACCGCGATATCGGCCGTCTCCCGGTCGCGTATCTCGCCCACCATCACCGTGTCCGGGTCTTGGCGCAGGATGGCCCGCAGGCCGGTCGCGAAGGTCAGGCCGACTTGCGGGTTGATCTGCGTCTGGCCGACCCCGTCCACCGCATATTCCACCGGATCCTCGACCGTCAGGATGTTGCGGCTGCCGTCGTTCAGCAGCTTGAGGCCGGCATAGAGCGTCGTCGTCTTGCCGGAGCCGGTCGGGCCGGTGACCAGCACGATGCCGTTCGGCTCGGCGAGCGCGTCGGTGAGCAGCGCCTTGGTCGCCGTCGTCATGCCGAGCTGGTCGAGGTCGATCCCGGCATTGTCCTTGTCGAGAATGCGCAGCACCACCCGCTCGCCGGCCCGGCTGGGCAGCGTCGAGACGCGCACGTCGATCAGCTTGCCGCCGAGCGTCAGCCCGATACGCCCGTCCTGCGGCAGCCGGCGCTCGGCGATGTCGAGCCGCGCCATCACCTTGACCCGGCTTACCACCACCGGCGCGACGTGGGGCGGCATCCTCAGCGTCTCGCGCAACACCCCGTCCATCCGCATCCTGACGACGAGGCCGGTCTCGTAAGGCTCGATATGGATGTCGCTTACGCCCTGCCGCGCCGCATCGGCGATGATGCCGTTGATCAGCCGGATGGCGGGCGCGTCGTCCGATGTGTCGAGCAGGTCCTCGGCGCTCGGCAGCTGGGCGAGATCGTCTCCGAAGCCGAGCGAGTCCGCTGCGTCGGCGGCGACCCCGGCGCCGGCGCCATATTGGTCCGACAGCAGCCGATCGAAGGCCGCCGCATCCACCTCGCTGAGCGCGAACGGCCGTCCCAGATGACGGCGAAGCTCGATCAGGGCCTGCGGGTCCGCACCCGAGCGCATCGCGACCTCCAGGCCGCCCTCGCCCTCCGCGGTCGGGAGCAGGCCATGCCGGCGCGCAAAGGCATAGGCGATGCGGGGCACGTCCCGCTCGCTGTCGTTCGCCACCGGCGGCGGGGCCGGGGCCTCGTCGCCGCGCGCGATCCTCATTGCGGCTGCTCCGGCGGCGGCAGCTCGATCGGCGTGACGACCGAATCCTGGGGCTGCGCCGGGGTCGCGGTCGGCGGCGTCGTGCCGAGATAGTCGCGCACCAGCTCGTCCAGCGTCGGCTCGCGGTTCGGATTGCCGATCAATTGCTGGCCGCGGGCATAATTGTAGCGCCGCGCCGACATCGCCCGCGCGTCCTGGGCCGAGCGCAATATGGTCGGCCGGATGAACACCATCAGGTTCGTGCGCGCCCGCGAGCGGCCGCGCGATCGGAACAGATTGCCGATCACCGGAATGTCGCCGAGCAGCGGGATACGATCCAGCGTCCGCCGGTCATTGTCGTCCAGCAGGCCCCCGATGCCGACGATTTCGCCATCGTCCACGGTGATCGTCGTCTCGATCTCGCGCTTGTTGAGGATCAGGTCGCGGAACGTGGACGACACCGGCCCGGCGATCGAGCTCACTTCCTGCCTGAGCTCGAGCCGGATCGATCCTCCGGCGTTGATCTGCGGCCGGACCTCCAGCGTGATGCCGACATTCTGTCGCTGCACGGTGCGGAAGGCATTGTCGAAATTGGGGCTCAGCGCCTCGCCGGTGGTGATCGGAATTTCCTGCCCGACCAGGATCCGCGCTTCCTGATTGTCCAGCGTCATGATGGACGGCGTGGACAGGATGTTCGACTGGTTGTCGGAGCGCACCGCGTTGATGATCGCGCCGAAGATCGCGTTCGAATTCTGCACCGCGGCGCCGACCAGCCCGCCGTTGATCGCCGAAAGGGCGCCGGCCGCGCCCTGTATCAGCTCGGTCGCCGCACCGGTGGTCGTGGTCGTCGTGGTGCCGTCGCCAGTGGTGACGGTGGTCGTCTGGCCGCCCAGCTCGCGGGCCGCGAAGGCGCCGGCGAGCTGGCCGATATTGGGGGTGATGTTGGAATAATTGGTGACCGCGAAGGGAATGTTGGAGCCGCGCAGGCCGGAGAGGAAGAGCTGCACGCCGAGCTGCTGCGCGGCGACATCCGAAATCTCGACGATGATCGCCTCGACCAGCACCTGCTGCTGGCGGATGTCGAGCTGGCGGATCACCTCGCCGAGCGTCCGCTGCACATCCGGGGTGGCCGAGATCACGAGCGCGTTCGCCCCTTCGAACCGGGTCACGACCGCGTTGCGGCCGCCGATCGTGCCGACCGCGCTGGCGCCGCCCGCCGCCGGGGCGGGCGTCGCCGCGGTCGAATCCGCCTGGGCCGCCACCGGCGCCGGCTGGCCCGGCTGTGCGGCGCCGGTGCGGCCGCGACGCGCCTGCCGCTGTGGCGGCGCCGCCTGGGTCGGAGTCTGGCCCAGCAGGGTCTGCAGCACCGGCAGCAATTGTTCCGCCACCGCATGTTCGAGGAAGATCACCCGGATTTCGCTGCCGGAAAGCGCCCGCCGGTCGAGATCGGCGGCGATATTGGCGAGCTGCGCCACCGCCGCCCCGTCGCCCCTGAGCGCGATCGCGTTCGAGCTGTCGACCGGCACCACCGAAACGCCGTCCGGCGCCAGTTCGGCCAGCGCCGCCGCAATCTCCCGCGCCCCGGCATTGTTGAGGCCGACGACCCGGGTGGAGGAGGTATCCACCGCGACGTCGATCTGGCCCAGCACCTGGCGGATGCGGCGGACATTGTCGGCGAAATCGGAAACGACGATCGAATTGCGGCTGGCGGTCAGCGATCCGTCGCGGCTGACCAGCGGCCGCAGCGTCTCCACCGCCTGCGCCGGCTGGACGTTGCGGACCCGGAAGATCTCGGTGACGAAGCCGCTCGCCGGCGCCCCGCGCGAGCCGCCGACCCGGGCCGTGGCCGCCGCACCCGCGACCGGCTGGATGCGCAGCGCCCCGCCCGAGGAGGGCACCGCGACAAAGCCGTTGGAGCGCAGCGTGTTCAGGAACAGCTCGAAATATTCGCTCCGTGACAGCGGCCGCTGGGTCACCACCGAAACCCGCCCCTGCACCTGCGGATCGATGATGAAGGTGCGTCCCGTGACCCGCGCCGCGTCCTGGATGAAGGCGCGGATATCGGCCTCGCGCAGGTTCAGCACATATTGGGCGCTGGCCGGCGCGAGCGGCGCGGCGAGCAGCAGGAGGGCGAGGAAAAGACGCTTCACGGGCTTTACTGGAACCTCACGTTCAGCACGACCTGCCGGCCGCCGCGTTCGACGGTGACGCTGGCCGGGCCGGCGCGCTGGCGAAGCTGCGCCAACGCCTGATCGGCCGCGTTCACCCGCTGGCCGTTGACCGCCATGATCACGTCGCCCGGCGCGAAGCCGGCGACGCGAAACGCCTGCCCGCCGTCGCCGCCGGGGCTGACCGCAAGGCCGCTGATCTGGTTGTCGTTCATTCGCGGCTGCAGCTGGATCGGCGGCGCGGCCTGGGCCGGCGGCGTGATCGCCGGGGCCGCCGGCTGCGGCGGCGCGGCGGCTTGCGGCGCCGGGGCGGCCGGAGCGCCGGCGGCCTGGGCCGGCTGCGACTGATCGAGGAAGATCTGTTCCTGCACCCCGCCCCTGTTGATCGTCACATTGTCGAAGCCGACTCCGGCCAGCGTCACGCCCGGCATGATCTCCTCGCCCACGGCATAGGAGGATTGGGTTCCGTCGGGCAGTGCGATGATCGCCGATCCGCGCCCGGTCGCCCGGTCCTCGCGGACCCCGAAGAGACGCAGGTTGAGCCCGGTCACCGCCATCGGCCCGGCGGCGCCGGCCAGTCGGAAGAAGGGATCGAAATCGCCGAGCCTTGCGGTCGCCGGCGGTGCGACAAGGCTGGAGGGCGCGCGCCAGTCGCCGATCGGCCCCAGCGGCGTCACCATTACCCAGAACAGGCGCGCGACCTGGATCGCGATCAGCGCCAGCAGCGCCAGCTCCAGCGCCGAATAGGCGCTGGGCAGCCGCTCCCAGACACGTTGCGCACGGGCTGTGGTGGCGAGGCGCACGATGGAAACGATTCCCCTATCCGGACGAGCTGCCCCGCTATGTCAGCCCGATGACTCAAATAAGACAGACTCGGGCCGAACGCGGCGGAGCGGCCGCGAAGGGCGGAGTTTCCAGCTTTTCCGGAGAGTCGCAAGTGCGGAAACAGGTCGGGCGGCGCTCCTAGGGAAAGCGCCGCCCTCAATTCGCGCCTTCTACGCCGTCGAACATGGACGCAGCGTTAATGCGCGGCGGCCGCCACCAGCCAGAGCGGCCACGCCGCCAGCGCCAGGAAGGCACCCAGGGGGAGCCGGGTCGTCGCCGCCACCTCGCGCCCTTGCGCATACATCCACAAGATCGCGGCGAGGCCGACAAGGCCGGCGCCGAGCAGCACGAAGGGCAATTGCATCCAGCCGAGCCAGGCGCCGATTCCGGCCAGCAGCTTCGGATCGCCGGCGCCGAGCCCCTCCCGGCTCCGCAAGGCGCGATAGGCGCGGCCGATCAGCCACAGCACGCCGCCGCCCGCCGCCGCGCCGATCGCCCGGTCCAGCAGCGGCGGCCCGATCCCCGCCCAGCCGATGGCGAGCCCGATCGGAATCAGCGGCAGGGTCAGCCGGTCCGGCAGCCACTGATGCTCGGCGTCGAGCGCCAGCAACAGCAGCAGCCACCAGCCGAATCCGGCGCTGACCGCCGCCACCGGCATCGGCAGGGCGACGAAGGCGGCTGCGCCCACCGTCGCCGCCGCCAGCTCCATGCCGGGATGGGCGGCATCGATCCGCGCCCCGCAGGCGCGGCATCGCCCGCGCGCCAGCAGGAACGACAGGATCGGGACGAGATCGCGCGCGCCGAGCGGGCGGCCGCAGCCGTCGCAGGCGGAGCGGCCGCCCAGCGCCCCGCGCCCTTGCGGCCAGCGGATCAGGATGGTGGCGAGGAAGCTGCCGGCGATCGCGCCGATCAACGCGCCCGCGGCGCCGCCTATCCATGGATCGGCGAGGCCGGCATTCAAGGTCGCAAGGAAATTCGCCACCCCCGCGCACTAGGGCGCGGCGTGGCGGGCTTCAACGCCGCCCGTGCGCTAGCGGGTGCCGAGCTGCGCGGTCGCGTAGCGGGCGAGCGCCTCGCGGGCGAGGTCGCGGGTCGAGGCGAGCCGGCCGTTCAGCGTCTCGACCTCGGCATGACGGCTCGAATCGCGCGCCTGGCGCCAGGCGGCCAGCGCCTCGGCGGTCCGCCCGGTGCGCATATAGACCTGGCCGAGATTGAGCAGATAGGCGGGGTCCTCGCGATCGACCTGCGAGCCGTTCAGCAGCGCTTCGGCGCGGGTCCAGTCGCCCTGTTCGATCGCCGCGACCGCGAGGCTGCCGCGCGGATAGCCGCTCTCGACGCTCTGAGCGATCGCCGTTGCGGAGGTGAAGGAAAGCCCGGCGACTGCGAGCAGTGAAAGCATCTTCATCGGCCATTCCCTATCCGGATGACCGTTTCTTTACGCCAATGTTACGTTATGCGCAAGTATCGATGATGTTTATGTTACTGTAATATTACAGATTTATGACAATGACCCGATTATCCTTTGCGCCTGAACAAGATGCGGCCGATCGATCATTCGGCCATCCAGTTGCAGCGCCCCTGCGCCGGGCTGCGCGGCGAACGCCGCGATCACCGCGCGGGCATGCGCCACCTCCGCTTCGCTCGGGCTGAAGGCGACGTTGATCGCGTCGATCTGCGCCGGGTGAATCGCCATCATGCCGGTGAAGCCGTCGCGCCGGGCCCGCGCCGCATAAGCGGCGAGGCCGTCCATGTCCCTGAACGCCGGATAGACGGTCTCGATCGGCTGCACGCCGGCCGCCGCCGCGCCGAACAGGCAGAGCGATCGGGCCAGCTCGTAAGGCGGCGTATAGCGTCCGTCTTCGTCGCGCGCGGTCGATGCGCCGATCGCCGCCGGCAGGTCCTCCGCCCCCCAGGTCAGGCCGATCAGCCTTTTCTGGTCGCCATAGCTGCCGAGCTGGAACATCGCCGCCGGCGTCTCGGTCGCGATCGGCAGGATCACCGCCGTCGCATTGCCCCGTTCGGTCAGCCGCCGGGTCAGCTCCGCCACCGAGGCGCCGCCCTCCGCCTTCGGCAGCACGATCCCGTCGGGATGGTCCGGCAGCACCGCGTCCAGATCCTCGTCGGCAAGGCCGCTGTCGAGCGGATTGATCCGGACGAAGAGCGGCGTCGTGCGCGGCTTCGCCAGCGCCTCGGCGACGGTCTCCCGCGCCGCCGCCTTGGCCGCGGGCGCCACCGCATCCTCCAGGTCGAGGATCAGCGCGTCCGCCGCCGTTCCCAACGCCTTCTCGATCCGGTCGCCCCGGTCGCCGGGCACGAACAGCAGCGAACGCAGCCTCATGCCGGCGATCGCTGCAGCATCGCGCTGCGCTCCATCACGCAGACCAGTTCGTCGCGCTGGTTGAACATCCGGTGCTCCCAGGTGACGATTCCGGCCTCCGGCCGCGAGCCCGAATCCTTGAGCGCCACCACCTCGCTCTCGGCCCGCAGCGTGTCGCCGATGAAGACCGGCTTGGGCAGCCTCACCTTGTCGAAACCCAGATTGGCGACCAGCGTGCCGAGCGTCGTGTCGCCCACCGACAGGCCGACGAGCAGCGAGAAGGTGAAGGTCGAATTGACGACGATCCGCCCGAACTCGGTCTGGGCGGCATATTGCGCATCGATGTGCAGCGGCTGCGGATTGTGGGTCATGGTGGAGAACAGGAGATTGTCCGTCTCGGTCACCGTCCGGTGCGGCTGGTGGCGGATCGTGTCGCCCAATGTCCACTGCTCGTAATAGCGGCCGGGCATCAGCAGCCTCCTGTTCGCAAGCATCCGCTCGTCCTGAGCGCAGTCGAGGGGCGCCGGCACGGACTCATCACATACGCCCTTCGACTTCGCTCAGGACGAACGAGGTAAGGGTCATGCCCCTTCCCCCTTCTCGATCCGCGCCAGCAATGCGCCTTCGCTCACCTGCGCGCCCGCCTCGGCGTTCAGCTCCGCCACCACGCCGTCGAACGGCGCGGCGAGGCTATGCTCCATCTTCATCGCCTCGAGCGTGAGGAGCTTCTGCCCCTTGGTCACGGCCTCGCCCGCCGCCACCTCCAGCGCGATGATCTTGCCGGGCATCGGCGAGATGATGGCGCCGTCGCCGGCGGCGGCTCCAGCCGCACCTTCCACCTTCGCCTCAGCCAGCATGAAGGTGGCACCGATGTCGTTGACCAAATAGCCATCATCGGTTCGCTCGACCCAACGAGAGGCCAGCACGCTCTCCTCGTCGAAAACCACCGTGAAGCGATTACGCCCGTCCGTCAGCCGGAGCTCCGTTGGCGCCGCGTCTCGTCCAAGCCGCAGGCCGCCGAGCTGGCTCCACGGGCTGCCGTCCTGCGC
>JBFWUJ010000039.1:0-18673 GCA_050247295.1 Sphingomonas sp. | reverse complement strand
TCATCATCCTGGCCGCGATCGGGCCGATCGCGATGGCGATCGGGCAGCAGGTGTTCGGCTGGGGGGCGATGGGCATCACCATCAAGCCTTCGATCAACTATTCGATCGGCTTGGCCGTCATTTCCTACCTGCTTGCACTGGTCGGGGTCTATGCGATGGCGCTGGTCATCGATGCATTGGCTCCCAGCTTCAACGGCACGAAGAACAATATCCAGGCCTTCAAGGTCGCCGCTTATGCGCCGACTGCGGCTTGGCTCGCAGGCATTTTCCAGATCGTGCCGGCGCTCGCCTTCCTGGGCATTGTCGGCCTTTACAGCCTCTATCTCTACTATCTCGGTATGCCGCGGCTGATGCGGGTGCCGAATGACAAGGCGCTTGGCTATGTGATCGTCGTCTGCGTCGCCTATGTCATCGTCTTCGTCATCATCAGCTATATCGCGACGATGCTGGCGGTTTCATTCTTCGGAGCGCAGCAACTGGCGCTCGGCGGTGGCCGGATCACGATCGGCTAACGACGGAACAAGAGCTGCTCGACGGTGGCGCTAAGCGCGCCGTCGAGCACCATCCGTTTCGCCCATTCCATGTCGTCGGCGAGGTAACGGTCCGCATCATGGTGCGGAACCACGTCGCGGATCGCGCGCCGACAGGCTTCCAGCGCCGGCGATGATAAGAGTGGGGCGTGAAAGTCCGCGCCCTGCGCCGCCGCCAGCAGTTCGATTCCGATCACAGCCGCGGCATTGTCGGCGATCCGCCGCGCCTTCAGCGCGCCGTGGGTCGCCATCGACACATGGTCCTCCTGGCCCGCCGAGGTCGGGATCGTATCCACGCTGGCCGGGAAGGCGAGGGTCTTGTTCTCCGAAACCAGAGCGGCCGCCGTCACCTGGGCAATCATGAAGCCGGAATTGACGCCGGAATCTTCGATGAGGAAAGGCGGCAGGCCGCTCATCTTCGGATCGATCAGGACACCGAGCCGCCGTTCGGCGATCGATCCGATCTCGCATAGCGCCATGGCCAGGATATCGGCCGCGAAAGCGACCGGCTGGGCGTGGAAATTGCCGCCCGACAGGCCGTCCTCGCCGAACAGCAGAGGGTTGTCGCTCACCGCGTTGGCTTCGATCTCGAGGGTGCGCGCGACGTTACGGATCAGATCGAGCGCCGCCCCCATCACCTGCGGCTGGCAGCGGAAGCTGTAGGGATCCTGCACCTTCTCGCAATCATCGTGGCTGCTTCGGATCGCGCTGTCGGCGAGCAATGCGCGCAGCGCCTCGGCGACGTCGATCTGGCCCGGCTGGCCGCGCGCGCCATGAATCCGCGGATCGAAGGCGACATCCGTGCCCTTGAGCGCTTCGGTTGCAAGCGCGCCGCTGAGCAAGGCGCTCGCGAACACGCGTTCTGCCGTGAACATCACGTCAAGCGCGATAGCCGTGGAAGCCTGGGTTCCGTTGATCAACGCCAGACCCTCCTTGGGCCCGAGCACGAGCGGCGACAGTTCAAGCTTCGCGAGTGCGTCGTTCGCCCGCATCGCCTTGCCGTCCAGCGTCATCCGCCCTTCGCCGATCAACGCCGCGCTCATATGGGCGAGCGGCGCGAGATCGCCCGAGGCGCCAACCGAGCCCTGGCTCGGCACGATCGGCAAAGCGTCCGCCGCAATCAGCGCCAGCAGCCTCTCGATGATGTCGCGCCTGACACCGCTATGGCCTCGGGCAAGCCCGATCACCTTCAGAACCATCATCAGCCGCACAACCCGCTCGGGCAGCGGCTCACCAAGCCCGGCGCTGTGCGAAAGAATCAGATTGCGCTGCAACTCCGCCAGCCGCTCGGCCGGAATGCGGGTCTGGGCGAGCAGGCCGAAGCCCGTGTTGATTCCATAGACCGTGCGTCCGCTGGCGACGATCTCGCCAACGCTTCTCGCCGCCATCTCGACGGCGTCCCAGGCGCGCTCGTCGAGTTGAACGCCGCCGCCGTCCCAGATGTCGCGCAAGGCGGCAAGCGAGACGTTGCCGGGGTGAAGCGTGTTCATCGCCCTGCCATTGGCAAATCGAGTTCCTGCTCGCGCGCGCAATCGAGCGCGATCTCATAACCGGCATCGGCGTGGCGCATCACGCCTGTGCCGGGATCGTTCCACAGCACCCGCTTCAGCCGCCGCGCCGCGTCCTCGGTGCCGTCAGCGACGATCACCATGCCGCTGTGCTGCGAATAGCCCATGCCGACCCCGCCGCCATGATGCAGCGAAACCCACGTCGCGCCCGAAGCGGTGTTGAGAAGGGCGTTCAGCAATGGCCAGTCGGACACCGCGTCCGAGCCGTCCCGCATCGCCTCGGTCTCGCGATTGGGGCTGGCGACCGAGCCCGAATCCAGATGGTCACGGCCAATCACCACCGGCGCCTTCAGCTCGCCCGACGCCACCATCTCGTTGAAGGCCAGCCCGAGCCGGTGCCGCTGCCCAAGGCCGACCCAGCAGATGCGCGCCGGCAGCCCCTGGAAGGCGATCCGCTCGCGCGCCATGTCGAGCCAGCGGTGGAGGTGTGGATCGTCGGGGATCAGCTCCTTCACCTTCTGGTCGGTCTTGTAGATATCCTCCGGGTCGCCGGACAGCGCGCACCATCGGAAGGGTCCGATGCCGCGGCAGAAGAGCGGGCGGACATAGGCCGGGACGAAGCCGGGGAAATCGAAGGCGTGGGCCACGCCCTCGTCCTTCGCAACCTGGCGGATATTGTTGCCATAATCGAAGGTGGGCACCCCCATCTCCTTATAGGCCAGCATCGCCTCGACATGCCGCGCCATCGAGGCCCGCGCCTCGCGCTCCACGCGCTTCGGATCGCGCGCCCGCAGCTCGATCCATTGCTCGACGGTCCAGCCGATTGGCAGATAGCCGTTGACTGGATCGTGCGCCGAGGTCTGGTCCGTGAGGGCGTCGGGGCGGATGCCGCGCCGGACCATCTCCGGCAAAATATCCGCCGCATTGCCGAGCAGGCCGACGGAAATCGGCTCGGCGGCGGTACGGATCATATCCAGCGCCTCGTCGATGCCAGTGGCGCGGTGATCGAGATAACGGGTCTCCAGCCGCTTCGCGATCCGGCTCTCCTGGCATTCGATCGCGATACAGTGGGCGCCCGCCATCACCGCAGCGAGCGGCTGCGCGCCTCCCATTCCGCCGAGTCCGGCGGTCAGGATCCATTTTCCCCGAAGGTCGCCCCCATGATGCTGGCGGCCCATCTCTACGAAGGTCTCGTAGGTGCCCTGAACGATGCCCTGCGTACCGATGTAGATCCACGATCCGGCCGTCATCTGGCCGTACATCATCAGCCCTTTGCGATCGAGCTCATTGAAATGATCCCAGGTCGCCCAATGCGGCACGAGATTGGAGTTGGCGAGAAGGACTCGCGGCGCGTCCTTGTGAGTCGGAAAGACGCCAACAGGCTTGCCCGATTGAACGAGCAGCGTCTCGTCCTCGCGAAGTCGCTTCAAGGTTGAAACGATCGCGTCAAAGCTCGCCCAGTCGCGCGCTGCCCGGCCGATGCCGCCATAGACCACGAGCTCCTCCGGCGCCTCCGCGACATCCGGATCGAGATTGTTCATCAGCATCCGCATCGCCGCCTCGGTGGTCCAGCTTCTGCAGCTGAGCTCCGTGCCCGTGGGCGCCGCGATATGGCGGCTGTTGTCACGTCTTGCGTCCATAACTCCCCTAAGTGTCCTCCCCGGCGACGATCCGCCGATCCGGCCCCGGCAGGCCGATCCAGTAGCTGAGCTCGGCTGGTCGCGCGACTCGCCAGACACAAAGGTCCGCGGCCTTTCCAGCGGTGATCGTGCCGATCTCGTCCAGCAATCCCAGCGCCCTCGCGCCCTCGCGCGTCATCCCGGCCAGCGCCTCCTCCGGCGTCAGCCCGAACAGGGTGCAGGCCATCGTCATCATCAGGGTCGGCGAGGTGACGGGGGATGTACCCGGATTGCAGTCGGTCGCGACCGCCATCGGCACATTGTGGCGGCGGAACAGGTCGATCGGCGGCTTGTTCGTCTCCTTCAGCGCATAAAAGGCGCCGGGCAGCAGAACCGCGACCATTCCCGCCTCGGCCATGGCCGTCACGCCGGCCTCGTCGAGATGCTCCAGATGGTCGGCGGAGAGCGCACCGTATCGCGCAGCCAGTGCCGCGCCGCGCAGGTTGCTGAGCTGTTCGGCGTGAAGCTTCACCCGAAGGCCGTGCGCCGCCGCCGCCTCGAAGAGGTCGTCCACCTCGTCCGGAGTGAAGCCGATTCCCTCGCAAAAGGCATCGACCGCGTCGGCAAGGCCTTCGCGCGCCGCCGCCGGGATCATCGTTCCGGTCGCGAGATCGACGAAATCCCGCCGCCGCTCGGCGAACTCCTGCGGCAGGGCGTGGAGAGCGAGCAGCGTGGTCGCGACCCGTATTTGCTCGCTCTCGCCGAGCATTCGGGCGGCGCGCAGCATCTTCATCTCCGCTTCGACGTCGAGCCCGTATCCGGACTTGATCTCCACCGTCGTCACCCCGCCCGCCATCAGCGCCTTGAGACGTGGGCGGGATGCTTCGAGAAGCGTTGCCGGGCTGGCCGCCCGCGTCGCCTTCACGGTGGAAAGGATGCCGCCCCCGGCTGCGGCGATCTCTTCATAGGTCGCGCCTTTCAGCCGCGCTTCGAACTCGTCGGCCCGGTTGCCGGCGAAGACGAGATGGGTGTGGCAATCGACCAGTCCCGGCGTCACCCAGGCGCCGTCCAGCTTTTCCACTTGCATCGCCTGATAGCCGGCGAGTTCCGTTCTCCGCCCGACCCGGACGATCTGCCCGTCCTGGATACCGATGGCGCCATTCTCGATCGCGCCGAACGGGCCGGCGACGGACGGGTCCATGGTCGCGACGTTGCAATCGATCAGCAGGCGATCCCACATGGTCTCGCCTTTAGTGCGCGCGGGCGATAGGGCAACGGCCATGAGCGCCGAATGGCCGAGCATCGCCGACCTGATCGTCCCGAAGGGCGATGCGCCGGTCGCCTTGCTTGGCGCGCCGATGGAAGCGGGATCGGTCACGCCCGGCCGGTGCGATCTGGCGCCCGCGACGGTTCGCAAGGCATTGCGGCGGTTCAGCACCTACGATTTGACGCACGAGGCGGAGCTTTCCGTTCCCATCCGTGATCTCGGCGACATCCCGGTACAGGGCGCCACGCCGGAAGACGGCTTCGTGCCGATCCGCGACGCCGTGACCGCCGCCGTTGCGGCGCACGACCTCGTCATCCTGATCGGCGGCAACAATGCTGTGACCCGCCCTGCCGCGCACGGCCTCGGCCTGCCGCTCGACCAGATCGGCCTGATCACCCTCGACGCGCATTTCGACATGCGTGAGACCGAGCAGGGCCCGCGCAACGGCAACCCCGTCCGCTGCCTGTTGGAAGACGGATTGCCTGGCAGGAATATCTGCCAGATCGGCCTCGCTCCCTTCGCCAACACCCGCAAGATGCATCAGGACGCTATGGCGGCCGGGATCGGCGTTTTCGACCTTGAGTTCGTGCTGACTGAAGGGATCGAGGCAGCGATCGATGAGGCGCTGGAGCGCCTGAGCCATGTCGAGGCCTTGTTGATCGACTTCGACATCGACGTGATTGATCGCGGCCAGTTTCCCGGCGCTCCCGGCGCCCGGCCCGGCGGGCTTCCGGTGTGGGACTTCTTCCGCGCCGCCCGTCGCCTCGGCGAGGAGGCGCGCGTCCGGGCGGTCGATCTCACCGAGTTCGATCCCGGCCTGGACACCACCGATCTTGGCGGCCTTACCGCCGCCCGCTGGCTTTGCGAAATCCTTGCCGGCTATGAGGCGCGCGCATGATCGAGGCCGATCCCACGCTTATCGAAGCGTTCCGGCAGGCCATGCGGCGCGTCGCCTCCACGGTGAACGTGATCTCGATCTGTGTCGACGGACAGGCGATGGGGATCACCGCGACCGCGGTTTCGCCGATCTCGATGGATCCGCCCAGCCTGCTCGTCTGCATCAATCGTGCCGCCTCGGTCCATGCGTCCATGGAGGATGTCGATCGCTTCGCGGTCAACGTGCTCCACCGCGATCAGGAAACGGTTGCGCAGATCTTCGCCGACCGCCGCTTCCATGCCGAACGCTTCGCCGAGGGCTGGGAACGAACGGGCGATGAACCGCCGCGCCTGACCGAAGCCCAGGCGACGATCCTGTGCCGCCGGATCGATCATCACCAGTTCGGCACTCACTCGATCTTCATCGGCGTCGTCGAGGATGTCACCACCCGCGAGGGGGTCCAGCCGCTTATCTATCTCGACGGCCGTTTTGGATTCGTCGGCGATTAGGCCTTGGCAAACAGCTTTGCCTGATCGGCCATCGCCTTGATTTCCAGCGCGTTGCCGCTGGGATCGAGGAAGAACATCGTCGCTTGTTCGCCCACTTCGCCCTTGAAGCGCACCTTGGGCTCGATCACGAACGTGGCGGCGGCCTCGGTCAGCCGCGCCGCCATCTTCTCCCAATCGGCCATCGGCAAAACCGCGCCGAAATGCGGGACCGGCACCTGGTCGCCGTCCACGGGGCTGAGATGGGCACCGGCCGCCGCCCTGACAGGGTCGAGATGAGCGACGATCTGATGACCGAAGAAGTCGAAATCGACCCATGTGTCGCTATGCCGCCCCTCCGGACAGCCGAGCAACTCCCCGTAAAAGGCGCGCGCGGCGTCGAGATCGTGAACCGGAAAGGCGAGATGGAAGGGCGGCAGGGCTGTCATGTCGGCCTTCCTAACCGGTACGCGCGGAAAGGCGAGCGTGATGTTGCGGCGGTCCGTGGCACGGGCGCGGCGCATCGGCTTGCCGCGGCGCGCATTTCCTGTTTGCCTGTCGGTTCGCTACGGGGGAGGCGAAATGCGTTCACTGCTGTTGATCGGGTTGGCGTCGGCCGCGCTGGCGGGCTGCGTCGCCGCGCCGGCGCCGCGCGCGCCGATCGCGCCGCCGCCGCAGGCCATCCGGCCAGGTGGGCTGGAGGCGGTGATGGGCGCGACCGCGCAACGCCTGATCGCCCAGTTCGGCAATCCCGATCTCGACCTGCGCGAGGGGCCGGCGCGAAAGCTGCAATTCCTGGGGCCGGCCTGTGTGCTCGACGCCTATCTCTATCCGCCGCGCGGCGACCGCGGTGAGCCGGTCGTGACCTATGTCGACGCCCGGCAGCCCGACGGCCGCGAGATGGACCGGGCGTCCTGCGTCGCCGCGCTCAGCGCCCGTCGGCGCTGAGCCGTCCAAGCGCCCAGCGCGCCGCCTCCGCCACCACCGAATCCGCGTCCCCCGCCAGCCGTTCCAGGACCGGTACGAGGGCGGTGCTGCCGCTGTTGCCCGCCGCGATCGCAGCGTTGCGAACCATCCGGTTGCGACCGATCCGCTTGATCGGCGACCCGGCGAAAACGCGCCGAAAGCCGGCATCGTCGAGCGCCAGCAGGTCTGCGAGGGACGGCGCCGCCAGTTCGGCGCGGGGGAGGAAGGCCTTGTTCGACCGTGCCGCGTCGGCGAACCTGTTCCACGGGCAAACAGCCAGGCAATCGTCGCAGCCATAGACGCGATTGCCGATCGCTTCCCGGAACTCTTCCGGAATCGCGCCTTTGTGCTCGATCGTAAGATAGGAGATGCAGCGCCGGGCATCGAGCTGGAATGGCGCGGGGAAGGCGTCTGTCGGGCAGGCGGCGATACAGGCCGCGCAGGATCCGCAGTGCATATCATGAGGCCTGTCCGCCTCGATCTCCAGCGTCGTATAGATCGCCCCGAGGAACAGCCAGCTGCCATCGGTGCGGCTGACCAGGTTGGTATGCTTGCCCTGCCAGCCAAGCCCTGCCGCTTCCGCCAGCGGCTTTTCCATCACCGGCGCGGTGTCCACGAACACCTTCACCTCCGGCACGGATGCCGATCCGGGCGCGCCTCCGGCATGCTCGATCAGCCAGCGAGCGAGTGTCTTCAGCGCCTTCTTGACCACCGCATGATAGTCTGCCCCCTGTGCATAGACCGAGATGCGGCCATGCTCCGGACTGCCCGCGAGCGCCAGCGGATCGCCGGTCGGCGCGTAACTCATGCCCAGGGCGATGACGCTCTTGGCTTCCGGCCATAATCCGGTCGGCGATCCCCGCTCATTGGCGCGGCTTTCCATCCAGATCATGTCGCCATGGGCGCCGCTGGACAGCCATTGGTGGAGCCGCTCGGCCGTTTTCGGGGCCGCGTCGGCGGGCGCGACACCGACTGCCGAAAAGCCCAGTTCGGATGCTTTTTGCGCTAGCGCCGCGCGCACTTTGTCTTGCCTTCCAACATCTTCTCCGCTTTACGCACTTACCGGGGCCAGGGGGAAGGATCAGTCGCTTGTCGTCCGCTTTAGCGATCGAGGCGAAAGGCTTGCACAAGTCCTTCGACGGCACGGACGCAGTACGCGGAATCGACATCGCGGTTCCGGAAGGCAGCATCTACGGCATCCTCGGCCCCAACGGTGCCGGCAAGACCACGACGATAAGGATGCTGCTCGGCATCATCGAACCGGACCAGGGCCATCGCACTTTGTTGGGGCGGGAACGTCCGCTCGATGCGGCGAAGATCGTCGGTTACCTCCCTGAGGAACGCGGTCTCTACCCGGCGATGACGACCAAGGAGGCGATCGCCTTCATGGGAGCGCTGCGCGGCCTGCCGCTCGACGTCGGACGCAGGCGGGCCGAGATCCTGCTGTCCGAAAACGGCCTCGGCGACTATGTGAACAAGCCGATCAAGAGCCTTTCAAAGGGCATGGCGCAGACGATCCAGGTGTTTGGCACGATCGTCCATCAGCCAAAGCTGGTCGTCCTTGACGAGCCCTTTTCCGGTCTCGACGCGATCAACCAGGGGCGGCTCGAGCAATTGATCCGCGAGGAGGCGGCGGCCGGGACCACGGTCATCTTCTCGACCCATGTCATCCACCACGCAGAGCGACTGTGCGAGCGGATCGCGATCATCGCCGGCGGCGAGATCCGGTTCGAAGGTCTGGTTGCGGATGCGCGTGACCGGCTGCGGCCGCAGGTCCGATTGAAAACCCGTGCCGCCGAGGGGCCTTGGCAAAAGGCACTGCCCGCGGACGCGGTACAGAAAGACGGCACCTGGGAGTTCGAGCTGCCGAAGGACGGCGTCGAACCGCTTCTGCAGGCGCTGCTTGAGGGCCATGCCGGCATCGAGGAGCTGGCGATCGAACGGCGCGGGCTGCACGACGCCTTCGTCGCCATCGCCGGCGAGGCCGCTGCGAGGGCGATGGCGGACCAGGACGCGCCGCCGCTGGGAGAAGCGGCATGACCGGCGTCCTGGAGGCGGCGTGGGTTATCGCCCGGCGCGATTTTGTCGCCACCGTCTATTCACGCAGCTTCATCCTGTTCCTGATCATCCCGCTCCTGCTGTTCGGGGCGTTGATCGCGGTCAGCATGTGGGTCGATGATGCGGACGCCAGTTCCTCGCAGCCGCGCATCGCGGTCGTCGCCGATACATCCACGGGGCGGGAGCTGATGGCGGCGCGGCAGCGGCTCGCCGATGCGCTGACGCCCGCGAGCGAGCGGGGCGAGGGCCGGCAAAATCGCAGCTTCCCGGTCCTCGAGATCGTGCAGCCGGCGGAGAATGTCGCCGTCCAGGCGCAACATCTGCTCGCGGACGAGGCTGGCGCCTATTCGGCCGTGTTGAGCGGCTCGATCGAGCGACCGGTTCTTACCGGGCCGAGCCGGGTGGACGACAGCCTCGCCCAACGGATCGGGCTCATCGTGGAGGACGCGCGGCGGGTGGCGGCACTGGAGGCCGCCGGGCGTCCGCTCGCCGCTGCACCTGTGGAACGCGTCATCACCGCTCAAGCGGCCGGAAACCTGCAGTCGATCCGCCGCGACATCGCCCGTTCGGTGATGGGCCTCATCTTCTTCATCACGGTGCTGCTCGCCACTCTTCTGCTGTCGAATCTTGCGGAGGAGAAAACGAACAAGGTGATCGAGATTCTGGCCGCTGCCGTGCCGCTGGATGCCGTATTCCTGGGCAAGCTGATAGCGATGCTCGGCATCTCATTCGTCGGCCTCGCCTTATGGGGCGGCATGGCGGGGCTTGCCTACCTCTTCCTGCAGGTGGTGCAGGATTTCGTTACCCTGCCGCAGGCCGGGCCGGCGGTCGGCTGGCCGATCCTGATCCTGCTCGTGCTGCTCTATTATGGCGCCAATTACATGCTGCTGGGCGCCCTGTTCCTGGGCATTGGCGGCCAGGCAAGCAACATTCGTGAAATCCAGACGCTGACGATGCCGGTCACGATGCTGCAGGCCGGCGTCTTCCTCCTCGCGGTCACCGTCGTCGGCCGTACCGGCGGCGCACTTTACTGGTTCGCCATGATCTTTCCTTTCAGTTCGCCGATGACCATGATCGCGATGGCGGCGGAATCGGACACGCTCTGGCCGCATTTGCTGGCCCTCGCCTGGCAGGCGCTGTGGGTCGCGCTGATCATCCGCTTCTCATCCCGCCTGTTTCGCCGCACGGTGCTCAAATCGGCGTCGAGCAGCGGCTTCTTCAGCTTCGGCCGGGGCGGTTCGGGCTAATCCAGCGGCGCGACATAGACTTCGGTCTCGCCGATGCCCTTCAGAACGACCGTTCTGGTCTCGCCGGTCAGCATGCCGCCGAGCTGCAGCCACGCGGCTTCCGATACGGCGATGCCGTTCGGCGCCGCGACGCTTTGCAGCCGGCTGGCGACGTTCATCGTGTCGCCCCAATAATCGTAGGCCAGCCTGCGGCTGCCGATGACCCCGCCGACCACCGGGCCGACATGCAGGCCGACACGCGCCTGCAACTCGATCCCGCTTTCCCGCCCCAGTGCCTTCAGGTTGCTGACGAGATCGCGGGCGAAGGCGATCGCCGCATGAGGGCCCGTTCCTGACGAGGCCATGCCGCCGGCGACCGCAAGATAGGCGTCGCCGATCGTCTTCACCTTCTCGAGTCCGTGCCGCTCGCTGCAACGGTCGCCGGCGGAGAAATAGGTGTTGAGCAGCTGGACCAGGTGACCGGGAGACATCCTCTTGGCGATCCGCGAGAAGCCGACCAGATCGACGAAAACCACGGTAACGTCGGTAAAGGCGTCGGCCACCGCGTCTCCGGCCTTCAACCGTGCCGCCACCTCCTGCGGCAATACATTGTAGAGCAACGCTTCGGTCTTCGCCTTTTCGGCGTCGAGGGCGAGGTTGGCCGCGAAAACGTCGCGCGCGCGACGCTCCATGTCCCAGTTGAAGTAGACGGCGAAGATCCAGAAGGTGCTGAAGTTGCTGAGCGTATAGATGCGGGCGAATTCCGGGACCTCCGCCGACAGCATCAGCCACGTGGCGAACAGCGCCAGCAGCGCGGTGGCCCAGACGAGGAAAAGCCTGAACGTGGCGGCGAAGCCGACGCTGGCGAACACCATCAGGATCGCCAATTGCACCATGATCATCAGGTGCGGAGGAAAGCCCGTATAGGCGGCAAGATCGGCGAGGACGCGAGCCAGCCAACCCATGGCAACAGCCATCAAGATGAAGATCGGCAGATCGACGAACGGCGTCGCGCGATAGAATTCGGTGCCGGTCAGCAGGAACAGCCCGGCCATCAGCCCGATCAGGGTCGCAGCGGCCGCGACATAACGCTGCGCTCCGGCAGCCGGAAAATGGAGCGGATTCAGCACGATGTAAGAGACGAGGGTGAGCACCGCGATAACGATCAGCGCCTTGATCGCGCGGGCGCGTCGGGTCCGCTCTGCGCTGAGAAAGGCGCTTTCCGTTTCCCGATCGGCGAAGCGGGGCACGAAGCCGGCCATGGCCTCGAACGCTAGGTCGACGTTGAGCGCGAGTCTATGCGCCCGCGAAGGCCGCCCTTGCCGCTTCTTCCAGCGCGTTCATCGCCGACTTGTGCGGGAAAGGACCGTGGCTCACCCGCGCGACACCGGCCCCGGCGACGTCCTCCCGAGCCGGCGATCCCGGCCAGGCCATGAAGTTGACCGGGAGCGGGGCCGCCCTGCAGAGCCGCTCCAGCAGCGCCAGATCGGCCAGGCCGGGGGCGAAGAAGCCGTTCGCGCCAGCGTCCGCATAGGCCTTCGCCCGCTCGATCGCCGCATCGACCTTCGCCGCGTCATGCGTCCCGGCCTTCGCCTTCAGGAAGATATCCGTGCGCGCATTGATGAAGAAGTTCACCCCCACGGCTTCGCGCGCCGCCCGGATCCGCGCGGCTTGGGCGCCGGCTGCGTACAGCCCCTCGCCGCCGATCACCTGATCCTCGAAATTACAGCCGATCGCACCGGTCGCCATCAGCCGCTTCATGTTCGCCGCCACCCCCTCCGGCGAGACCGCATAACCGCCCTCGAAATCAATCGTGACCGGGAGGTCCGCCATTCCCGCGATCAGCGCCGCATTGGCAAGCGCCAGCCCGACTGGCAGCCCTTCCGCGTCGGTAAAGCCCTGCGCCGCGGCGACCGATGCGCTCCCCGTCGCGATCGCCTTGGCCCCCGCCTTCGCTACCGCTTTCGCGCTTCCGGCGTCCCAGATGTTGAACAGGACAAGCGGATCGCCCGGCACATGGAGCGCGGCGAAGGTTGCATATTTCCCGGCCTGCGTCATGGCGCGGCTGTAGCGCAGGCGACGTTGCCGTTCCTACCGCTTCCTGCGGTCAACATGGATCAGTGAACGAAGCGCGCCACGACGTCGCGATAGGAGCGCGAGACCTTGACCTGCTGGCCGCTGCCCAGCACCAGGAAGCATTCGCCATTCGTGTGTGGCTTCACCTGACGAACCTGATCCAGGTTGACGATCGTCGAGCGATGGACCCGCTGGAAGCGGCGCGGGTCAAGGCGCTTTTCCAGATCCTTCATCGTTTCGCGCAGGATGAGCGTGTTGTCGGCGGTCTTGATGCACATATAATCGCCGGCCGCTTCGACCTGCTCGATCGTATCGACGTCGACCCGGAAAATCTGGCCCCGGTCCTTGATGTTGATCATCCGCTCGTATCGGTTGGCGCTGAGATCGCCGCCGTCGGCCGCCGCCTCGTGCTCCTCCATCGCCTGCGGAGCCACTTCGGCGAGCACTTCCTTGAGCGCGCTCGCTTCCTCTACGCCGCGCTTTTCGGCCAGCCGCTGGCGAACCCGCTCCAGCGTGTCGGCAAGACGGGCATCCTCGACCGGTTTCATCAGATAATCGACCGCCTCCGCCTCGAACGCGCGCAACGCATGGTCGACATAGGCGGTGACGAAGACGAAAAGCGGCGGCTCGACCTCCATCAGGCCCTGGATGACCGAAAAGCCGTCGAATCCCGGCATCTGGATATCCAGAAAGACGAGATCGGGCTTATGGGTCTTGATCGAACGGATCGCCTCGCGTCCGTTCGAGCAGGTGTCGACGATCTCGATATCGTCAAAGGGCTCCAGGCGGAGCTGCAGCCCCTGGATGGCCAGGGGTTCGTCGTCCACCAGAATGGTGCGGATGGGCATTCAACGCTCCTCGATTTCGATCTGATATGGTATCTCGATGACCACGCGGAACCCCCCTGTCGGTTCCGAATGTGTCTCGAACCGTTGATTGTCGCCATAGGCCTGCGCCAGACGGTCGCGAATGTTCGCCAGACCGACACCGGTCGATTGGGCTGCGCGCACGGCATATTGGGCGTCAGCGCCCGGCCCGCTATCGACGACGTTGACGATCACCCGGCCGCCCTGCCGGCGCACCTCGACGTTGATATCGGCGCCTTCTTCCTGCGGCGTCACCGCATATTTGATGGCGTTTTCGATCAGCGGCTGCAGCAGCAACGATGGCAGCAGCGCCCGGGCGCTGTTCGGATCGATCTCGAAATGGGCCCGCAGGCGGTCTTCGAAGCGCATCTTCTCGATCTCGAGGTACAATTTCAGGGTTTCGACCTCCTGGGCGATCGTCACCATTCCCGTCGGCTCGTTGACCAGGGTGTAGCGCAGGAATGAGGACAGCCGGGACAGCATCGCATTCGCCCGGTCCGTCTGCTTCAACAGCACCAGCGTGGAAATCGAATTCAAGGTGTTGAACAGGAAATGCGGATTGAGCTGGTAGCGCAGCATCGCCAGCTGGGCGTTCGACGCCTGGGCCTCCAGCCGCAGCAGCCGATCGCTCTGCTCTTCCAGGATGATGTAGAAATTGATGCTGTAATAGAGTGCCGACCAGGCGAGCAGCAGGGAGACGGTGAGCAAGATCGCGCCGAGGAAGCGAATGCCCTCCGGCCGGGTTCCCGGCTGTATGAAGGTGGCGACGCTCCAAGTTTCGATCGCCGAAAAGATCGCCGCTGCGCCGATCACGATCAGGATCGATCCGAGCCAGGTGTAGATTTCCCGCATCTGGATGAGCCGGCGATAGGCCGCGGCCATCAGCAGCGTGATCGAATAGCCGGTCGCGGTGAGCAGCAGGGTGTGGAGGATGTAGCTCCAGCCCATCGCATTGGCGATGCCGGACAGGGTCCGCAGCACGAAATAGCCGGCCCAGCCGAGCGTCTGCAGGGTCCAGAAGGCGCGGTTCTTGTCCTCGAAGAACGGCCGCCCATGCAGCCGAAACGGGTTCGCGCCGGTCGGGGCGGGGGGTTGCTGCGCCGGTGGCGCGGCGATCGAGGCGATGCCGTCGGCCATTATTCGCGTGTCGCGGCCTGCTCCCTAGCCGGAACGACGAGCATCGACCAGTCGCCTTGCTCGGTCACCCAGGTGGCGACAGCGCGGCGCACGTCCTCGGGTGTCAGCGCGCGATAGTCGGAGAGATAGTTCCGGACATTCTCGATGTCACGCGCGTCGCTGATCCAGTTCTCCAGCGCCTGCAGCCAATAAGCATTGGTCGCGAGCCGCCGCTCGATGCCGCTGAGCACTGGATTCTGGGCTCGCGCGAACTCGTCCGGCTGGGCCGGATTGGTGGCAAGATCGGCGATAATCTCGCGCGCCACCCGAAAGAATGTTTCGGCGCGTTCGGGCCTGATTTCAGCGGCGGCGAAGAAGATGCCCCAGTCCGGAAAGCTTTCGGCGCCGAGATAGGCCGCGTTCGGAGAATAGGTCGCCCCTTCTTCTTCGCGCAGCCGGTCGAAAAGACGGGTCTGGAACATATTGGCGGCGAGGCTCAGCGCCCGCCGCTCACGGGTGCGATCGCGGCCGCCCAGCGCGGTCCAGCCGATCATTGCATAGGCCTGATTGGGATCGCCATTGTGGGTGAAACGGACGGGCTCGGGATTGGGTGCGGGCGGACGTGGCGGGCGGATCGGCGTTGCGGCCCGTCCTCTGGGCAGTGCGCCGACCGTATGCCGGACCGCCTCGATCGCCGCGTCGAGATCGATATCGCCCACGATGATCGCATGCACCGGTCGGCTGCCGAGCAGGGGCGCGTAGAAGCGTCGGAACGCGTCGACGTTCGCCGCCTCGATATCCGCCCGCTCGACTGGCCGCCACCGCATGTCGCCGGGCCGGATCACCCCGCTCAACTCCCGGCTGGCGCGCGCGGTGGCGGAGGAGAATTGGAGATCGTAGCCGTCGAGCGCGTTGGCGCGGAAACGAGCCAGCAATTGGGCGTCCCAGCGGGGATGGGTGAGCTTCGTCGTGAGCAGTCGGAGCTGATCGGGCAGATCGGTGACGCTGGTCTGGCCAGTGAGAGTGAACGCATCCTCGTCGATTCCGAAGGTGAGAGCGATCCGCCGCCCGGTGAGGAGCCGTTCCATGCCGTCTAGATCGAGGCCGGCCAGCCCCGACGGTGCGATCAGCGGGCTCATCCAGCCGAGCGACGGACGATCCGGTGCCAGGCCGGCGATTCCGGAACCGAAGCGAAGCTGAACGAACACGGCGCCGCGATCATATTCGGTGCGCTTGAACGTCAGCGTCGAACCGTTCGCGAACCGGACGATGGTGACGTCCAGATCCTCGATCCGCTGCCGCGAAATCTCGCGACCCGGCCGGGCCTGTTCCGGCAAATCGTCGAAACTTACCTGCCGCTCGCCGGCGCGGGTTGCCGGCGCAGCGGCGCGCGCGGCCGCCAGTGCTTCGGCCAGCGCCGTATCGCCGCCCGGAATTGCTTCGGGAGAGGTTACCAGCAGGCGAGGCCCTGAACCGGCAAACAGCGCCTGCATCGCCGATCCGATCCGCTCCGGCGTCATCTCGCGTGCGTTTCGTTCGAAATTATCGAGTACCGTCTGGGCGGTGGCGACGACGCCACGATTGTCGATGGCGTTCGTAAGGCGGTCGGCATGGACCTGAGACAGGGTCGTCGCTTCGCCCTGCACCGCCGCTGTCGCGCTTGTTCGCAGGTTGCGAATCTCGCGATCGATCTCGATTGCGCTGGGCGGTGCCCGCAGGGCGTCGCCGACGATGGCGAACGCCTCGGTAAGTGCTTCGCGCCAGCGGCCGTCGCGCGCAGTAACCGCGAGGCTCGTCATATTGGCGATCGCTCGCCGGCGGGTGGAGCCGACCGAGGCGGCGATAAAGGCCGATTGCCCGCGCGCATGCGCCTCCAGCCGGCGGTTGATGATCCGCGCCGCCAGCATCTCTTCCAGATAGGCCCGCTCGCGCGCCATCGTGTGCGGGATTGGATCGTAGGGCCGGACCCAGGTGGCGGTCGCGCTCACAGGAACGCCGGGATAAGCGAGCCCGGCGACCGGCTGCGCGGGTTCTGCCGGGCGGCCGTAATCGGGATCGGATGGGGCCGTCCCCGCCGATGTCCAGCCGCCGAAGCGGGTGCGGATCAGCTCTGCCATCAGTGCCGGATCGGCATCGCCGACCATCACGATGCTTGCCCGTTCCGGCCGATACCAGCGCCGGTAGAAGGCCGCGAGCCCTTCGGCCGTAGCGCCGTTCAAGGTCGCGTCGGTGCCGATCGGGTCGCGCTCGGCGAAGCGAAGGCCCGCATAGGTGAGCGGCATGCTCAGATCGAGGAAACGCTGGGTCAGCTCGGGCCGGCGCTCCTTCTCGGCGAGAATGACCGGCCGTTCGGCGGAGACCGCCGCGGGATCGAAGCGGGCGCTCGTCATCATTTCCGCGAGCACGTTGAGGCTGGTGTCGAGGCTTGCTCGATCAGCGTGCGGCAGATCGAGTTGATAGACGGTCTCGGTCGCGTCGGTGGTGGCGTTGGTGTCGCTGCCGAAGCTGGCGCCCAGTTGCTGCCAGACCTGCCGCGCCTGCCGGTCGGGGAAATTCCGGGTGCCCCGAAACAGCATATGCTCGACAAAATGGGCCCAGCCGCGTTCGTTCGCTTCTTCATGCAGTGCGCCGGCGTCGATCCGGATGCGGATCGAGACCTGGCCCGCCGGAAGCGGATTGCGGCGCACCGCGTAGCGCAGGCCATTGGGCAGCGTCCCGAACCGCCAGGCGGAATCGCGGGCGATGTCTGAATCGCGATAGAACCAGTCCGCATCGCCGCTCTGGGCGGCAAGCGGGGCGGCAATGGCGAGGGAAAATGCGAGCAGCAGCGCGCGAAGGAAGATCATGCGGCTTTCTGGGGGAGCAATGGCGGTTTGTCGAGGCGGTCACTCGGCGGGAGCGCTTTGACTCAGGGTGAACGGCGCGGCGCCCGCTTGCGCCGGCGCCGCGCTCCGGCCTAAAGCGACCGGCCCCTCCCGGAGAATGCCGATGCGTTTCGTTCCTATCGCTTTGTGCCTGTTCGCTATTTCTGCGCCCGTTGCGTCCCAGCAGACGCCGACCCAGCCCGGCCTGGGGCAGCGGACCCAGACGCCGGAGGCGCTGTTCCAGGGCATGAACCAGGAGAATCCGCAGCAGGAAATGGCGCGTCTCATCGCCGCTGCCGATGCCTATCCGCTCGGCACCGTGGAAAATCCGGTCCGGGTTGGCGGTCCGGAAGGCGAGCGCGCCTATCTTGCGCGCCTTGCCTGCGCCGACGGGACCCCCTTGCGGATCGGTGCCCGCAGCGAGGCCGGCATGGGTGGCTTCGGAGCTGTCACCGCCGCTTATGGCGTCTCCTGCGGCGGCACCACCCGTCGCCTGGTCTTCGACATGTATCATCAGGAGCATATGGAGAATCGCGCCCCGCCGGGTTTCGCCATTCGCTGATTCGCCGCGCTCCGCTATGGGCGCGAACATGCGAACCGCGCTGCGTCAGCTGGGTATCGTCATCCTGTTCGGGGCCGTCGGCCTGTGCTTCGCGCCGACGATCGTCCCGCCCTTCCTCGACCGCATCTATTATGAGGGGCCGGTCAGCGGACATTTCGACGGCCGTCATTTCTTCAATCCCGATCTGGACGCGACCGTGGCGCCAAGGGCACCGCTGCCAGGCCGGGGCGGTCTCGTCGGCCGCTTCCTCGCCGGCGACGATCGGCCGCCCTGGCCGGCAGCGGTAGCGGTGACGTCGACTAGGCCGGCGGCGCGGGTCGCGGGAGAGGCCATGGTGGCGACATGGATTGGCCATGCGAGCTTCCTCATCCAGACGGCCGGGATCAACATCCTCACCGATCCGATCTGGAGCGATCGGGCGGGGCCGTTCGGAATCGGGCCGCGGCGGGTCGCCGCGCCGGGCATCGCCTTTGCAGATCTGCCGCGCATCGATCTCGTGCTGATCAGCCACAATCATTACGACCATCTGGATCTCGAGACCCTGCGCCGTCTCTGGAGCCGGGACCGTCCACTGATCGTCACCAGCCTGGGCAACGACACGATTCTGCGTGCTGCAGGAATCGAAGCGATCGCGCTCGACTGGGGCGGGCAGG
>JBFWUJ010000038.1:17411-18859 GCA_050247295.1 Sphingomonas sp. | reverse complement strand
GCTCAGGCAGACCGGCGGCTGGTCTTCGAATCAATCCCCCGGATGAACTTCAAGCCCATCGGGAATTCGGGACCGCGATCAAGGGTGTCCGGAAGGAACGTCCCGGGCTACGATCCGGATTTGCATCGGGAGGGGCCGACATGATGAGATCGAACAGCGCGACGGCGCTTTTTTCGGCGGCGATGCTCGCCGCACTTGGTGGTTGCGCCGGCGGCGACGGCAATGCCTCGGCGAATGCGAACGCCCCGCAAAGCGCGGCGGCGGCACCAGCCGGCCCGCCGCTGGGGCAGCTCACCGCGCAGCAGATCTGCGATGGACTCAGCGCTTCCGCCGTCGGCGGCGCCATCGGCCAGACGGTCACCGCGGCCGCGCCCTCAACCGCCTCGACGCCACAGTGCAGCTACACCTATTCGGCCGGTGGCAGCACGACCAACATCACCGTCGCCTATATGCGCCCCGTCGATGACCTCGCCGGCAACGAGGGCGAGGCCGGTTTCGACTATGTCATGCGGACGAACCGCTCGATGGCGCCCGGGGCGCAGGAGGGGACCATCCAGGCCGGGCAAAGGGCGATGCGCATCTCCGGCTCCAGCCTGCATCTGGGCGCCGTGCTGACCAGGGGCCGGGTGATCACCGTGATCGCTCCCGCGGCCTTGCCCGCCGACGCAGTCGATCGGCTGGTCCAGGCCGCGGCGGAGGCATTCGGCGGCTGACGCGCACACCGCCTGTTGCCAGCGGCGTCATCCTTGGGCACCGGCGTCCCTGCCGGAGGTGATGCAAATGCTTGAGCTCGACGATCAGCAACAGGCGGCGCGCGACTGGTTCGAGAGCCTGCGCGACCGGATCTGCGCCGAATTCGAGGCGATCGAGCGCGAAGCCGGCAGCGACGCCGGCTTCGCCTATATCGAGTGGGATCGCCCCGACCCGGACGGCTCGCCCGGCGGCGGGGGCGTGCGCGGCGTGATGAAGGGCACGGTGTTCGAGAAGGTCGGGGTCAACGTCTCCACGGTCGGCGGCCGCTTCAGCCCGGAATTCGCGGCAACCATCCATGGCGCCGGCGAGGATCCGCGCTTCTTCGCCACCGGCATCAGCCTGGTCGCCCATATGGCCAATCCGCGGGTGCCGGCCGTGCACATGAACACCCGCTTCCTGTGCACGACGCGGCGCTGGTTCGGCGGCGGCGCCGATCTCAACCCTCCCATTCCCTATGACGAGGATACGGCCGATTTCCACGCCCGCCTGCGCGCCGCCTGCGCCGCCCACGACCAGACCTATTACGGCCGCTTTTCGAAATGGGCGGAGGACTATTTCTATCTGCCGCACCGGGACGTGCATCGCGGTGTCGGCGGCATCTTCTACGACCATCTGGAATGCGCCGCGCCGGGAGAAGGCGTCACCTTCGAAGAGAATTTCGCTTTCACGCGCGACGTGGGCGAGGCCTTTCTCGA
>JBFWUJ010000038.1:4603-17311 GCA_050247295.1 Sphingomonas sp. | reverse complement strand
GCGCTGACGCCCGAACGCGCCGGGCAGGGCCATGGCCGCTGGCTGTTCGCGGAGGCGCTGGCGCAAGCGTGGCAAGACGATGTCCGGCGCGTGACCGTCCATACCTGCAGCCTGGATCATCCTGCCGCCTTGCCGGCCTATTTGCGGGCCGGCTTCGCCGCGGTGCGGCGGGCGTTCGAGAGCTTTCCCGATCCGCGTCTCGCCGGCCTGCTGCCGGAGGATATCGCGCCGCAGGTGCCGCTGATCAGGTGAAGACCGGGCTGCGATCAGGCGGCACGAGCTGCAGGTAGATGCGCGCGATCGTCACCGCGAAAACGCTGCTGAGCACAGCCTGCACCAGGGTCGACAGGATCAGCACCAGATAAAAGGACAGCGAACCGGGAACAGGCGGGCCGGCAAGCAGCACGACGAAGATGCCGCCGATCGCGGCGATCGCCCCGGATGCGACGATCGCGACCAGCAGCAGCAAGACGAGAAAGCCGAACAGCCGCCAGAAATGGCCCCGGGTCAGCGTCCAGCTGCGCTGCAGGATCGCCACCGGCCCGATCGGCTCGGCCGCACCGATGGGGTTCAGCATCAACAGCCGGACCCAGAGAAAGGCGAGCAGCGGCAAGGCCAGCAGCACGGGAATCGCCGCCACCCCCGGATTGCCCGTCGCCATCGCAGCGCCGCCCGCGAGGATGAAGACCGGAAGCAGCGCCAGCATCGACGCCAGGCCGACCAGCAGGGCGGCGGCGAACACCACCAGAAAGCGCCGCGCGCCATGCTGAATCGCCTCGCCGACGCTGGTGCCGGGCCGTAGCGCGAGCAGCGAGATGGCAAGATTGCCGATCAGCGTCGCGGCGATCGCCACCGGTACCAGCGCCAGCCAGAGGCCGGCCTCCGGCAGCTGATTGGGCGGGGTCACCGGCATCGCTGCCTGCAACAGCGCGCCGGGCAACGCGATGAGCATGAAGCCCACCGGCAGGACCAACCGCGCCTCGCGGCCCATGAAGACCATCGTCTCGTTCCATGCATTGGTGATCGACAGGCCAGCCATGCGCTTTTCCTTTACTGGCGCGTTACCGGCGCGGCGTTTATGCGAGCGTGATGATGGGCGCAACGCACCCCGTGGCGGATCTGCCCGTGCCGGCCGCCGGCAACATCGAATGGCGGGTGAGCGATACGCTCATCCCTTATCCGGCGGCGCTCGCGGAGATGGAGGCGCGGGCCGCAGCGATCCGGGCCGGCACCGCAGGCGAGCTCGTCTGGCTGCTGGAGCATCCGCCGCTGTACACCGCCGGGACGAGCGCCGATCCGGCCGAGCTGCTCAACCCGCAGGGCTTTCCCGTCTATGCCGCCGGGCGCGGCGGCCGTTACACCTATCACGGGCCGGGGCAGCGCGTGGTCTATCTGATGCTCGATCTCGACCGCCGCGGCCGCGACCTCAGGCATTATGTCCATTCCCTGGAGCAATGGGCGATCGACGCGCTGGCGACATTCGATATCGAGGCGCGGCGCGCAGCCGGGCGGATCGGCATCTGGGTGGATCAGAACGGGACGGAGGCGAAAATCGGCGCGATCGGCGTGCGGGTGCGCCGCTGGGTGACCATGCACGGCCTGGCGATCAACGTCGCGCCGGCGCTGGGCGATTATTCCGGCATCGTCCCCTGCGGCATCGCCGATTATCCGGTGACCAGCCTCAAGGCGCTGGGACGGGCCGCGAATCTTGCCGCCATGGACCGGGCGCTTGCCAACGGATTCAATGGCTTCCTCGCGATGCTGGGGGGCGGCGCGCGGAAGGGTTGAGGGCTGTAATCTTTCCGTATAAGAGTCCGGGTCGATTTGGACATAAAGGGGGCCTACCCACCAAATCACCAATCCTAGGGAGACCTTCAAATGCGTAATCTTCTCACCATCACGATGGCGGGCGCGGCTCTGACCCTCGCGGCGTGCGGCAGCACCACCACCAACACCACCACGACCAACACGACGACGACCGAGCTCGGCAACGACATGATGATGGACGCCAATGCCATGGACATGGGCATGGACACCAACATGGGCGACATGAACGCGATGCCGCCGGCCGACATGAACATGACCACCACCACGACCAACACGACGACGACGACCAACGGCATGTAAGCCGCGTCGAACCGTCGGTTCGAACCGAAAGGCCGCCGGGAAACCGGCGGCCTTTCTTTTTGGCGGGGTTGCGCGAGCGGCCGTCCCGGCAATAATGCGCCGACGGATCCAAGGGAGGGAAGAATGCGCGTTACCATTTCCACGCTCGGCCTGATCGGCTGCGCCCTGCTCGCCACTGGCTGCAGCCAGCAGGCCGCGACGACCGCAAATGCGACCAACGAGGTCGGCATCGCGAACGACATGACGATGCCGATGAACGATGCGAGCGCGATGGAATCGGCGACCAATGCGAGCATCGCGCCGCCAGACGCGAACATGACCAACACCGTCGAGACGCCGCCGCTCGGCGAAACCGACGGTGGCGATACGGGCGGCACGACCGTCCAGAGCAACGTCTCGGGCATGTAGTGCGGCGCGGACGAGCCGTGGCCGGGGCGCGACGGACTTCGCCGCCGCGGCTATGGAACGGCTCCGCCCGCCGCTACGACTGCTCAGACAAGCACGCCCGGGAGGGGTGAATGATCGATTGTGCCGGACTGGCGCGCAAGGCGGCGCGTTCAATCATCATCCTGACGGCTTTCGCGGCGACGGCCGGGAACGCCCAGGTGCTGCTCTATCCGACAACCTATCCGACCGCGCCGATCGAGCCGGGCGATCCTCTGGTGGGAGTGCCGCTGCCCGGCGCGACACCGGCGGAATCGAGGGCAAGCCTCGTCTGGAACCTGCGGTCCGGTCTCAATGTCGCGGCGCTGCAGTGCCAGTTCTCGCCCTATCTGCGCACCGTCGACAATTACAACGCGATCCTGGCTCATCATTCGCGCGAGCTGGCGGCAGCCTATAGCGTGCTGGAAGGCTATTTCCGGCGCGTCCACGGCGCACGGAACGGGCCGCGGCGCTTCGACGATTATTCGACCCAGACCTACAATAATTTCTCCACGCTGCAGGCGCAGCTCGGATTCTGCCAGACCGCGTCGCGAATCGGCAAGGATGTGCTGGCGCGGCCGAAGGGCCAGTTCTTCGCCACCGCCCAGGCACGGATGCGCGAGCTGCGCAGCAGCCTGATTCCGGTCCACGACGCCTATCTGTTCACCCGCATGCCGGTGCCGCTGGCGCCATTGAGACTGAGTTGCGATGGGTTGAGCGGGCGCGAGCGGCGGGAGTGCGAAGGCCGCTAAGGCCTCAGGCGCGGACCGCATAATCGGTGGGATCGGCAAGCCCGGACTCGGCGAATCCGCGGGCCCGAAGGCGGCAGGAATCGCACAGGCCGCAATGCCGCAGATCCGCCGTTGGATCGTAACAGGACCAGCTGATTCCGGCATCGAGGCCGAGCCGCGCCGCCTCGCGCACGATCTGCGCCTTGGTCATCGCGATCAGCGGCGTGCGGACGCGAAAGCGATCGCCCTCCACCCCCGCCTTGGTGGCGAGATTCGCCATCGTCTCGAACGCCTCGACAAAGGCCGGGCGGCAATCCGGGTAGCCGGAATAATCGAGCGCGTTGATGCCGATATGAAGATCGCGCGCCCCGGCCGCCTCCGCCCAGCCGAGGCACAGGGCGAGGAAGATGCTGTTGCGGGCGGGAACGTAGGTGACCGGGATGCCGGGCTGAACGCCGTCCTTGGGCACCGCGATATCGGCGGTGAGGGCCGAGCCGCCGAAGCCGGTGAGATCGAGCGGCAGGACGATGTGGCGATCGACCTCCAGCATCGCGGCGATCCTTCGCGCCGCATCCAGTTCGACCCGGTGGCGCTGATTGTAGTCGACGGTGAGCGCCAGCAACCGATGACCCGCCTCCCGCGCAAGGCCGGCGGTGACCATCGAATCGAGGCCTCCGGAAAGCAGGACGACGGCGGGCGGCGCGGACATGGCCGGCGGCTATCGTCCCCGGCGCCTGGCCGCAACAAAGAATGGGCCGCCCTTCTTTCGAGGGGCGGCCCAGTTCAGGCTGGTAAGCCTGCTAGGGAGGAAAGCGTGCCCAAGAAAGACACGTCCCCGTAATAATCGCGGATGGTAAAGACCGCGTTAACGCTGTTCGAGTTCGGCCGGAGCGATCGGGAAGGCGCGCGAGCAGAATTCGCAATCGACCCGGATCAGCCCATCGTCGTCCACCATCGCCGCCCGCTCCTCCGGCGCGAACCGGGCCAGCACGGAGCGGACATGCTCGGGATCGCAGCGGCAGCCTTTGGCGAGCGGGACATGGGCGAGCACCCGCACTTCCTCTTCCTCGTGGAACAGCCGCCAGAGCAGATCGTCCAGGCCGAGCGACGGATCGGTCAATTCCCCCGCCTTCACCGTCTCGGCGAGGATCCGGGCATGATTCCACTCCGGATGATCGAGCCGGACATGCAGCCGCTCACGGCCTTCCTCGCCCTCCGGCAGATGCTGGAGGAGCAGGCCGCCGGCGACATGGCCGGCATCGTCGATCGCGACCCGCACGAGGCTCGGAATCTGCTCAGACTGAACGAAATAATGCTCCACCGCTTCGCCGAGGCTGCCGCCTTCCAGCGGGACGATCCCTTGATAGCGCTCGGTCCTGTCGGCGCCGGGCACGGCCTGGTCGAAAGTGATCGCCAGATAGCCCTTGCCGAACAAGGCGAAGAGCGAGGGCAAGGCCGCCGCTTCGGCCTGCCGATCGGTATCGAAGCGGACATAGCCGCGCAGCTCGCCGTCCTTATAGTCGCAGACCAGCAGGTCGACGATCCCGGCCTCGGTCTGAGCCTGCAGCGTGAGCTGGCCGGCCGCGTCCTTCAGCATCGCGCCGAGCAAAGCGGTGACGGTCAGCGCTTCGGCAAGCAGCCGCGCGATCGGCGCCGGATAGGCATGAGCGGAAAGGATCTTGTCGAGCACCGGCCCAAGCCGCACCAGCCGCCCCCGCGCATGACGGGCCGGCAGGGAAAAGCCGATCGCCGCGTCGATCGACGCGGCGCCAGGAACGGAGCGTGAAGCCATGCCGCGAATGTGGCGACGATCGCCGCCCGGTCAAGCCGCCTGCGGGACCTCGTAGGCGCGTGCCGCGGCGGAGAGCTTCTCGACGAACTCCGTCACATGCGCGTCCTCGATGACCAGCGGCGGCAGGACGCGCATCACATTATCGCCCGCCGCGACGGTGAGCAGGCCGTGTTCGCGCAGGTAGGTCACGAAGGCGCGGCTGTCGCTTTTCATCTTGAGCCCGAGGATCAGCCCCTTGCCGCGCACGCCTTCGAACAGATGATCGTGATTGGGAATCATCTGCTCCAGCGCGCCGCGCAGGCGCTCACCCATGCGGGTGACATGGGCGAGGAATTCGTCATTCGCGACGACATCCAGCACCGCCTGGCCGGCGGCGCAGGCGAGCGGATTGCCGCCATAAGTGGAGCCGTGAGTGCCGACGACCATGCCCGCCGCCGCTTTCTCGGTGGCGAGGCAGGCGCCCATCGGGAAGCCGCCGCCAATCCCCTTTGCCGACGCCATCACATCGGGTGTGATCCCGTAATGTTCGTGAGCGAACAGCTTGCCGGTGCGCGCGAAGCCGCACTGTACCTCGTCGAGGACCAGCATCAGATCATGCTCGTCGCAGAGCGCCCGCAGGCCCTTCATGAAGGCGTCGCTGGCCGGTCGAATACCGCCTTCCCCCTGGATCGGTTCGACCAGGAAGCCGGCCGTATGCGCGCCCATCGCCGCCTTCGCTGCCTCCAGATCGTCGAACTCGACGACCTTGAATCCGGGCAGCAGCGGGGCGAAACCGTCGCGCAGCTTTTCCTGATTGGTGGCGCTGATCGTGCCGAGGGTGCGGCCGTGAAAGGCGCTGCTGAAGGTGATCAGCTCGTGCTTTTCGGGGCGGCCGTGATGATGGTGGTAGCGACGCGCCGTCTTGATCGCGCATTCGACCGCCTCGGCGCCTGAATTGGTCAGGAAGACGGTGTCGGCGAAAGTGAGGTCGCAGAGGCGCTGGGCATAAGCCTCGCCCTGCGGCGAGCCGTAGAGGTTGGAGACGTGGATCAGGGTCGCCGCCTGCTCCTGAATCGCCCTGGTCAGCACCGGATGGCCGTGACCCAGCAGATTGACCGCGATGCCGCTGGCGAAATCGAGATAGGTCTCGCCGCCCTCGCCATGGAGATAGACCCCTTCGCCTCGCACCGGCCGCACCGGCGAGCGCGGGTAAACGGGCATGAGCGGCGTGATGGTCATCCTGAGGTCCTTCGCGAGCACAGAGGAAAGGCGGCCTCTTGCGAGACCGCCTTGCCCAGTCGCTATAGGATTTAGGGTGGGGCGGCGTCAACGAACGCCGCCCCGTGGGTCACAGCCTAGCCGCGTCGGCCATCGCGATCGCGCCGCTCCATCCGCAGGCGCATTTCAAGCCGATTGACCTGACCCCGCAGGGTCGCGAATTCCCGGCCGTTGATCCCGCCGCGGCTCGCCCAATTGAGCCGGACGCGGACCTGGTTCGCTTCGCGCCGCAGCCCGAAGGCCTCGCGCGGCGAGATGATGCGGCGCTGCAGCGAGCGGGTGATGCCGGCATCGACGCGGTTCAGATCGCGCACCAGATTGTTGACATCGGCCCGCGACACGAGAAGCGGCCGGTAGGGCGAGCGGGCGTGGCTCTGGGCCTCCGCAGCCGCCGGAACGGCGGCGGCGATGGTGGCGGTCGCGAGGGCGACGGAAACGAGAATCTTACGCATAACATGCCTCCTTGCTGCGTGTTGTGAGGCCGTTTTACTGCCGGCGGGCTGGGCTGCGGGTGAACGCGGCCGACAGAATCCGTTCATAATTGTCGCGAGTTGTATGAACAAATCGACGGGGAGCGCTTCTGCAGAGGCGGCCGACGGAACCGTTACGCGCGCAGCTTCCAACCGCTCCGCAGCAGCGCGTAACAGGCAATGCCAAGCGCCACATTGATGGCCAGCAGAAGCAGCGCGCCGAACAAGATCGGCGAATCGGCCTCGCCGACAAAGCCGTAGCGAAAGCCGGAAATGATGAAGAAAAACGGATTGGCATGGCTGACCGCCTGGAAGGCGGGGGACAGCGAATCGATCGAATAGAAGGTGCCGGAGAGCAAGGAGAGCGGGGCGACGACGAAATTGGTGACCGCCGCGGCGTGATCGAACTTTTCCGCCCAGATCGAGGTGAGCAGGCCAAGGAAGCCGAGCATCATGCTGCCCATCAGCCCGAACCACAGGATCGCCCACGGGTGGTGCGGCGCCACATGGACGCCAGGCCAGACGAGCATCGCGAGCCAGACCGCGAAGCCGACGAGGAAGGCGCGGGTGACGGAGGCGCCGATCAGGCCGGTAATCAGCTCGCCATTCGACAGCGGCGGCATCAGATAATCGACGATCGTGCCCTGGATCTTGCCGACCAGCAGCGAGAAGGAGGCGTTGGCGAAAGCGTTCTGGATCATCGCCATGACGATCAGGCCGGGGGCGAGGAAATCGGCGAAACGCACCATGGCGGTGCCGAGCTGGACCATCCGCCCATCGCGGCCCAGCGCCACCGTGAAGATGATCAGAAAAAGCAGCGTGGTGATCGCCGGCGCCCACACCGTCTGCAACTGGACCTTGAAGAACCGGCGCACCTCCTTCACATAGAGAGTCGCGAGGCCGCCCCAATTGACGTTCCGGATGATCGGGACGCCGGGATCGCTCCGCACCCAATTCGAAGGCTGGTCGGTCATCAGGCGCGCTCGCTAGGCGCGGACGCCGATGAGGGCAAGCCGTGAAGCAAGGATGAAGCCATGTCCTGGACGGAAGAACGGATCGAGCGGCTGAAGGCGCTGTGGACCAAGGGAATGACGGCGAGCCACATCGCCGAGGAGCTTGGCGGCGTCTCCCGCAACGCGGTGATCGGCAAGGCCCACCGGCTCGGCCTCCAGGCCCGCCCGTCTCCGGTCAAGGCCGGGGAAACCGAGGCCCCGGCAAAGGCCAAGGCCAAGGCGCCCGCCGCGGCGCGGGCGGCCGAGCCCCGGGCAAAGCCGCAACCGCAGCCGGCCGTCCAGCCGGCACCGGACCGGCCAGCGCCCGCGCCCGCGCCGGCGGCCGCCGTGCCGAGCAGGCCGCCGGCCCCCGCCGGGTCGGCCGAGCCGATCGTCCGCTCGATCGGCCCCGGCGGCTTCATCCGCCAGGGCCCGAGCGACCAGCAGGCGCCGATCCCGCCGGCGCCGCCACGGCGGCTGGTGCCAGCCAAGCCGAGCGCCGAAGTTGCCGACAAGACCAGCTTGCTCGATCTCAACGAGCGGATCTGCAAATGGCCGATCGGCCATCCGGGCGAGCCCGACTTCCATTTCTGCGGCGGGGCGGCCAATCCAGGCTTTCCCTATTGCGTCGAACATTGCGGCGTCGCCTATCAGGCGCAGCTGCCGCGCCGCGACCGCAAGCCGCCGCCGCCGCTTCCCTTTGGCGGACCGCGGGTCCGCTGAACGCTGCGCTCAGCGGACGCTGGTGAACAGCCGGTAGACCAGCAAAATCCCGATCGCGCCGACGATCGCCGCGATGAAGCCGGCCGAATCTCCGGTGCTGTACCAGCCGAGCTGCTGGCCGACGAAGCCGGCGACGACGGCGCCGCCGATGCCGAGCAGCATTGTCACCAGACAGCCGCCGGGATCGCGCCCCGGAACGACCGCCTTGGCGATCGCGCCAGCGATCAGGCCGATGATGATCCAGCCGAGCCAGCCGTAATCCACCAGATATTGAGACATGGCGCCCTCCTTCCTATGTCGGCCGCAGGGGCGGCGCTTTGCCCATTGGTAAAGCGCGCGCGAGGGTTGTAAAGCGCCACCGACCGCGCCGCGACCGACACGCAATTTGCGCTTGTTCGGGGTGATGTATTCGGATAATACAGCGCGAACCGAAAAGCGCCCCGGGCGCGCTGCTTGAGTGGGGACGATGAAGACGATGAATTTCGAGACGGCCAAGTGGCAGCGCGACGCGATCGACGACGTCGTGATCGACGAGGACGAGATCGAGCGTCGGCGCAAGCGCCGGCGCAATATCATCATCGCGGTGATCGTCGTGGTGGCGCTTGTCGTCGCCGGTCTGTTCATGTTCGGCGGCAGCGGCGAGAAGGCCGCGGCGCCCAAGGCCGGCCAGGGGCAGTCCCTGCCGGCGGTCACTGTGATCGTTCCCGGACGGCAGGACGTGGCGGCGACGATTTCGGCGACCGGATCGCTGGCGGCGCAGCGCGACATGCCGGTCGGCATCCCCGGCGAAGGCGGCCAGGTCGTCCGCGTGCTGGTCGAGCCCGGCCAGTGGGTCGCGGCGGGACAGACGCTGGCGGTGATCGACCGCCAGGTCCAGGCCCAGGAGGCCTCCCAGCTCGCCGCGCAGATCGACGTCGCACGGGCCGATCTCAACCTGGCCCGGGCAAATCTCGAGCGCGCCCAGCGCCTGCTGCCGCGCGGCTTCGTTTCGCGCGCCGACATCGATCGCCTGACGGCCACCCGCGACGCCGCTGCGGCGCGGGTGCGCGTCGCTCAGGCTAACCTTGGCGGTGCCCGCGCCCGGATCGGCCGGCTCGATATCCGCGCCCCGACCGCCGGCCTGGTGCTCGCCCGCAACATCGAGGCGGGTCAGGTGGTGAGCGCCGGAACCCCCTGGGTGTTCCGGATTGCCGCAGGCGGCCAGATGGAGGTGCGCGCCCGGTTGCCGCAGACCGATCTTGCGCGGCTGAGCGTCGGTGCGGTCGCCACCGTCACCCCGGTCGGCTCCCAGCAGGGATATCAGGGCACGGTGTGGCAAATTTCGCCGATCATCGATCCCACCAACCGGCAGGGCGAAGCGCGCGTTCTCGTCCCCTATAATCGCGACCTGCGGCCGGGCGGCTTCGCCACGGTCCAGCTCACGTCCGGATCGGTGAGCGCCCCCGTGCTGCCGGAATCCGCGGTTCTGACCGACGATGCCGGGCAATATGTGATGGTCGTCGGCGCCAACAATACGGTCGAGCGGCGTACCGTGCGCGTCGGCAGCGTGACCGACACCGGTGTGATCGTCGCCAACGGCCTGAACGGGAACGAGCGGGTCGTCGAATCGGCCGGCGCCTTCCTCAACGCGGGCGAGCGCGTCCGGCCCGAGCGGGCGCGGCCGGCCGCCCGGCGGTAAGAGATCGATCGAACGGGAGTCGGTGAACGATGCGTAACATCTCGGCATGGGCGATCCGCAACCCGGTCATCCCGCTCGTCCTGTTCGCGGGTCTGCTCGCCATGGGGCTGATCGCCTTCATGCGCATGGACGTGAACCTCAATCCGGACATCAGCGCGCCGGCGGCGACCGTCACGATCAGCCAGCCCGGCGCCGCGCCGCCGGAGCTTGAGATCCAGATCACCCGCCGCGTCGAGGCGGCGGTCCGCGCGATCAACGGCGTCAACGAGATCAACTCGACAATCCGCGAAGGCAGCAGCAACACCTTCATCAGCTTCGAGATCGGCACGCCTGAGGAGCGCGCGATCTCCGACGTGCGCGACGCGATCGCCCGCATCCGCGGCGACCTGCCCGATGGCATTCTCGAACCCCAGGTCAACCGGGTCGATTTCACGGAGGAGCCGATCGGCTATTTCTCGGCCGAGAGCACCTCGATGACGGTCGAGCAGCTGAGCTGGTATATCGACGACCGGCTCAATCGCCGCCTGATGGGCATCGAGGGCGTGTCGGTTGTCAGCCGGATGGGCGGCGTCAGCCGCGAGATCCGGGTCGAGCTCGATCCGGCGCGGATGCAGGCGCAGGGCGTCACCGCCTCGCAAATCAATACGACGCTGCGCGCGATGAACCTGAACGCCGCCGGCGGGCGTGCCGAAATCGCCGGTTCCGAGCAATCGGTCCGTGTCGTCGGCAGCGCCGTCACGGCCCGCGAGCTGGGCGAGACCCAGATCGCGCTCGGCGGTGGCCGCACCATCCGCCTGAACGCTGTGGCAACGGTCCGCGATCAATGGGCGGAGCAGACCTCCTACGGCATCCAGAACGGCCGCCAGGTGGTCAGCTTCATGGTGCAGAAAGCGAAAGGCTATTCCGACGTCACCGTCTATCACGCCGTTCGCCAGGCGATGGACGAACTGACGCGCGACGACCCGCGGGTCCGCTACAACCTGCTCTTCACGCCAGTCAAATATATCGAGATGCAGTATCACAGCTCGATGCGCGCGCTCGTCGAAGGCGCCCTGCTCGCGGTCGTCGTCGTCTTCCTGTTCCTTCGCGACTGGCGGGCAACGCTGATCTCGGCGATCGCTATCCCGCTTTCGGCGATTCCGGCCTTCTGGTTCATGGATCTGCTGAACTTCAGCCTCAACATGGTGACGCTGCTGTCATTGAGTCTGGTGGCGGGTGTGCTCGTCGACGATGCGATCGTCGAGATCGAGAATATCGTCAGACATATGCGAATGGGCAAATCCGCCTATCAGGCATCGATCGACGCGGCCGACGAGATCGGCCTGCCGGTGGTCGCGACGACCTTCTCGATCGTCGCCGTGTTCCTGCCCGTCTCGTTCATGAGCGGCATCATCGGCCAGTTCTTCATCAGCTTCGGTCTGACGATCGTCGTCGCGGTGCTGATCAGTCTCGCCGTCGCCCGTCTGATCACGCCGATGATCGCCGCCTATTTCCTGAAGGCCAAGGGCGAGGCCAAGCATGGCGAAGGCTGGCTGATGGACCGCTATATCGACGTTCTGCGCTGGACGCTGGTCCATCGCTGGAAGACGGTGGGGATCGGCTTCCTCTGCTTCGTGCTGCAGGTCTTCGCCTTCGCCACGTTGCCCTTCACCTTCCAGCCCAATACCGATGACGACACCGTTCAGGTGGCGGTCGAAATGCCGCCGGGCGTGACGCTCGATCAGACACGTGTGGTCGCCGATCGGGCCGCGGCAGTGCTGCGCGGCCAATCCGATACCGCTTCGGTGTTCGAATCGGTCCGGCCCGGCAATGCCACGATCTTCGTGACGCTCAGGGATCGCGGCAACGGCCGCGACCGGACGAGCACGGACTTCACCCGTCAGGTCGCGCCGGCGCTGCAGCAGATCGCCGATGCGCGGGTGTTCTTCCGCAACCAGAACAGGGTCGGCGGCCGCGACGTTTCGGTGCTGCTCACCAGCTCCGATCCCGCCCGGCTGCAACGTGCCGCGCTCTCGCTCGTCGAGGACATGCGCCGCCGCTCGGAGCTGGTCGCGCCGCGCATCGCCGGCGATCTGAGACGGCCGGAAATCGTGATCCGCCCGCGGCTCGATCTGATGGCGGACATGGGCATCACGACCGCGGCGATGAGCCAGGCGATCCGCGTCGCGACGCAAGGCGAGATCGACCAGGCGAGCGCCCGCTTCTCCCTGTCCGACCGACAGGTGCCGATCCGGGTGACTCTGAACGAGAATTCGCGGCGCAGCCTGTCGACGATCGAGAACATGCCGGTGCCGATGTCCAACGGCAGTTCGGTGCCGCTGCGCGTCGTCGCCGACATCAGCTTCGGCGCGGGCCCCTCGATCATTCAGCGGATCAATCAGGAGCGCCGCGTGCTGATCGGCGCCGACCTCGCCGAAGGCGTCGTCGACTATGACGCGGTGCTCGCCCAGTTGCCGACCCTGCAGAACCTGCCGGACGGCGTGGAGCGTGCCCGCTCGGGCCAGCAGCGCGAGGA
>JBFWUJ010000038.1:2069-4503 GCA_050247295.1 Sphingomonas sp. | reverse complement strand
TTCATCGCCGCCACCGGCCTGGTCGATCAGCATCCCGCCTGGGGCTTCGTCCGCGCCTTTGCCGAGGCCGGCCTGGTCGGCGGCATCGCCGACTGGTTCGCGGTCACCGCCTTGTTCCGCCACCCACTCGGGATTCCGATCCCGCACACCGCCATCGTGCCGCGCAACAAGGACCGGATCGGCGAAGCGCTGGCCAGCTTCCTGCGGGCCAATTTCCTGACCCCGTCGGTCGTCGCGCGGCGGATGCGCGACCTGGACGTCGCAAGCGCCGTCGGCCGCTTTCTCGCCCGGCCGCCGGGAGAAGGCCGGCTGCGGGAGGGCGGCTCGCGCCTGCTCGCCGATATCCTCGAGGCGCTGGACGAGGAGAAACTGGGCGGGATGGTGAAGACCGCCTTGGCCAATCGCCTGCGCAGCGTCGAAATCGCACCCCTGCTCGGCCAGACGCTGGAGGCGGCGATGACCGAGGAGCGGCATGTGCCGATGATCGATGCGATCGTCACCTGGACCGGCCGCACGCTCGACGCCAACGAAGACCTGATCCGCGACATGGTGCATCAGCGGGCCGGCTGGATCCTGCGCCTCGCCGGGCTCGACGAGCGGCTGGCCGAGGCCATTGTCGACGGGCTTCGCAAGCTGACCATCGAGATGGCCATCGATCCCAATCATCCGTTGCGCGCCAAGGCGGAGGAGGGCCTCGCCCGGCTCGCCGCCAATTTGCGCAGCGATCCGGAGACGATGGCGAAGGTCGAGGAATGGAAGAGCGAGATGGTCGGCAACGAAGCGGTCGGCGACTGGCTGGACCAGATCTGGGAGAAGGGCCGCGCCGGACTTCTGAAGAGCGCCCGCGATCCGGATGCGGCGCTGGCCGGCAAGTTCGGCGAGGCCCTGCGCCAACTGGGCGAGACGCTGCAGCAGGACCCGCGCCTCAACCGGGCGATCAACCAGTTCGCCCGCCGCACCGCCGCCGGGATCAGCGACAGCTATGGCGACGGGCTGGTCAAGCTGGTCTCCGAAACGGTGCGTGGCTGGGACGCGAGGACGATCTCCGATCGCCTCGAAAACGCCGTCGGCCGCGACCTTCAATATATCCGGATCAACGGCACCCTGGTCGGCGGCCTGGTCGGCGTTGTGATCCACACGATCGAAGTCGTGCTCTAGGCCTTATCAGGCTGCGGCGCCGCTAGCCCCCGCCGCCGACCCGTTCGATATCGGCGCCGACGGCGCCCAGTTTTTCCTCCAGTCGCTCATAGCCGCGGTCGAGATGATAGACCCGGTGGACCTCGGTCGTCCCCTTGGCCGCAAGGCCGGCGAGCACGAGGCTCATCGAGGCGCGCAGATCGGTCGCCATCACCTGCGCCCCGACGAGCTGATCGACTCCGCGCACCACGGCCGCCCGGCCCCGAACCTCGATATCCGCGCCCATCCGGGTGAGCTCCGGCACGTGCATGTAGCGATTCTCGAAGATCGTCTCGGTCAGCAGGCTGGTGCCGCCGGCGAGGGCCAGCATCGACATGAACTGCGCCTGCATGTCGGTGGGAAAGGCCGGAAACGGCGCCGTCGAGATCGACAGCGGCTTGATGCCATTATCGGCCGTGATCTTGATCGAGCCCTTCTTGATCTCGACCTTGCCGCCGGCATCGGCGATGCCGGCGAGAATGGCCTGCATCGTATCCTCGCGCGCCCCGACCAGCTCCAGCGTGCCACCGGTGATCATCGCCGCGCAGGCGTAGGAGCCAGCCTCGATCCGGTCCGTCATGACCGGGTGGGTCGCGCCGTGCAGCCGATCCTTGCCTTCCACCACGAGGCGGTCCGTGCCCAGCCCCTCGATCTCCGCACCCATCGCGATCAGGCATTTGGCGAGATCGGTGATCTCCGGCTCGCGCGCCGCATTGTCGATCACCGTCGTGCCCTTGGCGAGCACCGCCGCCATCAATGCGTTCTCCGTCGCGCCAACCGAAACGGTGGAGAAGCTGATCGTGCCGCCGCGCAGCCCTTTCGGCGCGACCGCCCTCACATAGCCGGACGCCAGCTCGATCTCCGCACCCAGCGCCTGCATCGCCTTCAGATGCAGGTCGATCGGCCGGTTGCCGATCGCGCAGCCACCCGGCAGCGACACCGTCGCCTGGCCGAAGCGGGCCAGCAGCGGTCCGAGCACCAGGATCGAGGCGCGCATCTTGCGCACGATGTCATAGGGGGCGACCGGATCGGCATCATCGTCGGCGCGGAAGGTCATCACCCGGCCGAACTCGCCACGCCGCGCCCCCTCGACAGTGGTCGAAACGCCGAGCTGGGTGAGGAGATGGCCGAAGCCATCGACATCGGCGAGCCGCGGCAGGTTTCGCAGCGTCAGCGGCTCATCGGTCAGCAACGCACATGGCAACAGGGTGAGCGCCGCGTTCTTCGCCCCGGAGATCGGGATGCGGCCGTTGAGCGG
>JBFWUJ010000038.1:0-1969 GCA_050247295.1 Sphingomonas sp. | reverse complement strand
CTCGGCCTCAGCGTCGCCGAGCGGGTCTCGCTCGCCGATCGTCTCGCCTCGATCGGCCGGACGCCGGCGCGGGCGCGGGTCGGGGCGCTGCTTTGCGAGATCGCGGCGCGGCTGCGGCGCGCGAACATGCTGGAGGACGGGCGCTTCGTACTGCCGCTGACCCAGGAGGAGATCGGTGACGCCACCGGGCTCACGGCGGTCCACGTCAACCGGATGATGCGGACGCTGAGCGAAGACGGCCTGATCCAGCGGCTGAACAGCCACGTGCGGCTGCTGGATGAGGAACGGCTGATTTCCGAGGTCAATTATATCGACCGGACGGCGCTGGATACCGATTGGCTGCCACCACCGCGCTGAGCGTCAGGCGGCCTTGCGCAGCGCCCGATCGATCAGCCCGGGCTCCGCCACCGGGCCCAGGATCGCCAGATCGCCGCCCTCGCGGCGGGCGACCAGCAATACGAATTCATCGTCTCCGGCGACCTCGATCCTGACCCGGGCGACCGGCGCCCGGGCGCGCAACGCCGAGCGCGCCCGATCGCCGGCGGCCGCTTTCGAAACCGGGCCGCGGGCCGCGCGTTCGGCCGCGACGATCCCCTTGAGGCCGCCGGGGAACATTTCGATCCGCTCGGCGAGTCCGCCGGAGGCGATGCCCTCGCGGCCGGCCCATGAGAGGGCGGCGGCATATTCGGTGAGCCGCCCCTTGTCATATCCGGCGCCGAAGACGAGCTTGGCGATCGCGGTCATGGGAGCGCGTGCCTGAACCTTGATGCCTGCGTCGGCAAGCAGTTCGGCATAGCCCTCGCCATCGTCGGCGGCGGCAAGCGCGAAATCATGAGCATGACCAAGCGCGCGGTACAGCGCCACCCGGCTGCGTCCGGCCGCCGCATCGGCCTGATCGGCACTGTCGCGGGCGATGGCCAGCCGGTCGGCGAGACCGGAAATCTCGTCCGGCCACAGGCTCAGCGTCTCCGCTCCTTCCACCGGCTCCACGGGCGCCGCATTGGGGCCGTCTGCCCAGACCGGCACCGCGGGAGCGGCGACGGCGCGGCCGACCTCATCGGCGATCCCCGCCGCGGTCTCGCTGTCCGCCATCTCTTTCCAGTTGATGACGCCGTAGATGAAATCGATCGCCTCGCCGTTCGACGAGAGCGGCATCAGGATGCCGCGATAAAGGGTATTGTGCCCGCGCTGCCCGACGAACTCGGCTTCGAAACCGATCGGCGCGCAATTGGCGATGATCTGGAGATAATGGTCGGTGAGCCGCGAGAGCAGCGAGCGGCTCGGCACCTGGCTGATCGTTTCCAGCCCGCCGTCCAGGCTGCACTCGGTCCGCAGCGCCCGACCCAGGAAGGCGATGCTCGGATCATTCTCGTTGGCGGAGAAATCGAGCAGGACGCTGTTCGGCCCGAAATCCTCGATCGTGTGCGGATCGACATCCTCGATCGAGGGGAACGCCCGGCCCTTCAGCAGCGAAACCCAGTAATTGTAGGCGCGGACATGCATGCGCCGCTCGTCGACGCCGATTTCGGGCGGCCGCTCGGGGACCGGCTCGTCCTCCGCGACATCATAGGCCGCGCCTTCGTCAAATCCTCGCAGGCTGTCCATGTAACGGCCGTCTCCGACGCCTCAAACTATCGCCAACGAAATTGCACCGGACGTGGTTGAGATATGGTTAAGCCTGCCGGCACGGCCGGCGCATCCCGGCGTCGCTTGTCAATAACCATGGCCGCTGATAACAGCGCGCCTCCGGACGGGGCCGCTTTAGCTCAGCTGGTAGAGCACATCATTCGTAATGATGGGGTCAGGTGTTCGAGTCACCTAAGCGGCACCATCCTCCTCTTCGAAACTCGGCGCGCCCACGCCGTTGTCCGAAACGTCCGCGCAAGCTACTGAATTCTCGACGCTTTACGGACGCGCGCACTATCGGAAGGTATCCGCAGAGCGATTTGGCACCGCCCATCACGGCGAA
>JBFWUJ010000037.1:15836-18969 GCA_050247295.1 Sphingomonas sp. | reverse complement strand
CCATATTTGTCCTGGATGGCGGCGATATCGAACGCCATCAGGCCGCCGAGATAGCCATACCCAACGTCGGTTTCGGCATTGCCATAGGGGGAGCTCTGCCAGCCGTCCTCGTAGGACATCATCGTGAACACGCCCTGGTTCAGCTCGAAATCCCCGGTCGTATAATCGGCGACCGGCCCGTCGGCCTCGACGCCGTTCATGATCCCGGAATGACCGCCATTGTCGTGCGGGTGGGACAGGCCATGGCCGTGGCCGAATTCGTGGATCAGGGTGACGAAGGAGAAGCCGCCCTGTTGCAAATTGGTTTCATTCCAGCGCTCGTCGCCGGAGTTGAACTGGGCCAGGCCTTCGTCCGGATAGTCAGGCGGGCTCATCGAGCCGAGCAGGCTCACCCCCGGGCCCGGCGTTCCCGAATAGGTCGCGAAGAAGAAATCGGCCTGCTCGCGAACCGGAACCTCAATGTAGACGATATCCGCCGCCTTCTCGAATTCGCCGAGCGCGGTCCAGACCGTGTCCCGCTCGAACTGCTGGGTGCCGAGCGAAACGAGCACCGGAGGCAAACCGGGGCTGGTCGGATCCTCGATCGAGGTGAAAACATCGCCGGCCTGGGCGAAATAGATGGTGACGACATTCTTGCCGGTAATGTCCTTGCCCTGCGCGTCGGCCAGCGCCTGCACGTCGAGGCCCTCGACATTGTTCACGTTGTAGATCGGCGTGCCTTGCGCATTGCCGGTGTCGCGCGTGCCCTCATCCCCGTCGGGATTGCGCGCGGACTGGTTGATCTTGTTGACCTGCGTGCCCCAGTCGAGCGCGTAAAGCGGCGAGGAGCCTTCGTAATAGGGGCGATAGACGTTGGGATCGTTGGGATCGATCGTGTTCACGAACAGCTCGTAATCGCCGAGGAAATCGCCGGTCGTGCCGTTCGTGGGATCCTGGTCGAAGGCGCGGGCGTTGACATAATAAGTGCCTGATTCGGTCGCGGTGAACGTCAGCACCGCGTCGAAGCCGGAATTGACGGTGTTGAGATCGGTGCTCGCGCCGCCGTCGGACGAGCCGAGCAGCTCGCCGGTGGCGCTATAAAGCTCGACATAGGCATCCGCGAGCGGGAACAGGCTGGGACCGTCCGGATAATAACCGAATACGCCGATCTCGTAGTCCGTGCCGGCGACGAGATTGACGGCGTAAAAGTCCTGATCGCCGATCGTTCCCACCGTACCGATGGTAGAGGCGGCGGCATCGACGGTAATCAGCGGGTTGCCGGGAGCCAGGCCGATGCCATCGCCCGCTTCGTCCGGGGTTATGCCGAGGACGCCGATCGTGTCGTAATCACTCGTCTCGCCGATCGCATGCGCCAGATCGGCCGGCGCGAAGTCGAAGGGTCGGGTTGCCAGCAACGAGGGAGCAAAAGCGTCGCGATTGCCGAAATACCGGTCGAAAGTCGCAAAGTCGGATAGGTTCGCCAGGTTCCTGCGCATAAAATCCTCCAGAGGGGGTCGGGTTGTGGGGATTTGAAGGGGATGGGAGCCGCGATCTGGTTGTCGCGTTACGCCGGGATGCAGAACTCGATGGCCGACCAAACGGTCGGTTAACCATTTGGTTCCCGGGTTCGGGATCGCTGTTTTCTGAAGGCTCCGTAGCGGAAAAATCGGCCGCGCCCCGCGGCGGCTGACAGGATATGGTTGCACACTTCCGGCCGGACGCTAGACCGCGCCGGCCAGCAGCTGCTTTCGCCCTCGCGTGCATGGCTGATCGGAGGCTTGTGACCACGCAGGAGCAAGGCGAGCAATTCCGTCTGAGCGTCTCGCACGGATTTGCGGATTGGCTGTCCGGCATCGGCGGCAGCTTGGCGCTGACCACTTATCAGGCCGGCCGGCTGCTGTTCCTTGGCAGTGGACCGGACGGCAGCATTACCTTGTTCGAGCGCGACTTTCCGCGGTCGATGGGGATCGCCGTGAGCCCGGATGCGCAGAGCTTCGTGCTCGTGACGCAGTTCCAGATCTATCGCTTCAACAATGTGGTGGAGGCGGGCGAGGCCGGCGGCTTCGACGCGGCCTATGTCCCGCATGCCGCCTGGATCACCGGAAGCGTCGACGCGCACGACGTCGGCTTCGCCCAGGATGGCCGGCCGATATTCGTGAACACCTTATATTCGTGCATCGCCGCTGTCAGCGACACCCGCAATTTCAAGCTGCTCTGGCAGCCGCCGTTCGTTTCGGAGATCGTGCCGGAAGACCGTTGCCACCTGAACGGAATGTGCGTTCTCGACGGACGGCCGCGCTACGTGACGGCGGTCTCGCGCACCGATGCAAAGGACGGCTGGCGCGACCATCGCACGGACGGCGGCGTGGTCATCGACGTCGATAGCGGGGAGCCCATCGTGACGGGTCTCTCGATGCCCCATTCTCCGCGATTCCATGACGAACGCTTGTGGGTGTTGAATTCCGGCGCCGGCCAATTCGGTTATGTCGATCGCGCGGCCGGGATGTTTCAACCGGTCGCCTTCTGTCCGGGCTATGCGCGCGGCCTGTCCTTCGTCGGCCGCTTCGCCGTCATCGGGCTTTCCGGGCCGCGGGAAAATGGCGCCTTTGGCGGCCTGATGCTGGACGAAGAGCTGGCGTCGCGCCGTCGAGAAGCGTTTTGCGGGCTGCTCATCGTCGACATCGACAGCGGGGCGATCGTCGAATGGGCACGGATCGACGGTGCGATCAGGGAGCTTTACGATACCGCCGTGCTGCCGGGAATATTGCGGCCGTCGGTGGTCGGTTTCAAAACCGACGAGATCAAGAAGCGCATCGCGATCGAGCGCGCGAGTTTGCCGTAAGCGCGAGGGGCGCTGGAAATTGTCGAGTCCCGCAGGAAACGGCTTGCGCATGGGCTTGGATACGCGATGGCGTGGGGCTACAAGCCGCCTTCGATGGTCCGTGTGCGTCTTTCTCTTCAAGAAATCCGGCGCCTGAATGACGGGGTCAAGGCTGGCCTGGCCGTTCCGCGGCTATCGGGTGCCTGTTAGGGAAGGGTCACATCACCATGAATGCCGCGCTTCTCGCGCTTACGCTGGCGACCACCGCTGCGACCGCCGAACCGATGACGACTGAAATCGAGCGAGACGCGATTACCGATCACGTGCGCGCGA
>JBFWUJ010000037.1:13953-15736 GCA_050247295.1 Sphingomonas sp. | reverse complement strand
CTGCACGTTCTGACGGGCGAGCATACGATGCTCCAGGCGACGGCTCTTCGGGTGGCCGATTCCTCGCTGTTTGCGCCGCCGATGCTGATCGCCAATGGCCGCCATGCCGATGAAATCGAGGCGCAATTGGCGGCGATCGGGATCGCGGCCCGGCCAATGGTCCTCGAACCGGCGGGCCGCAACACGGCGCCGGCCGTGGGGCTGGCTGTGCTGGCCGCTGCCGCGGACGATCTCCTGCTCATCCTTCCCAGCGATCATGTGATTGCCGATGTTCCGGCGTTTCGCGCTGCAATCGCCCGGGCCGTGCCGCTGGCGGCGGCGGGCTGGCTGGTCACGTTCGGCATTCGCGCGGAGCGGCCCGAGACCGGCTATGGCTATATCCGGCGCGGCGAGGCGCTTGGCGACGGTGCGTTCGCGGCGGCGGAGTTCGTCGAGAAGCCGGACCGGGCGACGGCCGAAGCCTATGTCGCCAATGGCGGCTATGATTGGAACGGCGGCATCTTTCTCTTCCGGGCCGGGCGGCTCGGCGAGGAGCTGGAGGCGCACGCGCCGGATATCGCCCACGGCCTGCGGGCGGCAATGGATGGCGCGCGAGAGCGGGATGGGCGGCTGTATCCGGAGGCTGAGGCCTTCGCCGCGATCCGCGCCGAGTCGATCGACTATGCGGTGATGGAAAGGAGCGACCGGGTGGCGGTGGTGCCGGTCGCCATGGGCTGGTCCGATCTGGGCAGCTGGGATGCACTGTACGAACTGGCCGAAAAGGACGAAGCGAACACGGTCGCGACCGGTGCGGCCATCGCCATCGACAGCGGCAATTGCCTGGTTCGGTCCGACGGGCCGACGGTCGTTACGGTGGGTGTCGACGACCTGATCGTGATCGCGACCGCCGAATCGATACTCGTTCTGCCGCGCGGCGAGAGCCAGCGCGCGCGGGATGCCGCCGGCGCGGCCACGCGGCGCGGCTCAGAAAAGTAGATCGGGCCGCTCGGCTGCGCCCGGATAAGCGGCGATCAGCGCCACGTCGCCCGCCAGCCGTGCCTGGTTCTCGATCCGGAACACATTGCCAAGGCTGAGCGGCGTGCCGTCGATCTGTCCGCCGTCGCGGACCGGGATCAGCCACGGGCCGGCGTCGCGGCCGTCGATTGTCCGCGCCATATCCCCGGTCCACCGCTCGAGAACGAAGGCGCCGCCGGCGTGCAGCAGTTCCCGGCCCTCGCTTATCCACCGGGGGGCGGCCCTTGGCCGCCACGGTTCGGGCCGCGCCGCCGTCAACCCCGCGTCGAGATGAAGCTCGCGCGGCCGGCCATAATCGTAAAGCCGGTACGTGAGGTCCAGGTTCTGCTGGATCTCCATGATCGTGAGGCCCGCGCCGATCGCGTGGATCGTCCCCGCCGGCGAATAGAAAATATCGCCGGCGCGAACCGGTCGCCAATCGATCAGCTGCTCGATCGACCCGCTCAGCGCCGACGCTCTCAATTCTTCCCGGTCGACGGTGCGGTTCAGGCCAAGTCCGATCACAGAATACGGCGCGGCGCCGAGCACCAGCCAGGCCTCGTCCTTGCCGCGCGCATGGCCGATCGCTCGCGCCGCCGCATCGTCGGGATGAACCTGGATCGACAGCCGGTCGGATGTGAACAGCAATTTGACCAGCAGGTCGCGATCGGCGCCGTCCGGTTCCTCGAACCAGATTTCGCCGATCCGGGCGTCCGCCGGGGATTGGCCGCCAGACCAGGCGGGAAGGCGCGTGACGCCCCACACCCGTTCGACGCGGCGCGGCTCAAGC
>JBFWUJ010000037.1:0-13853 GCA_050247295.1 Sphingomonas sp. | reverse complement strand
GATCTGCCGGTGATGCCGAAGGGCCGCTACGCGATCATGCTCGATTACATGCCGAAGGTCGGTACCCTCGGCCTCGACATGATGCTGCGGACCTGCACCATCCAGGTGAACCTTGATTATGCATCCGAAGCGGACATGGCGCGCAAATTCCGGGTTGGCCTTGCGCTGCAGCCGCTGGCCACCGCGCTGTTCGCCAACTCGCCCTTCACGGAGGGGCGGCCGAACGGTTTCCTTTCCTTTCGCAGCCACATCTGGTCGGACACCGATGCCGATCGCACCGGCATGCTGCCCTTCGTGTTCGAGGACGGCTTCGGCTATGAGCGCTATTTCGATTACGCGCTCGACGTGCCGATGTACTTCGTCTTCCGCGACGGCCGCTATATCGACGCCGCCGGCCAGAGCTTCCGCGATTTCCTCGACGGCCGGCTGCCGGCGCTGCCCGGCGAGAAGCCGCTGGTCTCCGATTTCACCGATCATCTATCGACCATCTTCCCCGAGGTGCGGCTGAAGAACTTCCTCGAGATGCGCGGCGCCGACGGCGGGCCGTGGAACCGGATCTGCGCCCTGCCGGCGCTGTGGGTCGGCCTGCTTTACGACGAATCCGCGATGGCCGCGGCATGGGACGAAGTGAAGCACTGGTCTCTCGCCGAACGCCAGGCGTTGCGCGATGCGGTGCCGATGCAAGGGCTGGCGGCCCCCACGCCCGGGGGCGGGACCCTGCTCGACCTCGGCCGGCGGATCGTGGCGATCGCGGGGTCCGGGCTCAACGCGCGGGCGGCGCTCAACAGTTCGGGAGACAATGAGTCCGGCTTTCTCGATCCGCTCCGCGAAATCCTCGCTGGCGGCCTGACGCCGGCCGAACGGCTGTTGCGCCGCTATCAGGCCGAATGGGGCGGCGACGTCAGCCGCATCTATGCGGAAGAAAGCTTCTGATCGCTCATGCTAGGCTGGATCGCGGCGCTTCCGGAGCGCTATTCCTTTCTCAAGCAATGGATGTCGGACGCGACGGGCGCGACCGAGGAGCTGCTGCACCTCCATTTCGGCCTGCTGATCTTCGTCGTCGTGGCGGTGGTGTTTCGCCGGCGGATGCACTCGCTATGGCCGGTATCGGTGGTCTGGGCCTTCGCCCTTGCCAACGAGGCGATCGACTATTTTTCCTCTGACTGGCTCCTCGATCTGTCGGCGCTCGATGTCCTGAACACGGTGCTCTGGCCGACGGTGCTGTTCCTCGTTGCCCGCCGCCGTCGCGTCTCGCCGCCGCTCAGCGGCTGACGGTCAAAGGCTCGTTCGAAGGCTCCAAAGCTCGGGAAAGGCGCGCTTGGTCAGCGTCGAGGCCAGATATTTGACGCCGGGCGTGCCGCCGGTTCCCTGCTTGAAGCCGATCACCCGCTCGACCGTGATCACATGCTTGTGGCGCCAGACGGCGAAGCTGTCGTCGATATCGACCAGCTTCTCGGCGAGCTGGTAGAAGCGCCACCATCGCTCGGCGTCCTTGTAGACCTCCGCCCACGCCGCCTCGACCGCGGGATCGGGCCGGTAGGATGTGCTCCAGTCGCGCTCCAGCACGCTCGCCGGCAGGTCGAAGCCCCCGCGGGCCAGCGCCATATTGGCTTCGTCCCACAGGCTCGGTCTGGCCAGCGCGTCGGCCAGGGTGGCGTGCGCCACCGAACCTTGTGCATGCCGGTCGAGATGCGCGCGCTCCTTGAGGCCCAGAAGAAACTCGACCTCGCGAAACTGGGCCGACTGGAAGCCGCTCGACGTGCCCAGCACGCCGCGGAACGTCAGATAGTCGGTCGGCGTCAGCGTCGAGAGCACGTCCCAGGACAGCGTCATCACCGCCTGGATGCGCGAGACGCGCGAGAGATTCTTGTGCACTTCGATCAGCTTGTCCGCGCGGATCAGGTCGCGGGCGAGCTTCAGCTCATGGATCGTCTGCTTGAGCCACAGCTCCTTCGTCTGGTGGATGATGATGAACAGCAGCTCGTCATGATGGTCGGAGACCGGATGCTGGGCCGACAGCAGCGGCTCCAGCGTCAGATAGTCGCCATAGGTCATGCCGGCCGGATCGGTCATGGCCGAGCGTCTATCATGGCCCCCGGCCGGCGCAAATCGCGATCGCTGCCATGGGGAGCCGCGGCGAACGCGAGCGGTCGGAAAAAGCGGGGGAAGGGGCCGGTGCGGCGAAGCGGATCGGGCCGGAATGGCGTCACTAACCTCTTGATCCAGATTGTCCCATAACCGATCACTCTGTTTCTCAACGAAAAAAGCGGTGGGAGAGAATAGGCGCTTTGGTTAAGTGAGGGGTTACGACGCCAGATCGGCTGGCAGCATTGGGGGCCCGGAATGAGTTCCTCTGTACCGACAAGCGAAGTGCTTCGCGCCCGGATCGCGAACGCGAACGGCAATGGAAACGGCAACGGCAACGGTTCCGTCGAGGCGCATGCGCGGGCCGAGGCGCCGCCCGAACATATCTCGGTGATCGGCGCCGATATTCTCGTCACCGGCAATATCGAAGCCGAAGTCGATCTTCATATCGAGGGCCGGGTGCAGGGGGACGTTCGCTGCGCGACGCTGATCCTGGGTGAAAAGAGCGCCGTCGTCGGCAGCGTCTATGCCCAGCGTGTTCGGGTCTCGGGCACCGTCGAGGGCGCCATCGAAACGACGGATCTGGCGATCGAGGCGGGCGCTCACGTCAAGGGCGACGTCACCTATTCGCGGTTGCGGATCGCCAATGGCGGCATCGTTGCCGGCAAGATGACGCATGTGCCCATCGAGGGGGAAGCCGGCGAACGGCCATCGGATGACGCGGACGCCGAAGACGCGCCCGATGGTCCGTCCCGGGTTCACTATATCGAATAATGGCGCGGGCCGGACGGCTCGGGGCGGAAGGGTTGACGACCAGTGGCCGAACGTAACCCGACCCCGGTCGAAGCGCTTGCCGAGCTGCACGATATCCTGCTGCTCGCGGCGCTGGAAACCTCGCCGCCGCGATTGGCGGCGCAACGCTACATGCACTGCCGGGACGAACTGCTGCGGAGCGACCTGCGGCGCGTGCTGCCCGGTTTCCTGCAGCAGTGCGTGACGGTCTATCGCTTTCACGACTTCATCCATCTCTATCATGTGGCGCTGGAGGCGAGGGTCGCCTTCATTGACGAGGCGATGCGCGAGGCGGCACGGCGGGCGCGGCGGGCCGCGCGGAGCGATTCCATCGGCGATCACGCGAGGCCGACGCCGTGAACGAGGCCGCGAGCGCGGTCTCGCTGCGTTGCGGTCTGGGTTGGCACGCGCCCGATCCGGTCGCCCGCTGGAATGACGGCTATTATTTCACCAGGTGCCGGCGGTGCGGCGGCGATCTGGTGCGGACGGCTTATGGCCGCTGGCGGACTCCGCGTGGATGTCGGGTCGTCTGGCGGTCCAGCCGTCCGGAGGGCACGTCGACGGCGGAACTGGTGCGATCGCCGCCGCCGGCTCCGCGGGCCGGCGATCGGGCTTCGGCGGAGCTGCCGATCCAGGCGGTGCTCAGGCATCTGCAGGCGGGCGAGGGCGATGTGACGCAAGGCGCGCAGGCGGCCCGCACGCGCCCTCCGTCTTACGTCCCGGATTTCATGGAAGACGCCGCGACGGACACGTCCTGGCGCACGAACCGGCCACCCAGCTGGCCGCCCGCCGCGCCGGAGGGACGCCCGGCGCGAGCGCCGGACGCGCAAGCCGCGGCTCCCCGCCGTCCGCTCCTGCCGGACATGCGCGCGGCGCTTGCCCGCATGTTCGAAAGCGATCGGCGCGAATGGTTCGCCCGCCTCTATATCGGCTTGCTCGCCGCCCTGGTGCTGCTGCTCTTCTGGGTCGTGCTGGTGCAGGATCGCCGGGCCATGCCGTCGGGATCGGAAATAGGCACCAACACGCCGGCTGAGGTGTTGCCGGCTGGCCAGCCGGCTTTCGTCACCGCCAGCGTCCTCAATTGCCGGTCGGCGCCGGCGGCCGAATCGCCCCAGCTCGAACGTCTGGTCCGTGGCGATCGGGTGGACATGCTCGCACGCGACGGAGAATGGGCGAGCGTGTCGCATGAAGGCCGGCAATGCTGGACCCTCATCCGCTATCTGGCCTTCGATCAGCCGATCTAGCATTGGCCGATCCTCGGCCGAAGGGGAGCCAATCGGCGCTTCGCGCATTAAACGATCCTTAGCCACCTGGGCGGAGGCTGGGCCGATGCGAAGGCGTGTGCTCTGGGCATTTGCGATGGCGGCCCTCGGTCTTGCGGGCTGCGGCGGAGGCGGGACCGTGCAACCCGGCCCGGCTCCCGCCGGCAATGCCGCGCCAACCTTCACGTCGGTCGCGACCGTCAACGTGGCCGAAAATGTTGCCGGCCCCTTCTATCAGGCGACCGCCACCGATCCCGACGGCGATCCATTGACCTTCGGCCTTGCCGGCGGTCCCGACGGGCCGCGCTTCACGATCACCACCGCCGGCGCGCTCGCCTTCGCGACGCCGCCGGATTTCGAGGCGCCGGCCGATGCGGACGGCAACAATGTCTATCAGGTTACCCTGTCGGTCAGCGACGGCACGACCAGCGCGACGCTCAATCTTTCGGTCACGGTCACCAATGCCGGGCAGGACAGCTTTCGCGTCGCCCGCGTCGGCACGGGATTCGCCAGTCCGGTCTTCGTTGCGCCGGTGCCCGACAATAGCGGCCGGGTGTTCGTCGTTCAGCAGGCCGGCCTGATCCGGATTCTCAACCCGGCCAACGGCTCGGTCGCGCCGACGCCGTTTCTCGACGTGACGACGCAGACGACGACGAACGGCGAGCGCGGCTTGCTCGGCCTTGCCACCGCGCCGGATTTCGCGACCAGCGGCAATTTCTACGTTTTCCTCACCAACCTTGCCGGCAATATCGAGGTCCGCCGGTACCGAACGTTGGCCGGCAATCGCGACCAGGCCGATCCGGCGAGCGGCGATCTGATCCTCGCCATCCCGCACCCCGGCCAGTCCAACCACAATGGCGGCTGGATCGGCTTCGGCCCCGACGGCTTCCTTTATGTGGCGACAGGCGATGGCGGCGGCGCCGGCGATCCGGGCGGCAATGCGCAGAATCGCAACAGCCTGCTCGGCAAGATTCTCCGGATCGATGTGGCCGGCGACGCCTTCCCCGGCGATCCGTCGCGCGACTACGTCATTCCCGCCGGCAATCCGTTCGCCGCCGGCGGCGGTGCGCCGGAGGTGTGGGCCTTCGGGCTGCGAAATCCATACCGCAACAGCTTCGATGCCGTCACCGGCCAGCTCTGGATCGCCGATGTCGGGCAGGGCGCGCGCGAAGAGATCGATCTGATGCGGCCGACCGACGGCGGCGCGAACTTTGGCTGGAACGTCGTCGAAGGGACGGCGAACTTCACCGGCCCGCCGCAGGCCGGCTTCACGCCGCCGGTGGCGGAATATGGCCATGGCAACGGCCCGCGCGAAGGCAATTCGGTGACTGGGGGCTATGTCTATCGCGGCCCGGTGGAGGCGCTGCGCGGCCAGTATTTCTTCGCCGATTTCGTCCGGCCGAACATTTGGTCGTTCCCGATCGGCCGGGTCGCCATCGGCGCCACGCTTTCGAGCAGCCAGTTCGTCCTGCGCAACGCCGATTTCGCGCCGGATGCCGGGTCGATCAACAATGTCGCCAGCTTCGGCGTCGATCAGGCCGGCAATCTCTATATCGTCGATTATGACGGCGAGATTTTCCGGATCGAGCCGGCCTGATGGTCAGAGGCGGTCGGCGGTCGAGACCATGTCGCTCGCCCGCAGCGCCGCGAGGATGCGCATCAGGTGGCTGAGATCGTGGACCTCGATGTCGAAATGGAAGGTGTGGAAGCTTCCGTCGCGCGCCATCTGGTCCATGCTGACGATGTTGGCCCCGTGTGAGCCAAGGATCCCGGCCACCACGGCCAGCGCGCCGGGCTGGTTCTTGACCACCACCGCCAGCCGGGCGGTGCCGCCGTCCGACTGATCGCCCCAGGCGAGATCGACCCAATCGGCATCGACGCCGTCGGCCAGGCTGTCGCAGCCGATCGTATGCACCTCGATGCCCTCGCCCTCGCGCCGCAGGCCGACGATCCGGTCGCCGGGAATCGGGTGACAGCATTCGGCGAGCTGGAAGGCGACGCCCGGGGTCAGGCCCTTGATGGAGATGGCGGTCCGCTGCGGCAGCGGCTTGATCCCTTCGCCGGTCGAGCCGGGGACCAGCGCTTCCATGACCGCCGCATCGTCGACCCGCTTCAGCGCGATCGCCTCCATCAGCGCCTCGTCATTGGGCAGGTGCAATCGCCGCAATGCTTCCGCCATCGCCTCCCAGCCCGGCGGATTGGGCAGCCGCTGGACGATCTCGTCATAGATTTTGCGGCCGAGCGAGACGGTTTCCTCGCGCTCCTTCGATTTCACCCAGCGCCTGATCTTTGCCCGCGCCTTGCCGGTGACCACATAGGAAAGCCATGTCGGTTGCGGATGCTGCGCCTTGGAGACCAGGATTTCGACCTGGTCGCCATTGTCGAGCGGGGTCCTGAGCGGCATCACCCGGCCGTTGATCTTGGCGCCGACGGTCTGGTCGCCAAGATCGGTGTGGACCGCATAAGCGAAGTCGATCGGCGTCGCCCCCTTGGGCAGCTGGATCAGCTCGCCCTTCGGGGTGAAGGCGAAGATCCGGTCCTGGTACATCGCCATGCGGGTATGTTCGAGCAGCTCTTCGGCGCTCGCCGCATGATCGAGGATCTCGACCAGGTCATTGAGCCATGGATGGTCGCCGGTCGCGACTTCGGAGCCTTCCTTGTAAGCCCAGTGGGCGGCCAGCCCGTGCTCCGCCTGGGCGTGCATCTCCTTCGTGCGGATCTGGATTTCGATCCGCATCTGCTCGTCATGGATGATCGTGGTGTGGATGGAGCGGTAGCCGTTGCGCTTCGGGGTCGAGATGAAATCCTTGAACCGGCCCGGGACCATCGGCCAGCGCTGGTGGATCAGCCCCAGCGTCCGGTAACATTCCTCGACGCTGCCGACGATGGCCCGGAACGCCATGACGTCCGACAGCTGCTCGAAGCTCACATGCTGTTCGGCCATCTTGCGCCAGATCGAATAGGGATGCTTCTCGCGGCCCGTCACGTCGGCGTCGATGCCGTGCGCCTCCAGATGCGCCTTGATGCCGCGGCCGATGCGCTGGATCAGGTCGTTGCCGCTGCCCTGGTTCAGCCGTTCGAGCCGCTTGGTGATCGATTCATAGGCATCCGGCTCCAGCTCGCGGAACGCCAGCGTCTGCATCTCGGTCATGAACTCGTACATGCCGATCCGCTCCGCCAGCGGGGCATAGATGTCCATCGTCTCGCGGGCGATCCGCCGGCGCTTCTCCTCGTTCGCGATGAAATGGAGCGTGCGCATGTTGTGCAGCCGGTCGGCGAGCTTGACCAGCAGCACCCGGATGTCGTCCGACATCGCGAGCAGGAACTTGCGCAGATTCTCGGCCGCGCGCTGGCTTTCGCTCTGTGCCTCGATCTTGGAAAGCTTGGTGACCCCGTCCACGAGTCGCGCGACGTTGTCGCCGAAATGCGTCTTGATCTCCTCCGGGGTCGCCAGCGTGTCCTCGATCGTGTCGTGGAGGATGGCGGTGACGATCGTCTCGTCGTCGAGATGAAGGTCGGTCAGGATGCCGGCGACCTCGATCGGATGGCTGTAATAAGGGTCGCCGGAGGCCCGGGTCTGGCTCCCGTGCGCCTTCATCGAGAACACATAGGCGCGATTGATCAGCGCCTCGTCGGCATCGGGATCATATCCCTTGACCTTCTCGATCAGCTCATATTGCCGCAGCATGGAATGAAAATGGGGTTGGGGCGGCTCCGGTTGCAACTAAAAACGCGCCCTTGCCCCGGCGCGGCGTGAATAAGCTGCCGCGCCTCGCCTTGTTCAGGGCCGCAAAAAGGGCTTAAGAGCCGGGAAATGCTTGATATCGAACGTCACCGTCAGGTGTTGCGCCAATGCGCGATCGCGGCGGCGCTGGAATCGGTCGGGGAGCGCTGGTCGTTCCTGATCCTGCGCGGCGCGTTCAACGGCCTGCATCATTTCGAGGAATTCCAGTCGACCCTCGGCATTGCCCGCAACATTCTGTCGAACCGGCTGGGCAAGCTGGTCGCCAACGATATCCTGGCGCGCGAGCCGGATCCGGTCGATCGCCGGCGGGTCGCCTATCGGCTGACCGAGAAGGGCAGGGATTTGTTGCCGGTGCTGATCGCGCTGCGCCAGTGGGGCGAACACTGGATTTCCGAAATGCCGAGCAACCCGGTGCTGGTCGACGCGCGCGATCGGCGGCCGATCCAGCCGGTGACGGTGCGGGCACAGGACGGGCGTCCGCTGTGCCTCAGCGAGCTGGAATGGATCGACCGGTCGGAGCTGTCGAAAGATCCGGTCCCCGACCGGCCGATCCGCCGCGCCTAGTAGCGCGAGCGCCAGCGGCGGTCGCGGCGATAGTCCCGCCGAGCCTCGCGCAGGTCGCGCGCGCAATCGCGCAGCTCGCGGCGATATTCCCAGCGATTGTTCGCGCGCCTGAGGTCGCGGCGGCACTCGCGCTGGGCCCGGCGCACGTCGCGTCGATAGTCGCGATAGTCGCGGCGGTAACCGCGACGGTAGGAACCGCCGCCATGATAGCCGCCGCCGCCATAATATTGCGCCGCAGCGGGCGCGGCCGGCAGCGCGGTGGCGCCGATCGTTCCGATCGCGGCGGCGAGGATAAGAAGCTTACGCATTACAGGACTCCCTTGCTGATCGAGTCGTCAACGGCCCCGTCATGCACCCCGACGGCTGAACCGGCGGCGACGCGCCGTTCAGCCGGGGTTTAGGCGCCCCTTCAGTCCCGGTCCGGCGCGCCGCCGGGGAAGAAGCTGCGATAGGGCCGCGCCTCGTCGATCGCGCGAGCGAAGGCGGGCCGCGCCATGAGGCGGGCGCGATAGGCGGCGACATGCGGGAAGCGGCCGTCCATCGGATGCGTCCAGTCGGCGTAGAAAAGCTGCGGGCCGGCGGCAAGGTCGGCCAGGCCGAACGCGCCCGCCGCCCATTCGCGATCCGCCATCCGCCGGTCGAGCCAGGCATAGGCCTTGTCGAGCATCGTCTGTCCCTCCGCGACGTCCGCCGGATTGCGCTGCGCCTCCGGCCGGATCCGGTCGAAGATCAGCTTCTGCTGCGGGCCGGCGACATAATTGTCGAAGAACCGGTCCATCAGCCGGACTTCGATCGCCGCATCCGGATCGTCGGGGATCATCCGCACCGGCCCCGGATGATGGACGTCGAGATATTCGATGATGCTGGTCGCCTCCGGCACCACCCGCTCGCCTTCCCGCAGGACCGGGAACTTGCCGATCGACCACAGCCGCTTCAGCTCGTCGAAGGTCGGGCCGCCTTCCGGCTCCAGCATCCGCGGGGTGAACGCTATGTCGTTCTCATAGAAAGCGGTGATCGCCTTCTGGCAGTAGGAAGAGAAGGGGTGGATGAAGAGCTCGATCGGCATGTCTTTCGCTCCCGGTTCGCCGGCCGCATGGTTTGCCCCTCATGATGTGGCGCCGGCAGGTCGGGTCCGGCGGACAAGGGCCCGGTTGGCAGGCGATTAGCAAATTGGAAGCGGCCTAACATCGTTGGCGGCATTTCATGGACGAAGGGCGCCGCGGCTCGCGCCGCGACGCCCTTCTTCAAGCTGTCGCCAGGTCTAGCGGCAGCGAACGTTGCCGCGCTCGATCTCGCTGCCGATCGCGGCGCCGGCGCCGGCGCCGATCAGCGTGCCGAGAAGGCTGGAGCGGCCGCCGTCCAGCGAATTGCCGATCAGGCCGCCGATCGCCGCGCCGACGATCAGGCCGGTCGTGCCGTCCGAACGGCGGCAATAATAACGTCCGTCACGGCCGCGATAGATGCGGTCGTTCCGGCTCAGCCGGCGCTCGCGATAATAGCGGCCGTCCCGATAATAATCGTCGGCATAATAAGCGCGCGTGCCCGGCTCATGGCGGTTCCAGTCATAACGATTGTAGCGCCGCCAGTCGCGCCGTGCCTCGCGCCGCGCGTTGCGGCGATATTCCTGCCGCGCTTCGCGCAGGTCGTTGCGGCAGTCGCGCCGCTCGCGCCGATATTCGCGGCGCGTGTCGGCATCGCGAAGATCCTCGCGGCATTCGCGCTGGGCGTCGCGCACGTCGCGCTGATATTCGCGCTGGGCGCGGGTCTGCGCCTCGGCCGGCGCGGCGGCAAGAGGCAGGGCGACGGCGGTCATCGCCATCGCAAGGATCGGGGTCTTCATCATTGGTCTCCCTGGACATCAGGCCCCCAGATACGCGGGGGTCGGGTCAAGAACGGATGGTCTCGCCGGCCGGTTGCATGAACCTCAGACAACAAGGCCGGCCGCGGCTGCCCGGCATCGTTTCGGACGCGACGACACGAGTCGGGAAAGCGACGAAGCGAGTCCCTGAATTGTCATTTAACCACTTGCGTCTGTCGCTGGATCAGGCACTATGGCTAGTGGCGTTCAGCGGGGGCTACCGCTAGAGATTGTGGCAGTGCCGCGTCGGCGATGATTGCGCCGACGCTGGCCGAGTGCGCGCTTGTGGATATCGGGGACAAGCCCCATTTCACCAGTGCCTGCAGCCCCGGGACGCCTAAAAGAGGCAAAGAGCCCGCTGGAACATTCGCGGAACATGGGGTAGGAAGAATGGATCTGTCTGGAAGCCGGAACGTGAGCGCGAGCGACGTCGTCAACACGCTGGAATCGCCGCCTGCCGAGAGCGGGCCGCGGCCCGATTCGGCGGCTGATTCGAAGTCGATCGCGCCGGTCCTCTACCCCGTGGAAATCGATCATTCGCGCGATTCGCTGCTGACCGAATTCGGCAAGGATACGCTCACCGATCGCTATCTGCTGCCCGGCGAATCGTTCCAGGATCTCTTCGTTCGCGTCGCCTCGGCTTATGCCGACGACGCCGCTCATGCGCAGCGGCTCTACGATTATATCTCGAAGCTCTGGTTCATGCCGGCGACCCCGGTCCTGTCGAACGGCGGCACCGGCCGCGGCCTGCCCATCTCCTGCTATCTGAACAGCGTCGACGACAGTCTGGAGGGCATTGTCGGCACTTGGAACGAGAATGTGTGGCTGGCGGCGCGCGGCGGCGGCATCGGCACCTATTGGGGCAATGTCCGCGGCATTGGTGAGGCGGTCGGCCTCAATGGCAAGACCAGCGGCATCATCCCGTTCGTGCGGGTGATGGACAGCCTGACGCTGGCCATCTCGCAAGGATCGCTGCGGCGCGGTTCGGCCGCCTGCTATCTCGACATCTCGCATCCGGAGATCGAGGAGTTCCTGGAGATCCGCAAGCCGAGCGGCGATTTCAACCGCAAGGCGCTCAACCTGCATCACGGCGTGCTCGTCAGCGACGCCTTCATGGAGGCGGTGCGCGACGGTTCGGAGTGGCTGCTGCAGAGCCCGAAGGACGGTTCGGAGCGCGGCTCGGTCGATGCCCGCGCCTTGTTCCAGAAGCTGGTCGAGACCCGGCTGGCGACCGGCGAGCCCTACATCATCTTCATTGATCAGGTGAACCGGTCGATGCCCAAGCATCACCGCGATCTGGGGCTCAAGGTCTCGACCTCGAACCTGTGCTCGGAAATCACCCTGCCGACCGGCCGCGACCATCTCGGCGCCGATCGCACCGCCGTGTGCTGCCTCTCGTCGCTCAACCTCGAGACCTGGGACGAGTGGAATTCCGAGCCGATGTTCATCGAGGATGTGATGCGCTTCCTCGACAATGTCCTGACCGATTATATCGAGCGCGCCCCGGACGAGATGGCGCGGGCCAAGTACAGCGCCGCGCGCGAGCGCAGCGTCGGCCTTGGCGTGATGGGCTTCCACTCCTTCCTGCAGGCGCGCGGCCTCTCCTTCGAAGGCGCGATGGCGAAATCGTGGAACCTCAAGATCTTCAAGCATATCCACGCCCAGGCCAGCGATGCCTCGCTGATGCTCGCCAAGGAGCGCGGCCCCTGCCCGGACGCCGCCGACATGGGCGTCATGGAGCGGTTCAGCTGCAAGATGGCGATCGCCCCGACCGCCTCGATCAGCATCATCGCCGGCGGCACCAGCGCCTGCATCGAGCCGATCCCGGCCAATATCTACACCCACAAGACGCTGTCGGGCTCGATCTCGATCCGCAATCCGCATCTGGAGCGGCTGCTCAGCGAGAAATCGAAGAACAGCGAGGGGGTCTGGTCGACGATCCTGGAGCGCGGCGGCTCGGTCCAGCATCTGGATTTCCTCACGCCCGAGGAAAAGGACGTGTTCAAGACCAGCTTCGAGATCGATCAGCGCTGGCTGATCGAGCTGGCGGCGGACCGCACCCCCTATATCGATCAGGCGACCAGCCTGAATCTCTTCATCCCGGCCGATGTCGACAAGTGGGACCTGCTGATGCTTCACTATCGCGCCTGGGAGCTGGGCATCAAAAGCCTCTATTACCTGCGCTCCAAGTCGGTGCAGCGGGCCGGCTTCGCCGGCGGCGTCGAGGCGGACAACACGCCGCAGCTGAAGCAGATCAATGTCGAATCCACGGACTATGACGAGTGCCTGGCATGTCAGTGATGGGGTCTCTGGCGTGGCGGGCGCCTTGCCCGCCAGTGAGGATATGAAACGATGGACGCGCTCACGATCGTCGATCCGCTGAAGTTCGGCATCGGCTGCCTGTTCCTCGGCATCGGGCTTGCGGTGCTGTGGCATGCGCGCGGCATGCGCGGCTTCGGCCAGAAGCGGCAGATCGGCGCGCTGCTGGTGATCGGCGCCGGCGTCTTCCTCGCCGTCGGCCTCGGCCTCATCCGGACATGAGGCGTCCGCTCGCCCTGCTGCCCTTCGCCGTGCCGCTCGCGGCCTGCGCGGCGCAGCAGGCGAGCGCCGTGGCGCCCGCCGCGCCCGGTTTCCTGCTCGGCCTGTGGCACGGCTTCATCTTCCCGATCGCCTGGGTGCTCAGCCTGTTCATGCCGGAGGTCGCGATCTACGCGGTGCCGAACAATGGCGGCTGGTACGATTTCGGCTATTTCCTCGGCATCGTCGTGTTCGGCGTCGGCGCCCGCAAATCGACCCGGGTCGTCTATCGCGAGCGGGTGGTGCGCGAGCGTCCGGTCAGCGGCTCCCACCGCGTCATCCGTGAGGAGGAAGAGGGATGATCCAGATCGTCGCATGGCTCGGAGTCGTCTTCTCGCTGATGGCGGGCGTCGGCATGCTGTTCGTGAAGACACCGCCCGAAAAGCGCGTCCAGACCCGGCTGCTCGGCCTCATGTTCTTCGGTTTGGCCGTCTTCAATTACTGGCTCGCCACGCGCGCGCCCTGAACCATTTCGTCCCGGAGTAAGATCAATGCCCCTTCTCGAAGCCCGCAAGCAGTACAAGCCGTTCGAATATCCCTGGGCGTTCGATTTCTGGAAGCGGCAGCAGCAGATCCACTGGATGCCGGAGGAGGTGCCGCTGGGTGAGGATTGCCGCGATTGGGCGCAGAAGCTGACCGATCACGAGCGCAACCTGCTGACCCAGATCTTCCGCTTCTTCACCCAGGCCGATGTCGAGGTGCAGGATTGCTACCACGACAAATATGGCCGGGTGTTCAAGCCGACCGAGATCAAGATGATGCTCGCCGCTTTCTCCAATATGGAAACGGTGCACATCGCCGCTTATTCGCACCTGCTCGATACGATCGGCATGCCGGAGAGCGAATATGGCATGTTCCTTCAATATGCGGAGATGAAGGACAAGCACGATTATCTGCAGAAATTCGGGGTCGAGACGGACGAGGATATCGCCAAGACGCTGGCGATGTTCGGCGGCTTCACCGAAGGGCT
>JBFWUJ010000036.1:0-19165 GCA_050247295.1 Sphingomonas sp. | reverse complement strand
ACCCCAGCCATAAGCCGGTGCCAATTCCGGCCAGACGGCGCGCAGGATCAACAGCGGAGCGGCGAGGCCAGCCGCCGCCACGCCGGCCCACAGCCGCTCCGCCCTGAGCCAGGCCATCGCCATGCCGCCCAGCCCGAAGATCGCGGTAATTCCCAGCGCCGCTTCAGGCGCGAACGGGTCGCGCCATCCCGCCGCCTTCAGGAACAATATCATGAGGCCGAGCGCGAGCGCCGCGGGCGGGCCGAGCCGCGCCTCCGGCCGCAGCGCCGCCAGCACCATCGCCGCCGCACCGAGGGCACCGAACAGGGCCCAGCCGACCGGGCCACCATCCACGCGCGCCGCCAGGAAGGCGAGCTGGGCGAGACCGATCAGCAGGGGCTGGACCAGGCTCAGCTCCTTCCCCTTGCCGGGCCGCGCCAGGCTCGCGGCCACCGCAAGCAGCAACACGAAAGCACCGGCCGCCAGCGCATCGTCGCGGCCCTGGGTCAGCAGGAAGGCGCTCCAGACGAAGCTCAGCGCAACCGCCGATGCCGCCAGCCAGGTCCAGCCGCGCCGCCAGGCGATCAGGAAGATGGCGAGATCGAGCAAGCCGAGATAGGCGAGCAAGGGCACGGCGCCCGCATCCGGGTCGCCGACCAGCAGCGGCGTCAGAAAGCCGCCGACCAGCCCCATGACAGCGGTCGGCGCGCCGTGCCTGAGCGACAGGCCCAGCGCGGCGCCGGTGATCGCCAGCATCGCCGCGGAGGCGGCACCCGAGCCGATCAGGCCGTAAAGGATGTGGCTGCCATAAGCGGTGGCGTAGAGCACGGCGACGCCCGCCCCGACCAGCGCCTGGGCGATCCTCGGATCGTCGGTGATCCGTGCCCGCGCCACCTCGCCCGCTCCGATCAGCGCCAGCCCGAACAGCGCCGCCGCGATCATCCGGAGTCCCGGCGTCACCAGCCCGATCTCGATCGAATAGCGGATCAGGTAGATGGCGGCGACCACCAGCGCGATGCCGCCCAGCCAGATCAGCAGCCGTCCCGCCACCAGCCGCTCGAACAGGGCGCCCAGCGTCTCCCCTGGCGGCGGCGGGCCGGGCGGAGCCTGCGCTTCCGCACCGTCGGATTCGGCATCTTCCGGCCCTTCCGCGAAAGCCGGCGCCTCGGCCTCGGCTCCCGTGACCTCAGCAGCGCCGGCTTGCGCCGCGATCCGTTCTTCCGCCGGACGCCGATCGACGACCGTGGGCGGCGTCTCCGATGCCGGCTCCTCCGCCCCCGCGAACGGCATCGACGAGACGCCCAGTCGCTGCTCGATCAGGCCGATTCGCCGCTTCAGCTCCCGATTGGAAGCCCAGATTGCGGCAAAGCCGCCCAGCACCAGAAGGAAGAAAAGCTCCAGCACGCCTTCTGCCTAGACTGCCCCATCTGCGCTGTCAGCGCGGAAAAGGACAATCGGCGGATCAGATCCGGCCCAGCGGCACCTGCGTTACGTCCCCCGCCCACACCCTTTGCGCCCGCGCCAGATTGCCCGCCGCCGCACGTTCGTCGCCCAGCTGCCGATCCGCCAGCGACAGCGCGTAGAGCGCCAAAGGGTCGTTCGGCCAGCGGCGCAGGCTCGCATGGAGTTGCGCCCGCGCGCGCCGGGCATCGCCGCCCGCGAGCAGCGCGGCGGCAAGGCTGCGGCGGACCGAATACCAGAACAACGGCGGATCCATGCTGAAGCCGGCGCGCAGCTGTGTATCCATCGCCCGGCGATAGGCCGCGGCTGCCTCGCCATAGCGCCGCTCGATCATCGCCGCCCGGCCCTCCAGCACGCCCTGCACCACTTCCGCCAGCATCGCCCCGCCGCGGCCGAGCTGCGGCGCCGCCGTCCCCTCGCGCAGCGCCGCCAGCGCCCGCGCCTCGGCCCTGACCGCCGCCGCATCGCCGGCCCGTGCCTGCGCCTCGCCGCGTGCATAATGGCGCATCGCCCGGTCGACCGCGTCTTCGCCTTCCGGGATCGCCATCACCTCGGCGACCGGCGCATGCAGGCCGGCGGCATAGGACAGGGCGGAGCCGAGCAGCCGAGAGGCGGGCGGGATCCGGTCGCCGCTGAGATAGGCGGCGCGATATTGTCCGGCGACGGCCTGCGCCGTCGCCCCGTCGCCCCGCGCCAGCGCGCTGTTGATCGCGAAATGCATGTTGTGGCGGTTGAGATAGAATCGATAGTCGGAGGCGACCGGGTTCGCCTGGGCGTTGAAGGTCCGGTCCGCGGCGATCGCCGCGACATTCGCCGCCGCGGCGTCCTCATATCTGCCAACCCCGTAATAAGTGTGCGACGGCATGTGGACGAGATGGCTCGCCGCCGGCGCGATCCGGCCCAGCCGGTCCGCATAGCGCTCGGCCAGATGCTGGCGATCGATCCAGTCGGTGAGATGGATGTAATAATGGATCGCGCCATTATGGTCCGGATTGCGGGCGAGCACCCGTTCCAGCAATCGCTGCGCCAGCGATCCGGGCTGTCCGGCGCCGCGATCCCAGGTGATCATGCGCGCGTCGGCGGCCATGACCTGCAGCGTATCGTCCCCCGGCATGCGCAGCGCCGCGCCCTCCATGAAGGCGGCATAGGCCGCGTTCGAAAAATCGGCGCCGTCGCGGGTCCGCAGCGCCTGTCCCCGGACCAGGAACCGGTCGCGCCGGTTCAGGCGATGCACGAGGGCGAGCGCCCGGCGGGCGGCGGCGCGGGCGGCGCCGAGTTCTTCGGTGCGCGGGTTGAGATTGATCGTCGGTCCTCGCGCCCATGCCTCGCCGAAATGACAGAGCGCACATGTCGGATCGAGCCTTTGCGCCTGCTGGAAGGCGCGCACCGCCTCGACCTCGTCGAACGCCCAGATCAGCCGCACCCCCTGTGCGAACCAGGCACGGGCCTCGGGATTTGCCGTGTCCGGTTCAAGCCCGGCATGGCCGAGCCCGTCCAGCAACACCGGCGGCGGCACGTCCTGCATCGCCTTGGACGCGTTCGCCGGCTCCAGGCAGGACAGGTTGGGCAGCAATGGCGTCCGCCGCGTCGCGTCGGCCCCCGCCTGCGCTGCGAAAGCCAGTGTCGTCAGCGCCGTAGCGGCCAAAGCCGCCCGGATCCTTCCCCGCATTTCCGTCTCCCTGCCGTTCATCTTAACGCCCGCGCGTCAATCCGGAAGGGCGAATCCATTTTCCTACATATCACCATATTGGTTAGCACCTGTTTTCTAAAACAAACGGGAGAGGCAAATGGATGTCGGCACTCTGATCGCCGAGGTGATCGACCGCGAGGGCGGCTATGTGAACCATCCGGCGGATCGCGGCGGGCCGACCCGCTGGGGAATTACCGAGGCTGTGGCGCGGGCGAACGGCTATTCCGGCGACATGCGGGCGCTGCCCCGGGCGGATGCGACCGCTATCTATCGGCGGCTTTACTGGCTGCGGCCGGGCTATGACCGGGTCGCCGAACGGGCGCCACGCGTGGCCGCCGAATTGTTCGATACCGCCGTCAACATGGGCCCGGAAACCGCCAGCGGCTTCCTTCAGCGGGCGCTCAACGCCCTCAACCGCAACGGCCGCGATTATGGCGACATCGCCATCGACCGGCGGATCGGCCCGGTCACCCTGGGCGCGCTGGCCGGCTTCATGAAGGCGCGCGGCGCGGGCGGCGAGGCGGTGCTGCTGAAGGCGCTCGAGGCGCTACAGGGCGAACGCTACGTCCGCCTTGCGGAACAGCGCCCGGCGAACGAGGCCTTTCTCTATGGCTGGCTGGCGAACCGGCTCGGGTAAGCCATGATCCGCCTGCCCTGAAAACCGAAGGTAAGCCAGGGCTCAGCGGGGCTTGCGTAGCACCAGGGTCGGCCATTCGCCGCGGTCGATCCTGTCCGCCGGCCGCAGTCCCTGCCGCGCATAGGCCCGCGTCACCGCCCGCGCCTGCCGATCCAGCAGGCCGGCGAGGATCAGCCGCCCGCCGGGCGCCAGCGCCACGCCGATATCGCGCGCCAGCTCGATCAGCGGCCCGGCGAGGATATTGGCGATGATGAGATCGTAAGGCGCGCGGACGATCAGCCGGCGATGGTCGAGCCCGGCGGCGACCGCCAGCTCGCATTGCCGCGGTCCCCGTCCTGTCGGTATGCCGTTCACGCCGGCATTCTCCGCCGCCACCGCGATCGCCACCGGATCGATGTCGGAGGCGATCGCCCGCGCCGAGGGCCACAGGCTGAGCGCGGCGAAGGCGAGCAGGCCGGTGCCGGTCCCGATATCGGCGATCTGGCCGAACACCGCGCCTTGCATCTTCAGCCGGTCGAGCGCGATCAGGCAGCCGGTCGTGGTCTCGTGCTGGCCGGTGCCGAAGGCCCGGCCGGCGTCGATTTCGAAGGCGACGGCGCCGTCCGGTGCCGCCCCACGATGCATCGGCGTGTGGACGAAGAACCGCCCGGCACGGATCGGCTCCAGCCCCGCCTGGCTCAGCGTCAGCCAGTCCGCATCGTCCAGCCTCTCGACTTGCGGCGCCTCGCCGCTGCCCGGCGCGAGCGCGGCGAGCGCGGCCAGGTCGGCCCTGCCGGGCTTCCGCTCGAAATAGGCGTCGAGGCGCCAGCCGCCGCCGGCGGCTTCGCTGGTCACCAGGGCGGGCGGCAGATCCAGTGCTGCGAACGGGCCGATATCGACGGCCAGCGCCCTCGCCTCGGCGGCGGTGCAGGGGAGGGAGGCCTTGTAGGTCACCGGCTCAGCGGACGAAGCTCGCGCCGTTGACGTCGATCACCGCGCCGGTGGCCGACGGCGGCGCATCGACGGCCAGCCAGCGCACCGTCTCCGCGATCTCGGCCGTCGCTGCGGGCCGGCCGATCGGCAGGTCGCCCAGGGCGGCAAGGCCGCCACGGCTGGCGATATAATCCTCGACCATGCCGGTGACGGTGAAGCCCGGGCACACCGCAAAGGCATGGATGCCCTCGCCGGCATAGCCGCGGGCGATCGATTTGGTCATGCCGATCATCCCCGCCTTGGACGCCGCATAATGCCAATGGTCCGGGCTGTCGCCGCGATAGGCGGCGCGGCTGGCGACGTTGACGATCCTTCCGCCACCGCCCCGGGTCCGGAAGTGCAGCACCGCCAGCCGGCACAGATCGGCGGCGGCGCGCAAATTGATGCGGAGCGTCCGCTCCCACGCCGCCTCCCATTCGGCATCGCCGTCGCCGACCGGAATGCCTTCGAAGACTCCGGCATTGTTGACCACCACGTCGATCCGTCCGTCGAGCGCCGCCATCGCCTCCCACCAGAGCGCGGTCGCGGCCTTGGGATCGGCGAGATCGGCGGCGATGCGGCCATCGCCGCCCTGCGAGGAATGGCCTGCGACCCGGTGGCCGGAGAGCGCCCTGGCGATATCGGCGCCGATGCCGCGGCTGGCCCCGGTGACGAGGATGTGGAGAGGTTCGGTCATGCCGGGCGGATAGTCCCGCCCGGCCGGCCGCGCCAGCCCGCTCAGGCGGCGAAGGTCTGCACGAATCTGCCGGTCGTCGCCTTGAAGGCCTTCATCTGCTCATCGACTTCCGAGAAATTCTTTTCCACTTCGTCGATCTCGCTCGCCACCGCTTCGGTGTCGGCGCGGATCGCCGCGATCGTCGAGCTCATCGAATCGGCGGCAAGCGCGGTTTCGTCGACGGCGGCGGTGATCATCGTCACCGTCTGCGCCTGCGTCTCCATCGCCTTGCGGATGCGATCGGCGCTGACCTGCACCTCGTCGACGGTGGACTGGATCGAATCGTTCGCCTCGACCGTCTGGCGGGTCGCGGACTGGATGGCGCTGATCTTGGCGGCGATGTCGTCGGTCGCCCGCGCCGTCTGGTTGGCGAGGCTCTTCACCTCCTGTGCCACGACCGCGAAGCCGCGGCCGGCATCGCCTGCGCGCGCCGCCTCGATCGTGGCATTGAGGGCCAGCAAATTGGTCTGGCCGGCGATGTCGCGAATGAGCCCGAGGATCGATTCGATCGCCTCGACCTGCGCCGACAGCGCCTTGGAAACGCCGACCGCCTGCTGCGATTGCTCGCCGGCGCGGCTGGCGACGTCCGCCGCGACCTCGACCTCGCTGCGCGCCTCCTCGATCGCCATGATCAGGCCGGCCGCGGTCTGCGCCGCCTCACGCATCGCCACCGCGGATTGCTCGGCCGCCGCGGCGACCTCGCTGGTCTTGCCGAGCATGCCGCGCGCCGCCTGGCTGGCCTCGGCCGCCTGCTCGCGCATCTGGCGGCTGTTGCTGGCCGTCCGATCCACGACGCTGACGATTTCCTTGTTGAACTCCGTGCCCTGGGCACTGCGCCGCTCGCGCTCGGCGCGGGTGCGCAGGGCGTCGTGATGGGCGGAAAAAACATCGATCTCGAGCGTCGTCAGGGCGACGACCGAACGGCTCAGCCGGGCGAGTCGCTGCGGATCGCCGGTCAGGACCTCGCAAAGCGCATCCGTGACCGCCTGTCCGCATGCGGTGATGCCGGAATAGAGGGTGGTGAGCGAGATATTGGCCTGCGTCGCCCGTTCGACATAGTCGCGGGTCGTCTCGACCCAGAGCGGATCGGCGAGCGCTCCGTGCTTCGCCTCGATGTGGGGAACGATCCGATCGATCAGTTCTTCCATCTTTTCGGCGCTGATCGGCCGGGCGACCTCGTCGGACTGGGCGTAGCGCTCCCAGTAAGCGCGCGCGATGTCGCGTTTATGCGGTTCGACCAGCGACCAGATTTCGCGGCAATCCTCCTCGAGGTGGCCGCTGGTGTCGAACAGCTTGATCCGCCGCCGGAGATCGGCCTCTTCCCGCTGCCTGTCGCCCGTCATTGTTCCGCTCGTCCTTCGTGCGCCAAGAGATCGTGTCCGGCCATCATGCTAGGCCCCCATCTGTTAAATTCCTGTTAGCCATGGCCGCGCGAACCTCCGCATCGCCCCATGCTTGCAACGCCGGGCTTTCGGCCTAAAAGCGCCCCTGCGCGAACTGGGGAGAGACGCGAGACGATGCATCGGAATCCGGCCCGGCCGCTATCGCCGCACCTCTCGATCTGGCGCTGGGGTCCGCACATGCTGGTGTCGATCCTGCACCGGGTCACCGGCGCCGGCCTGGCGATCGTCGGCGGCGCCCTCCTCGTCTGGTGGCTGGTTGCGGCTGCGAACGGCGCCGCTTCCTACGAGACGTTCGCCGGCTGGGCGACCTGGCAATGGTCGCTGATCCTCTGGGTGCCGCTGAGCTGGGCGTTCTGGCAGCACACCCTTTCCGGCCTGCGCCATTTCGTCATGGACGTCGGCGCGGGCTACGAGCTTCGGACCAACAAGACGTGGGCCGTCCTGATCATGTTCGCCGCCATCCTGCTCACCGCCGCCACCTGGGCGATCGTCGTCATGTGGAAGCTCGCATGACGATCGAAACGCCGCTCCGCCAGGCCCGTGGCCTCGGCTCGGCCCGCTCGGGCGCGCATCACTGGTGGCTGGAGCGGTTGACCTCTCTCGCCACCCTCGTCCTCTTCATCTGGTTCGCGCTGTCGCTCTTCCGGCTTCCGGGTTACGATCATGCGACGGTCACCCAGTGGCTGGGCAGCCCGCTCGCCGCGGTGCCGATGATCCTGCTGATCGTAACGACCTTCTGGCACGCCCGTCTCGGCCTGATCGTCGTCATCGAGGATTATGAGCATGGCGGCTCCCGCCTGCTGCTCGTCGTGCTGGTCAATTTCCTCGCCATCCTCGGCACGGCGCTGGCCGTCTTTGCCGTGCTCAAGATCGCCTTCTCGGGAACGCCCGCCTGATGGATGCCGCCTACAAGATCATCGACCATATCTATGATGTCGTCGTCGTCGGCGCCGGCGGATCGGGCCTGCGGGCGACGATGGGCGCCGCCCAGGCCGGGCTCAAGACCGCGAACATCACCAAGGTCTTCCCGACCCGCAGCCATACCGTCGCCGCGCAGGGCGGCGTCGCCGCCAGCCTCGGCAATATGGGCCCGGATCACTGGACCTGGCACATGTACGACACGGTCAAGGGTTCCGATTGGCTCGGCGACCAGGACGCGATCGAATATATGGTCCGCGAGGCGCCGGCGGCGGTCTACGAGCTCGAACATGCCGGGGTGCCGTTCAGCCGCACCGATGACGGCCGCATCTATCAGCGCGCCTTCGGCGGCATGATGCAGAATATGGGCGAAGGCCCGCCGGCCCAGCGCACCTGCGCCGCCGCCGATCGTACCGGCCACGCGATGCTGCACGCGCTTTATCAGCAGAGCCTGAAGTACGACGCCGATTTCTATATCGAATATTTCGCGCTCGACCTGATCATGGACGCGTCGGGCGCTTGCCGCGGCGTCGTTGCCCTGTGCCTCGACGATGGCTCCATCCATCGCTTCCGCGGCCAGGCGGTGGTGCTGGCGACGGGTGGTTATGGCCGCGCCTATTTCACCGCGACCAGCGCCCATACCTGCACCGGCGACGGCGGCGGCATGGTGCTCCGCGCCGGCCTGCCGCTGCAGGATTGCGAGTTCATCCAGTTTCACCCGACCGGCATTTATGGTGCCGGCGTCCTCATCACGGAGGGCGCACGCGGCGAGGGCGGCTATCTGACCAACTCCGAAGGCGAGCGCTTCATGGAGCGCTACGCGCCGTCGGCGAAGGACCTCGCCAGCCGCGACGTCGTCTCACGTTCGATGGCGATGGAAATCCGCGAGGGCCGCGGCGTCGGCGAGCACAAGGACCATATCTTCCTTCACCTCGACCATATCGATCCGGAAATCCTCGCCGAGCGGCTGCCTGGCATCACCGAATCGGGCAAGGTGTTCGCGGGTGTCGACCTGACCCGCCAGCCGCTCCCGGTCACCCCCACGGTCCATTATAATATGGGCGGCATCCCGACCAACTTCCACGGCGAGGTCGTGACCCTGAAGGATGGCGATCCCGACAGCGTCGTGCCCGGCCTCTATGCGGTCGGCGAGGCGGCCTGCGTTTCCGTCCACGGCGCCAACCGCCTGGGCTCGAACAGCCTGATCGATCTCGTCGTCTTCGGTCGTGCCGCGGGCCTGCGCCTCGGCGAGACGCTGACCGCCGACGCCCGTCAGGCCGAGCTGCCGAAGGACGGCGCCGATCTCGCGCTCGCCCGGCTCGACAAATTCCGCTTCGCCAAGGGCGGTTCGCCGACGGCGGAGATCCGGGTCGAGATGCAGCGCAACATGCAGACGCACTGCGCCGTCTTCCGCACCGACGAGCTGATGCGCGAAGGCGTCGACAAGCTTGCCCGGACCTATGAGCGGATGAAGGACATCCAGGTCACCGATCGCTCGCTGATCTGGAATACCGATCTGGTCGAGACACTGGAGCTCGACAATCTCATCGCCCAGGCGAGCGTCACCATCGCGGGCGCCGTCAATCGCAAGGAAAGCCGCGGCGCCCACGCGCATGAGGATTATCCCGATCGCGACGACAAGAACTGGATGAAGCACACCGCCGCCTGGTTCGAAGGCTGGGGCGGCGACGGCGGCAAGGTCCGGATCGATTATCGCCCGGTGCACGAATATACGCTCACCGACGAGGTGAAATACATCAAGCCGAAGGCGCGGGTTTACTAGGGCTTTCCGCTGGCGGGGTGTCGCCGTTCGGCCTAATGTGCCCCGCGGGGGGAACCGGCTGCCAAGTGACGCACGACGTCTTCATCAGCCATTCGTCGAAAGACCGCGCCATCGGTGATGCGGCCTGCGCCGCGCTGGAGAAATGCGGGTACCGCTGCTGGATCGCCCCGCGCGACATCCTGCCGGGCGAGGATTATGGCGAGGCGATCGTCGATGCGATCCGCGGCAGCCGGATCTTCCTGCTCGTCGTGTCCGCCGCCAGCGTCGCTTCGTCGCAGGTGCGGCGCGAGACGGAGCGGGCCGCCAATGCGGGCAGCGCGATCATCCCGTTCCGGATCGAGGACGTGCTGCCGTCCAAGAGCCTCGAATTCTTCATCAGCTCGGCCCATTGGCTCGACGCCATTTCGCGCCCGATCGAGCCGCATCTCGACTATCTGTGCAAGGTGGTCGAACGACTGCTGGCGGAGGCGGACGGCTCTACGGTGCCGCCGATGCCGCTCCGTGCGATGGCTGCGCCCGCCGCCGCCGCGCCGGCCGCGACCGCCTCCGAAGCGCGGCGCCTCCCAGCCAAGCCGGCCATCGCCCTGGCCGCCATCGCCGCGCTGGCGGGGGTCGGCGGCGTCGCCGTCTGGCGCGGATCGGCGAGTGACCCGGCCGCCAATAAGGTCACCGCTGTCTCGCGCAGCATCTTCACCCGCCGCGCGGTCGGCACCGACAGCACCAAGCCCGTGCGGCTGCGCGCCGGCCCGTCATATGAGGCGGAGACGATCGCGATCATCGGCACCGACGACGTGTTCCGGGTCGCGCCGCGCCAGGGCGATTGGTGGCCGGCCCAGCTCGCCAACGGCAATCAGGGTTATGTCCACGCCGCCTGGATCAGCGTCATCGATGCCGACGGCGGCTCCCGGCCGGCGCAGCCGCTGCCCGCCGGCAATCAGGCGGCGCCCGCCAATGAAGCGGCGGCCGCGCCGCCGCCGGCAACGTCGAACCGGCAATGAGCGGGGATGAGGAGCGCGCCGCGATCGGCGCCGTGCTGGACGAAATGTATGCCGCGATCTCGGGCCCGGCCGGGCCGCGCGACTGGTCGCGGCAAGCCAATGTCTTCCACCCGCAGGCGCGGCAGATCAGGACCTGGATCGACGAGAACGGCCGCGCCACCTACAAGGCGATGGGACTGGCCGAATATGCCGCCGACACGACACCGTTCTTCGCCGCCGCCGATTTCCACGAGATCGAGATCGGCCGGCGGATCCAGGTTTTCGGCAATATCGCCCATGTCTGGAGCGCTTATGAGGCGCGCACCGCGCTCAGCGACGAAAAGCCGGAACGGCGCGGCATCAATTCGATCCAGCTGTTCAGGGATCCGGACCGCGGCTGGCGGATCATCGCGATGATCTGGGACAATGAGCGGGATGGGCTGAGCCTGCCGCCGGAGATGATCGGGGACTCCTGATCCGACGCCAGGCCGGCGCTCGACACCGGCTTCGCATCTCCAATCGGTTCCGTAGAAGCGGCCGTAATACGCTGATCCGGCCCGAAGACACGACGAATGCGCCGTCCCATCCCCGATCGCTAGTGAATTCGGCTGACCTCTGCCGATATGCTGTGACCCGTCATGCGACCGGGCGGGTCCGGCACGCGACATGTTTCGATTGAGGTGCCGCACGATGCGTATTCTTGCCTGGTTCGCCTGGATTCTGGCCGTTGCGGCCCAGCCCGCCTGGGCCCAGACCGCTCCACATTTTCAGCCTCTGGAGCAGAGGCTTGCCGCGCTGGCGCAGGAGAATCCGGGCGAATATGGCATTGCGGCACTTGATCTCGGGACCGGCGAGACCGTCTCGTTCAACGGGAACGTCGCGTTCCCGATGGCCAGCACGATGAAGATCGCCGTCGCCGCGGCCTATCTGGCCGAGGTCGATGCCGGCCGCAGGAGCCTTGATGACATGATCGGCGGCTCGACCGCCGCCCGGCTGATGGACGCGATGATTACCCGCAGCGACAATCGTGCCACCGACCAGCTGATCGCGGCCTTGGGCGGTCCCCAGGCGATCGACTCCTGGCTTCGTTCCCACCGCCTTGCGGGCATTCGCGTCGATCGCACGATCGCCCAACTGCTGAGTGCGCGTCGTGACCTCCACGATGTTCGCGATTCGAGCACCCCGGTCGCGATGCTGGGGCTGCTTCGGGTCATCAACGCCGGCCCCGCCCTCAGCGCATCCAGTCGCGCCATCCTGCTCGATATGATGCGGCGGTGTAGGACTGGCTCGAACCGGATCGCCGGTATCCTGCCGCCAGGAGCGATGATCGAGCACAAGACCGGGACATTGTCCGGCTACACCGGCGATGTCGGCTTTCTGACCACCCCCCAGGGGCGGCGTATCGCGGTCGTCTTCTTCGCGCGGGGAGGGAATAACCGGCCTGCGGTCATCGCCACTGCGGCCCGGGCGATCTACGACGGGCTTGGCGCTCAGGATCGCCAAACCTCGGCATGGAACAATGGCGGGGCTGCGCGGGTGGCGGCGGCTGCGGCGCAGTGATCCGGTTGCAGCCGGTCTGAATGGTCGGGGCGACTGGATTCGAACCAGCGACCCCCACACCCCCAGTGTGATGCGCTACCAGGCTGCGCTACGCCCCGACCAAGGGTCGGGCATCTAGGCGCGGCTTCCGGCCAAGGCAAGTTGACTCGCGCCACGCGTCCAGCCAGTTGCCCGATGCAACCGATCGGGATCATGCGATGAGCGACAATATCGATCCGGCGAACCTCTCCGGCCTCGAACTGCTGCAGGCGATGATCGCCGGGCAGGGACCGGCACCGTCGATCAGCAAGACGCTCGGCTTCCGCCTGATCGAGGTGGCGCGCGGCCGCGCGGTGTTCGAAGGCACGCCCGGCCCGGATGTGCTCAACCCCCTGGGCTTCGTCCATGGCGGCTATGCGCTGACCCTGATCGACAGCGCCGCCGGCTGCGCCGTGCATACCGAGCTGGATGCCGGCACCGGCTACACCACGGTCGAGACCAAGGTGAACTTCACCCGGCCGGTGCCGCGGGACGGGCGGCCGGTGCGCTGCGAGGGCAAGGTGCTGAGCCGCGGCCGCCAGATCGCGACCGCCGACGCCTTTCTCTGGTCGGCCGACCGCAAGCTGCTCGCCCACGGGACCTCGACCCTGATCATCCTCGGGCCGCGCTAGCCGCCGAGCAGCGTCTTCTGATAGGTCGCGTCATAGGATTTGACGCTGAGCGCCTCGATCTTCGCGGCGCCGAGTTCGGCCATGAAGCGCGCCATGTGCGGCGCCGTCATATGCGCGCCGACCGCCGCCTCGTCGCGCCATTGCTCGGAAATGTGGATGAGATCGGGGTCCGACAGATCCGCGGCATAGGAATAATGGAGGCAGCCTTCCTCCGCCCGGCTTGCTGCGATATTGGCCACCAGCACCGGCTTCAGCCGCTCCACCTCGCCGGCGCCGAAGCGTGCCGTTCCGGTCACGATGATCATCAAATTCCCTCCCCTTCGCGACCGCCCGCCTTGCCTTGGCATCGGGCGATCACCATGATAGTCGCCTCGCGCTTTTCAGGCGAGCGTTCCCGCGCGCGCCACTCCCAGGTGGAATCAAAATGTTCTCATCGCCAGCCTATGCCGCGACCGGCGGCGCCGCATCCGGGGGAGCCGCGAGCTTCTTCGTCCAGATCTTTCCGCTCCTTCTCATCTTCATCATCTTCTATTTCCTGCTCATCCGTCCGCAGCAGAAGAGGATGAAGGCGCACCAGCAGATGGTGAACGACGTGAAGCCGCGCGACACCGCGATCACCTCGGGCGGCCTGATCGGCAAGGTGACCAAGGTCGAGGACCATGAGGTAGAGCTGGAAGTCGCCCAGGGCGTCAGGGTCCGGGTGGTGAAGGGGATGCTGAGCGACGTGCGGCCGCACGGCGCCAACGCGGCGAACGACCGGACCTGAGCGGATGCTGAATTTTCCCCGCTGGAAGGTCTGGAGCATCACGCTCACCTGCCTCGTCGCGATATTGCTGGCGGTGCCGAGCATGATGCCGGAGGCGCAGCGGGCCATGCTGCCGCGCTGGATCGCCGCGCTCCACATCAATCTCGGCCTCGATCTGGCCGGCGGCAGCCATCTCATGCTCGAGGCGGAGACCGGCGATCTCGCCCGCCAGCGGCTCGAGACGATGGAAGACCTGATGCGCCGCGAGATGCGCACCGGCGGGGTCAGGATCGAGAATCTCTCCACCGCCAATGGCCAGCTGAGCTTCCAGGTCAGCAACCCGGCCCAGCTCGCCGAGGCGCGGACGATCGCCAATCGCCAGACCCAGCCGGTGGGCTTCAACACCCAGCCGGACTGGAGCGTCACGACCGACAACGGCCAGATCATCATGCGCCCGACCCAGGCCGGGCTCGACAATGCGATTGCGTCGGCCATGGAAGTGGCGCGCGATGTCATCGATCGGCGGATCAATGCGCTCGGCACGCTTGAGCCGACGATCATCCAGCAGGGCAGCAACCGGATCGTCGTCCAGGTTCCCGGCGTGCAGGATCCGGAAGCGCTGAAACGGCTGATCGGCCGCACCGCCCGGCTTGAATTCCGGATGGTCGACCAAACGGCGACGCCGGAGATGCTGCAGCAGAACCGCGCCCCGATCGGCAGCGTCATCATGCCCACCGCGGAAGGCAGCCGGATCGCGGTCCAGCGCCGGGCGATGATTTCCGGCGATCAGATCGCCGACGCCCGGCAGGATTTCGATCAGCAGGACGGCACGCCGAACGTCGTCATCACCTTCGATTCGACCGGTGGCCGCCGCTTCGCCCGGGTGACGCAGGAAAATGTCGGCCGGCCGTTCGCGATCATCCTCGACGGCACCGTCATTTCCTATCCGGTGATCCGGGAGCCGATCCTCGGCGGCCAGGCGACGATCTCCGGCGGCGGCTTCACCGTCGAGACCGCCAACCAGCTCGCGATATCGCTGCGCTCCGGCCGGCTGCCGGTCGAGCTGCACGTGGTGGAAGAGCGCACCGTCGGTCCCGATCTCGGTGCCGATTCCATCCGCCTCGGCATCATCGCCAGCATCGCCGCGACGCTGGGGGTGATCCTGTTCATGCTGATCACCTATGGCCGCTTCGGCGTCTACACGACGATCGGCCTGGTCGTTAACGCGCTGATGATCCTCGGTATCATGGCGTTCTTCAACGCCACCCTGACGCTGCCCGGCATCGCCGGCTTCGTGCTGACGATCGGTGCCGCGGTCGATGCCAACGTGCTGATCAACGAACGCATCCGCGAGGAGCAGCGCCGCGGCAAGAAGCTGCTCGACGCGCTCGAATCGGGCTATACCGAAGCCTCGACCGCGATCTTCGATGCGAACATCACCAACGTCATCGCGGCGGTGCTGATGTTCTATTTCGGCTCTGGTCCGATCCGCGGCTTCGCCATCGTCCTGATGATCGGCATCGTCACTTCGGTGTTCACTGCGGTGAACGTGACCCGGATGCTGGTCGCCCTCTGGGTCCGCCGCGCGCGGCCCAAAGAGCTGCATATTTGAGGCTTGAAAGATGCGCCTGCTGAAGCTCGTTCCGGACAACACCAATCTCGATTTCATGCGGTGGCGCAATCTGGCGCTCGTCCTGTCGATCCTCGTGACGGTGGCGGCGATCGCTCTCGTGGCTGTCCGCGGTCTCAATCTCGGCGTCGATTTCGTCGGCGGCCAGAGCATCCGCGTGACGTTCCAGCAGGCACCCAATCTCGACGATCTACGCGACCGGGTGAACGGCCTTGGCCATGGCGAGGCCACCCTGCAGGAATTCGGCGCCCCGAACGTGATCGCGATCCGGATGCCGTTGCCGGAAGGCGGCGAAACTGCGGCGGCGCAGGCGGCCAGCCAGATTCGCGCGGCGATCACGCAGGCTTATCCCGGCGCCCGCTTCGACGCGGTCGAGACGGTGTCCGGCAAGGTTTCGGAGGAATTGTTCCGTTCCGGCGCCTGGGCGGTCGCACTCGCGATGCTTGGCATCGCGATTTACATCTGGATCCGCTTCGAATGGCAATTCGGGGTCGGCGCGCTCATCACCCTGTTCCACGACGTGTGGATGACATTGGGATTCTTCTCGCTGACCCAGCTGGAGTTCAACCTGAATGTCATCGCCGCGGTGCTGACGATCGTGGGCTATTCGCTGAACGATACGGTCGTGATCTACGATCGCATTCGCGAGAATCTGCGCAAGTACCGCAAGATGGAGATCGTTCCGCTGCTCAACCTCTCGCTGAACGAGACACTGTCGCGGACGATGGTGACCTCGATCTCGATCCTGCTGGCGCTCGGCCTGCTGCTGTTGCTCGGGCCGGACGTGATCTTCGGCCTGACGATCGCCATCTTCGTCGGCATCTTCGTCGGCACCTATTCGTCGATCTATATTTCCTCGCCAGTTCTCGTCTGGCTGGGCGTGAGTTCGGACAGCTTCCTGCCCAAGGATCCGATCAGCCGCGCCAGTCGGGGTCCGCGCAACGAGAGCTTCGACGGCGCCCAGGTCTGATCGGCCGCGCTAGCGCGCGATCGATTTGAGGTGATCGAACAAGGCGTCGCTGTTCGCGTCCCAGGTGAAGCGCAGCGCCGCGGCGCGCACATCCTCTTGCGCCGGCGGCGCAGCCAGGATCTCGGTCACCGCGGCGGCAATGGCGCCGGCCTCGCGTGAGACCAGGCGGCCGGCGGCGGGACGGTCGATGGCGTCCGGCGCGCCGCCGACACCGGTGGTGACCACCGGTGTCCCGCAGGCCAGCGATTCGATCCAGACATTCGCCAGCCCCTCGCTCGCCGTCGGCAACACCATCGCGTCGGCCGCGCCGAGCAGCGCCGGCAGCGCCTCATGTGGCCGCACGCCGCAGAAGCGGACCCGTTCGGAAAGGCCGAGCGATGCCGCCTGCCGTTGCAGGGAGTCCCTGTCCGGGCCGTCGCCGACCAGCAGCAGCGTCGCTTCGGGCAGCCGCGCCAGCGCTTCGATGGCGATTGCCTGACCCTTGCGCTCGATCAGCGCGCCGGCGGTGACGATCAGCGGGCCCGCGACGCCAAGCGCGGCCTTCGCGGCCGCCCGATCGAGCGGCCGGAAGCGATCCAGATCGACGCCCGTATGGTGCACCCTGATCCGATCGGCCGGCATGCCCAGCGTCGCCATGTCGGACTTCAGGGCCGCGCTGACCGCGAGCAGGCCGTCCGCCTTGCGCGCCGCCTCGACGATCTGGTCGCCGATGCCGGGCTGCTTGCCCCAATGATGAATGTCGGCCCCCCGCGCCTTGATCGACACGGGCACCCCGAGCGCCCGCCCCAGCCGGACCGCCGCAGGCCCGTCGGGCCAGAAGAATTCGGCGTCGATGACATCGAAGGCGAAGCGCGCCCGGATGCCGTCCAGCAGCGGCAGCAGCGCATCGGCCATCCGCCCCGCCGCGCCCGCCGCGCCGATTCCCGGCCAGACCCGGAAGCGCGGCCGGTGCACGATCAGCCCTTTCCACGTCTCGCGTTCAGGCAGTCCCGCCAGCGGCGCGTAATGCGGGTGACGCGAGAGCGGCCAGACCGGAAGCCCGAGCGGCGAGACGATTTCGACCTCAGCATCGTCGCGCGCCGCAAGGCCGAGCGTTTGGCGCTCCACGAATATGCCGAGCGTCGGCTTCACGCCGTGCGGAAACAGGCTCGCCAGGGTCAGTACGCGCAGCATCGCCGCGCCCTATAGCATCGGAGCCTTCCGCAGCCGTTAAACCGCCGTTCAGCCGCCCCGCTCTCCAGTCGTCCAAGGCCGCTTGGCCTTCTCCAAACGCTCCGCTAAGAAGCCCGCCATGCCGAAAATGTCACGTGCCACAGCGCTTATCGCCATCGCCGCCACCGTCCTGCCCTTGAGTGGCTGCGGCACGCTCGGGCTCAATCGCAACCGGGCCGACACGCGCTATGTCGCGCGCGACGTCAACACCCTCTACAATGCCGGCTGGCAGCGGCTGCAGAGCCGCCAATATCAGCAGGCCGCGTTGATCTTCGACGAGGTCGAGCGGCAGCATCCCTATTCGATCTGGGCCCGCCGGGCGCAGCTGATGAGCGCCTTTTCCTATTACGCTTATGGCGAGCATCAGAAATCGATCGATTCGGCCCGCCGGTTCCTGTCCATCCACCCCGGCAATCGCGATGCCCCTTATGCACTCTATCTGATCGCGCTCAATTATTACGAGCAGATCCGGGACGTCACCCGCGACCAGCAGATCACCCGCCAGGCGCTCGATTCGCTGGGCGAGGTCGTCCGCCGCTATCCGGGCACGCCCTATGCCGACGATGCCCGGCTGAAGATCGATCTGGTCCGCGATCATCTGGCGGGCAAGGAGATGGAGATCGGCCGTTTCTATCAGCGTCGTGCCCAGTGGCTCGCCTCGACCCTGCGCTTCCGCCGGGTGATCAGCGATTATCAGACGACCAGCCACGCGCCGGAAGCCTTGATGCGGCTGACCGAATCCTATCTCGCGCTCGGCGTTCCGGCCGAAGCGCGCCGTTCGGCGGCGGTGCTGAGCGCCAATTATCCGAACACCGACTGGTACCGGCGGGCCTATGACCTGATCCAGCGCCACGCGCCCAATATCACGCCGGACAGCCCGCCGCCGTCGACGCAGCCGCAGCCCGCGCAGCCGGCGACGCCCAGCGGTGGGAGCCGATAGCCTCCGCGCCGTGCGCTGATGCTGACCGCGCTCGCCATCCGCGACGTGGTGCTGATCGAATCGCTCGACCTCGATTTCTCTGACGGCCTCGGCGTGCTCACCGGCGAGACCGGGGCCGGCAAGTCCATCCTGCTGGATGCGCTCGGTTTGGCACTGGGTGCCCGGGCCGACAGCGCCCTGGTCCGGGCCGGCCAGGCGCAGGCCGCCGTCAACGCCGTCTTCGAACTGGCGGCTGATCATCCGGCCATCGCCCTGCTCGATGAGAACGGCCTCGCCCGCGAGTCCGGCGAGCCACTGCTGGTCCGCCGGATCGTCAAGGCCGACGGCGGCAGCCGGGCCTTCGTCAACGATCAGCCGGTCTCCGCCGGTCTGCTCCGCGAACTCGCCGCCAGCCTCGTGGAGATTCACGGCCAGCATGACGATCGCGGCCTGCTGAACCCGCGCGGCCACCGCGCCCTGCTCGACGCCTTCGGCCGGATCGACACCGCCCCAGCCGCTGCCGCCTGGCAACGCCTGCGGACCGCGGAAGGTGCGCTGGCCGAGGGGCGCGAACGGCAAAACGAAGCGGAGCGCGACCGCGAATGGCTGGCGCATGCGGTCGAAGAATTGAACCGCCTCGCGCCGGAGCAGGGCGAGGAGGAGCGCCTCGCCACCCTGCGCGCCGGCATGCAGGCGGGCGCCCGGCTCGGGGATGAGCTGGAGACGGCGGCGGCGCTCGTTCAGGGCTCGGAAGGCGGCCTCGCCCAGCTCCGGCAGGCGGCGCGGCGGCTGGACCGCATCGCGCCGGAGCATCCGGCGCTCGCCGACGCCCTGTCGGCCCTTGACCGCGCGGTGATCGAGGCAGCCGAGGCGGAGGACGCGCTCGAACGGGCCCGCGCCGCGCTTTCGTTCGATCCGGCCCGGCTGGAGGAGGCGGAGGCGCG
>JBFWUJ010000035.1:0-19509 GCA_050247295.1 Sphingomonas sp. | reverse complement strand
TCCAGCGCGGCGACTGTCAACGCCTCGGTCGCGGTCGATATCACCGCGTCAGGATCGGGGGCCCAGAACGGGCTGTGCAGTGAGGGCAGCGTGCTGCCGTCGCGCTGCGCCGCTTCATATTGCGCCTGCGGCACACCGCCGACCCAGAACATCAGGCTCTGCAATTCTGGATCAGCGATTCGGAAGCGGCCGAAATCCTCGCCGGCCATGACCGGCCGGATCTGGCGCACCCGGTCCTCGCCGAACTGAGTGCGGAAACGGGCGACCATGCTCTGGGTCAGGGCATCGGTGTTGAGCGTCGCGGGCGTCGCTTCGGCCTCGCGCACGGTCACCTGCGGCATCCGGTCCTCCGGCATGCCGGCGGCGATCGCCTCGCCACGGGCGATACGGGCGATGCCATCGAGCAGCATACGCCGCACCTCCGGCGTGTAGCTGCGCACCGTCAGCAGCAGCCGCGCTTCATCGGAGATGATGTTGTGCTTGGTTCCGGCCTGGAAGCTGCCGACCGTCACCACCGCACTGTCGAGCGGATCGAGCTCGCGACTGACAAGCGTCTGTAATGCCATCACGATCCGGCTGCCGAGCACGATCGGGTCCCGCGTGGTGTGCGGCGCTGCGCCGTGCCCGCCCAGCCCGCGCACCACCATGTCGACGCTGTCGACATTCGCCAGCGCCGGCCCGGGCGAGAAGCCGATTACACCGGCCGGCAAGGTCGCCGAATCGTGGAACGCGATCGCATGGGTCGGGCGCGGAAAGCGCGTGAACAGACCGGCGTCCAGCATCGCGCGGGCGCCCTGGCTCGTCTCCTCGCCGGGCTGCGCGATCATCACCAGGGTGCCGGACCATTGCGCCCGCATCGCCACCAGCCTTCGGGCGGTGCCGATCCAGGCGGTCATATGCGTGTCGTGGCCGCAAGCGTGCATGATCCCGGTCGCCAGCCCCTCGCGAGTCGTGCCGCGCGCCCGGCTGGCGAAAGGAAGGCCGGTCTGTTCCTCGATCGGCAGTCCGTCCATGTCGGCGCGCAGCATCAGCACCGGCCCGGGCCCGTTCTCAAGCACCGCCACGACCCCGGTGCCGCCGACGCCCGTCGTCACCGTGAAGCCGAGCCGCCGTGCCTCCGCCGCCAAGATTCCGGCGCTCCGCGTCTCCTGCATCGAAAGCTCGGGATGGGCATGAAGGTCGCGATAGATGGTGATCAGCGACGGCATGTCGGCGCGAACGGCACCGCGTACGTCCTGCGCAGCAAGCGGCGCCGCCGCGATCATCGCCGATGCCGAAAGCAGGAGGGCAAGGAATTTACGCGGCATCGGTCGGCTCTCCTCATCAATTGGGTACGATCTCGACCACGTCGAGCAGCGATTCGTGGGCTGGACGCGGCAACACCAGCCGCCAGCGCCGTTCGTCGATCCGCTGGACGAGGCCGATCATGTCACGGTCCGGATCGACGCCATATTGATAGGCCCGCGTCTCGTCGGTGAGCTGCAACGTCCCGAGGAACACCGATCTCAATTCGTTGTCCGGATAAATGCGGCCGATCGGCCGCTGCGGGCCCTCGAGCCGGGCGAACGTCATGCGCGAATCAACCGCGCCGATCCGGCATGGCACGAAGCCCTCGTCGGAGAAAGCGGGTACAACGCCCGGCTGGCGGCTGCCGATCTTGATCGTCCGGCAGCGATAGTCGCCTGGCGCCAGCGCAGGGTCATCGAGGCCGACATCGGGATCCAGCAGCGGCCCCGCGGCCGCGATCGCATCGCCATGTCCTTCGCTTCGCGCCTGGGCGAGCGCCTCCACCCAGGCATCGCGCCAGTCGCGAAGCCGTCGCCGATCGACTTCGCTGGCAATCGAACGCCAGGTCCGTCCCTGCGGAACGCAATCGGCCGGAGCGTCGCGCACGAACGGCGCTGCAGGCGAAGCCTGAGCGGCGCAGGATTGCGCAGCGAACATCGCGGCGAGGATGATGACGGCCATCCGCCGATCCTTGCCCCGGTTCGGGCTGTCCCGGCAAGGGTGCGTGCAAGGCATTGCGCCGACGACGCTTTCGTTGCACCACCGTCATGGGCGCGCCGATGCGCCCTGGGCTCAGTCAGCTTGAGGGGGTTGTTATGGGTATCGCACGCTCGCTTGCCATTCTCGCCGTCGCCGCGGCCGCCAGTGCCGCCATTCCTTCCGCCGCGCAGAACGTGAACGGCACGCCGAATTACGGCACCGTCAACCTTCGTTCGGGTTTCCTTCCCGATCCGCGCGTCATTCCGCTCCAATCGGGCGGCGACATCGATGTGTCGCAGCTCAATTCGGATTGCCGCGGCTTCATCAGCAACGCGCCCGATGTGCGGTTGAACTATGTCGCCGGCACGCTGCCGCTCTACATCTCGGTCGAATCCAGTGCCGATACCACCCTGGTGATCAACGGCCCGGACGGCTCCTGGTATTGCGACGACGACGGCGGCACCCGGGGTCTCAATCCGTCGATTCGCTTCGAGACGCCGCAAACCGGTCGCTACGAAATCTGGGTCGGCACCTATGGCAGTGCGACGCTGCGCAATGCGCGGCTCCACATCTCGGAGCTGTACAGCCAATAGCGCCGCTGGGCTCCGTTTCATTGCTGCGTTCCGAGGAGGCCCTTCCGGGTCGATCGCTGGGGGATTCGATATGCGTAAGATTCTGATGATTTTCGCTGCGACGGCGGCGATGGCGTCCACGGCGGCTTCGGCGCAGCCGGATTATTCGCTCCGGCCGAGCTTCGGAACGATCAACCTGACGGCCGGCTTCGTCCCCGACCCGCGGGTGATCAATGTGACGGCCGGCGGCCGGCTGGACGCGGCAACGCTTGGCCCGGGCTGTCTCGGTTCCGTTGCCAACAGCCCCGACGTGCGTCTGAACTACACCGCCGGCACCGGCTTGCCGCTGATCATCTCGGTCGCGTCGGCCGACGACACGACGCTGGTCATAAATGGCCCGGATGGACGATGGTATTGCGACGATGACGGCGGCGAGCAGGGCCTCAACCCGTCGCTCAGCTTCGCGAACCCGGCATCCGGCCAGTACGACATCTACATCGGCCATTACGCGCAGGGACGCAGCATTCCGGCGCGGCTCTATATTTCCGAGCTGACCAGCCAATAGGGTCCGGCTGGACGGCGGCTCAGGCCGCCGTCCAGCCGCCGTCCATCGTCAGGTTGGCGCCGGTGATGGCCGCGGCATCGTCGCGGCACAGGAACAGCGCCAGCGCCGCGACCTGGTCGACGGTGACGAACTGCTTGGTCGGCTGGGCGGCGAGCAGGACATCGTTGACCACCTGCTCGCGGGTGAGGCCACGCGACGCCATCGTGTCGGGAATCTGGTTTTCGACCAACGTGGTCCAGACATAGCCGGGGCTGATGCAGTTCACCGTGACCCCCGCCTGCGCCACCTCCAGCGCGACCGTTTTGGTGAAGCCGGCGACGCCATGCTTGGCGGCGACATAAGCGGACTTGTTCGGGCTGGCGACCAGGCTGTGCGCCGATGCGGTGTTGATCACCCGGCCCCAGCCTTTTTCCTTCATCGCCGGCAATGCCAACCGGGTGGTGTGGAAGACGGCGCTGAGGTTGAGCGCCAGGATGAGGTCCCACTTCTCCGGCGGGAAGGCATCGACCGGCGCGACATGCTGGGTGCCGGCATTGTTGACGAGGATGTCGATCGCGCCCGCTTCTTCCATCATCGCCGCGATCGCGTTCGGATCGGTGAGGTCGGCGGCGCTGTGGGTCGCACCGAGCTCCTCGCAGAGCCGGGCAATCTCGCCGGCATCGCCAAAGCCGTTGAGAATCACCCGCGCCCCTTCGCCCGCCAGCGCGCGGGCGATCGCGAGGCCAATGCCCGAGGTCGAACCGGTCACCAGCGCGGTCTTGCCTTGAAGGAACATGCTTGGCCTTTCCTGGATGCGGGGCGTAAGCTCGCTGTGGCCAGCGATAGCCTCCTTTGCAACCGGAGGCAGGGCGGCGGGTTGCTGCATGACGTGAAGGAGACCTGAAATGCGCTTTGGGGATCGCGGCACCAGCGACAATGTCGAAAGCCAGCGCGGCCAGAGCTTCGGCCGTGGCGGCGGCCTCGGCGGCGGCGCCGGCATGCTGTTCAGCCTGGTCGCCAGCCGGTTCGGCATCGGCGGCGTCCTGGTCCTGATCGTTGTCTTTCTGCTCTTCGGCGGCCTTGGCAGCCTGACCGGTGGCGGCGACCGCGCCGTGTCGCCGCAACAGCCCGGTCAGCCACAGGCGCAGGGAGGCAATGTCTGCCAGTCCGACCCGATCACCCGCTTCTCCTGTCAGGTGCTGCGCTCGACCGAGGAGCGCTGGACTGAATTGTTCAGGGAGGCAGGGCGCCAATATGAAGTGCCGCGGATGGTGCTCTATGCCGGCGGCGGGCGCTCCGGCTGCGGCGCGGCGGATTCGGCGATGGGACCCTTTTATTGTCCGGCCGATCGACGGATCTATCTCGACACCAGCTTTTTTCAGGAGTTGGAGCGGCGCTTCTCCGCGCCTGGCGACTTTGCCCAGGCCTATGTGATCGCGCATGAGGTCGGCCACCACGTCCAGACGATCACCGGTGTCTCCGATCGGGTGCGGACCGCGCAGCGCGCCGCCGGCCAGTCCGAGCAGAACGCGCTTCAGGTGCGCATGGAGCTGCAAGCCGATTGCTATGCCGGCGTCTGGGCGGCGCGCGAACGGGTCGCGCTGGAGCCGGGAGACATGGAAGAGGGGATGCGCGCAGCCGCTGCGATCGGCGACGACACGCTGCAGCGCGCTGGAGGCGGCCGAGTGGTGCCGGAAAGCTTCACCCACGGCAGCTCGCAGCAGCGTCAGGAAGCGCTGATGCGCGGCTTCCGCGGCGGCACTCCCCAGGCTTGCGAGACCTATATGCAGGGCATTCGCTAGGCGTGAAAAGCGCCGGCGTGGCGGCTGCTGCCACGCCGGCGCTTGATGGACGCGCAATTGGGGAGAGTCGCCCATCTGAAGCGGCGCGTTCAGGCTGCTGCGCCGTTCGAATCATCCATTGACACTATTGAGAATGATTTGCAATAGCCTGCGCTTGGCCGGCAGTCCGGCGCTCTTGCAGGATCAATCAAGTGAATCGATGTCCTCCCCGGACCACTGGCCCGTTCCTGGCGCTCGGCGCCGCGGCGATCATCGCGTCTCCCGCGCTGGCGGCGGAAGACCAGAGCGACGTCCAGCGCCGTGACGGGAGCGGGCGCGACATCGTCGTGACGGGCGAGCGCGGCCAGCGGCTCGAATCGCCGCGCGCGACCAGCGATCTGCTCGACACACCGCAAACCGTCACAGTCGTCTCCGACCAGACCATTCGCCGCCAGAACCTGATCACCCTTCGCGATGCGCTCGCGACCCTGCCCGGCATTACCTTCGGCGCCGGCGAGGGCGGCGGGGGCTATGGCGATTCGATCAATCTGCGCGGCTATTCCGCCAACAACGACATCACCATCGACGGGGTCCGCGACAGCGCCCAATATAGTCGCGGCGATCCGTTCAACATCCAGCAGCTCGAAATCTACAACGGCGCCAATTCGGCGTTCAACGGATCGGGCAGCGTCGGCGGCACGATCAACATCGTCTCCAAAGTGCCGCAGGCGGAGAGCCTCACCATCCTGTCGGCCGCGATCGGCACTGACGATTATTATCGCGCGACCGCCGATGTGAACCATCGTCTCGCCGATACGATCGCGGTCCGGATCAACGCCATGTTTCATCGCAACGACGTGCCGGGCCGCGACGTCGAGCGCTATCGCCGCTGGGGTGTCGCGCCGGCGATCACTTTCGGCATCGGCGGCCGAACCCGCCTCACCCTCGCCCTCTTCCACCAGGAGGATAGCAATACGCCGCTCTACGGCGTCCCTTTCTATCTCAACCAGCTCAACAGCGGGGCCCTGCCGGAAGCGGATCCAAGCGACTATTTCGGCTATCGCAACCTCGACGTTCAGGACACGACGGTCGATCGCGCCACCGCGACGCTCGAGCATGAGTTCAGCGAATCGGTCACCGTTCGCAACCTGTCCCGCTTCCAGCATGTGCGCGCGCTCACTCAGGCCAGCGCGCCGCAGGGCACCTATTGTCTCTCGACGACCGGGCGCCAGCCCGTCTCCGGCAATGCCAATGATGCAATTGGCCTTGCCTGCCCCGCCGGGCTTGCCCCCGGCTTCTTCCTGCCATCGGGCCCGCACGGCCGAGTCCGCGATCAGGTCAGCGACCTGTTCCACAACCAGACCGATTTACGCATCGTCAGCGGTCAGGCCGGCGGGCTGCGCAATACACTGGTGATCGGCGCCTCGCTCACCTGGGAAGGCTATGACATCGAAACCGCCGAGCTGGCCCGGAACCCGGACGGCTCGGCCTTCGCGCCGCTGCCGATCGACAATATTTCGAATCCGGCGGGACTCTATGCGGGGCCGATCAACTATACCGTGACGGCCGTTTCCCGCGGCGACACCAACAACCGGGCGATCTATGCCTTCGACACGCTGGAAATCGGGCCGCGATTCGAGCTGAATGCGGGCGTCCGGCTGGAGCGCAACACGGCGGTGTTCCGGAACGACCCGCTGACCATCTATCCTCCCGGCACGACTCCGCTCACCGCCGAACAGCTCGCGCCGCAGCGCAATCGGGAGACGCTGTTCTCCTACCGCTTCGGCGCCGTGTACAAGCCGAGCGAAAACAGCGCGATCTACGTAGCCATCGGCAACGCCCGGACCCCATCATCGGCAACCGTGCGGCTGGGCTGCACCAGCGGTTCGGGCGCGACCTTCGTCAATTTCTGCGACGTCGCGCCGGAGACGGCGCGCACCTACGAGATCGGGGCGCGGGCCGACATCATCGATCGCCGGCTGCAGATCACAGCGGCGCTGTTCCGCAACGAGCGCAGCAATTACCGTGTCGCCTCGAACGATCCGACGCTGCCGGCGGCGACGCAGGTGGTCGACGGACGCTCGAGGGTGGACGGCATCGCGCTCGGGCTGAACGGCTATATCACGCCGCGCTGGACGATCTTCGCCAACTACACCTATCTCGACGGCGAGGTGCTGCAGAGCGTCTCCGATTTCTGCATCGCCAATCCGAGCGCCGCCTGCCTCAACAGCGCCGCGATCCCCGATCCGCAGGCCGGCGACCGGCTGATCCAGACGCCGCGTCATTCGGGCAGCCTGTTCACCACCTATCGCCTCCCGTTCGGGCTCGAGGTCGGCTACGGCTTCACCTATCAGGGCGGCTTCGCGACCTATCAGCGGACCCTGCTGCAGCGGACGCAATATTTCACCGACGATTACCTGATCCACCGCGCCTTCCTGTCCTACACGATCCGCGAAGGCTTGACGGCGCAGCTCAATGTCCAGAACTTCACCAACGAGCGCTACTTCGTCAATGTTCGCAACAACGTGAATGCGACGTCCGGGGTGGTCACCGGCGGCTGGGCAATGCCGGGTGACACGCGCTCGGCAGTATTGAGCCTGTTCTACAGCTTCTGAGGGTTTTCCGGATGGCGAAGACGACGACGATGAAATTGCGGGGCCTTTGGCTGTCGGTCCACAAATGGATCGGCATCCTGCTCGCCATCCTCATCATCCCGATCTCGCTGACCGGATCGGCGCTCGTCTGGCACGATTGGCTGGACGAGACGGTCAACCCGCAGCGCTTCACCGTGAAGAGCGGCGAGCCGGCGCTGACCCCTGCTGCCTATGCGGCGGCGGCACAGGGGGCGCTGGCGCCCGGCGAGCAGGTAGCGCAGCTGCGCTATCCCGAGGGCGGCGACGGACCGATCGTGGCGAGCGCGACCCGGCCGCTGCAACCGGGCGTCAGCCCCCGCACCCGCACCAATGTCTGGCTCGATCCCGCGGATGGCCGCGTCCTCGACAAGGCAGGGAGCGGCGACGGCCTGGTGATGTTCATGCACGTCCTGCACGGCAACCTCCTGTGGCCGGGCCTGGGACGGACAATCGTCGGCTGGGTGGGCGTTTTCATGTTCCTCTCCTGCCTCACCGGCATCTGGCTGTGGTGGCCGGTGACCGGCAGCGTGAGGCGCGGCTTCCGCTGGAAAAGGCAGAATTCGACCAATGCCAACCTGCATCACCAGATGGGCTTTTGGATCATGGTGCCGCTGGCGATCCTCAGTTTCAGCGGCTTCTGGATTTCCTTCCCCGGCATTTTCGGCGCCTTCGAACCGGCGGCGACCCAACAGAAGGGGCGCCCGCCCAATCGCGAGCGCGCTATGCGCGCCCGGCCGCTCGAGCGCACCGCGATGACGCCCGAGGCTGCTCTTGCCGCGGCCCGGCCCCAGGCCACCGGCCGGCTCGTGTCGATCACCTGGCCGACCGATCAGGCGCCGGAATGGAAGGTCGCCTTCGCCCGCGAAGGCGGGCCGGCAGAGGTGACGGTCGCCGATGGATCGGGCGAAGTTACCGCGCCGCGGCCGCCGCGGGCGGAGACCCGCGCCCGATTCATGCGCCGGCTCCACGACGGCACCGGCATGGGCCTCGCCTGGCAGATCATCATCTTCATCGGCGGCATCATCCCGGCCCTGCTCGCGGTCACCGGCATCATCATGTGGCTGCGCCAGCGCGGCTGGCGCGCTGCGCTGGCGAAGAAGCGCAAGGAAAGGCTGACGCCGCAGCCGGCGGAATAACGGCGCAGCCTCAGTCCGCCGGACGCTCCTCCGCGCGGCGTATCCGCCAGCTCGCCGTGCCAGCCGCCGGATCGGGGATGATGACATTGTCCTCGACCAGCCCGCGATACACCCGCGTGCCGCCGGGCATGTCCGCCGTGAATGTGAAGCGGTTGCCGCGCAGGGCAACGTCGCGCAGCGGCAGCGTCCGGCCGCCGCCGGTCAGCGTACCGGTCGCATTCTGGAAGCGCTGGTCGATCGTCAGCGCCATCGTCGTCGATCCGTCGGTGAACGTCCAGGCGCCGCCCACGACCGCCGGCACGATCCACAGATAGATGTTGCGGCCGTCCACCACCCGATGCGCGTCGGGCCGCCATTCACCCATGGCGAAGGCGTGGGTGACGAGCCGGGTGCCAGGCCTGAGCTCGGTCAGCAGCCGCGGCCGCAACCGCATGTTGATCGCCGGCAGGAGATAAGCGGCAACGACGGTCGCGTCCCGGATCGGCGTGTCGAAAATATCCTGCCGGCGGAAGCTGGTCCGCGCCTCGACGCCGGCGAGCTGCGCCGCCGCATAGCCTTCCGAGACGCGGACCGGATCGATGTCCACGCCGAGGGCGCGCGCCCCGCGCTGCGCCGCCGCGACGACAATCCGCCCATCGCCCGATCCAAGGTCGATAAGATAATCGCTGGGCGCCAGCTCGGCGAGGTCGAGCATTGCGGCAACCACCGCTCGCGGTGTCGGCACATAGGGCACGTCCAGATCCTGCTCGGCCGGGGCCACCGGCGCCGGGTTGAACGGTGCAAGGCCGCCGCCTTGGAAAGTGCAGCCGGAAAACGCCATGACGAGCGGGAGCAGAATGATCGGACGGAGCATGGACGATCGCCTAGCAAAAGCATCGGCGCTTGTATCGCTCCGCACGCAAGGCCATCTGGCGGCGATGACGAATCCTCCGCTCAAGGCCGCGATCATCCCGGTGACGCCGCTCCAGCAGAATTGCTGCCTGATCTGGTGCACCGAGACGATGCGCGGCGCGTTCACCGATCCGGGGGGCGATCTCGACCGGCTGAAGGCGGCGGCGGCGAGCCGGGGCGTCACCATCGAGAAGCTGCTGCTGACCCACGGTCATATCGATCATTGCGGCTCGGCCAAGATCCTCGCCGACGAGCTCGGCGTATCGATCGAAGGACCGCACGAGGACGATCGCTTCTGGATCAGCCGCCTGGAGGATGACGGCCGCGCCTACGGCATTACCGGCAAGCCGTTCGAATCGGATCGCTGGCTGGTCAACGGCGACACGGTGACGGTCGGCAATCTGACCTTCGACGTCTATCACTGCCCCGGCCATACGCCCGGCCATGTCGTCTTCCACCATCCGGCCTCGAAGCTGGCGATCGTCGGCGACGTCATCTTCCAGGGCTCGATCGGCCGCACCGATTTCCCGATGGGCAATCACCAGGATCTGATCGACGCGATCACCCAGCGGCTCTGGCCGCTCGGCGACGACACCGCCTTCGTTCCCGGCCACGGCCCGATGAGCACCTTCGGGCAGGAACGGCGGACCAACCCGTTCGTCGCCGACCGGGTGCTGGCGGGCGCCTGACCCCCGCGCGATTGGCGAGGGAATCGTAAGGCGTCGTTCCTCGCCTAGGGCTGGCCAGTCGCCGCGCTGCGGCCCGGCGACAATTCGAAGCCACGCTGGATCGGCGGCGTCTGATAGGCGATCATGATCGCATAAGCCCCGAGCGCCAGCAGGGAGAGCCAGCTAAGGGCAATGCCGCCGACCCGCAGCGGATTCGCGCCCGGCCGGTCCATGCCGAAAGCGTGGGCGATGCGGGCGAGGATGAACAGGATGCCGGCCGTCCACAGCACCATGTTGCTTCCCACCGCCAGCTCGACGACCGCGAGCAGAACGAGGAAGAGCGGCGTGTTCTCGGCGAAATTGCCGTGCGCCCGCATCCGCCGCAGCAGAATCTCGTTGCCGCCGTCGCCGACTCCGATCTTGAGCGGCCGGCGCAGGCGGCTGACCCGAAGGCTGAGCCAGATATGGAGGATCGCCGCCGCCCCGGCGATCGTCAGGGTGATCTGCAGGATCATTGGCGCTTCCCCTTGTTTCGCGGCGCTCGTTCGCACGCGGCGGCGATGCTTGCAACGGGGCTTAAAATCGCTATAGCCCGCCAGCTTCGCGCGAGAGCAGACGGCCTCGCGGCCAACGGCCCGAAACGCCGCTGCCCGCCGCCCCGGCACTCGCACCGACAGACATCAGATTCGAAAGCACAGGTCCCATGGCCGTCCCCAAAAGAAAAACCTCGCCGTCCAAGCGCAACATGCGGCGCAGCCACGATGCGTTGACCGCGACCCAGTTCCAGGAATGCCCCAATTGCGGCGAACTTCGCCTGCCGCACAATGTTTGCCAGAGCTGCGGCCATTATAAGGGGCGTGAAATCCTGAAGAAGGACGACTAGGACAAGCCCCGACACGACAGGGGAGACAGTCTAAGGTGAGCAGCGCGCCGCGGATCGCCATCGACGCGATGGGCGGCGACACCGGCCCGGCCGTGATGGTCGCCGGCGCGGCGCTGGCATTGGCCCGCCGCGACGATCTCGCCTTCATATTGTTCGGCGACGAGGCGGCGATCAGGGCCGAGCTCGATCGGCATCCGAATCTCGCCCGGGTCAGCACCATCGTTCATTGCAGCGAGGTCATCACCGGCGAGGACAAGCCCAGTCAGGCGATCCGTCGCGCCAAGACGACCTCGCTTGGCCGGGCGATCGCGGCGGTCAAGGAAGGCGAGGCGGGCGCCGCCGTCTCCGGCGGCAATACCGGCGCGATGATGGCGATGGCGAAGCTCGCCCTCCGGACGATGCCGGGGATTTCGCGGCCGGCGCTCGCCGCCCTGCTGCCGACGCTCGGGCAGAATGACGTCGTCATGCTCGATCTGGGCGCCAACACGGATTGCGACACCAACAATCTCGTGCAGTTCGCGGTGATGGGCGCCGCTTATGCGCGGGTGGTGCTGGATCTCGAACGGCCGCGCGTACAATTGCTCAATATCGGCACCGAGGAATTGAAAGGCACAGGGGAGCTGAAGGCCGCCGCCGTGATCCTGCGCAATTCGACCCATCTCCATATGAGCTTCGACGGCTTCGTCGAGGGCGACAAATTGTCGCGCGGCGATGTCGATGTGATCGTTACCGACGGCTTTTCCGGCAATATCGCGTTGAAGTCGCTCGAGGGCACCGCTCGGTTCGTCACCGATCTGTTGCGGCGCGCCTTCACCAGCTCGGTCCGTTCGAAGATCGGCTTCTTGATCTCGCGCCCCGCGACCGAGCTGCTCCGCCATCATCTCGATCCCAACAATCACAATGGCGCCGTCTTTCTCGGCCTCAACGGCCTTGTCGTGAAGAGCCATGGCGGCGCCACCGACAAGGGTGTCGCCAACGCGATCCGAGTCGCCGCCCGGATGATACGCAAGGACATCACCCGCAAGATCACCGAGGACCTGGCCAACGTCTCGGCCCGCGCCGCCGACAATGGAGCAGCAGAATGAGACGATCGCGGATCGTCGGCACCGGATCGGCCCTGCCCGGCCGCCGGGTGACCAATGCCGAACTGGCCGAGCGTGTCGACACGACCCACGAATGGATCGTCGAGCGTACGGGCATCGAGGCGCGCCATATCGCCGGTGACGGCGAGACGACGGCGACCTTGGCGACCGAAGCGGCGACGAAGGCGCTCGCGGCGGCCGGGATCGAAGCCGACCGGATCGGCCTCATCGTCCTCGCCACCGCGACTCCGGACCAGACCTTCCCGGCCAGCGCCACCCGCGTTCAGGCTATGCTCGGCATCGACGATTGCATCGCGTTCGACGTGCAGGCGGTCTGCACCGGCTTCCTCTACGCCCTCTCCGTCGCCGACAATATGGTGAAGGGCGGCATGGCCGATCATGCGCTGGTGATCGGCTCCGAGACCTTCAGCCGCATCCTCGACTGGGAGGACCGGGGCACCTGTGTGCTCTTCGGCGACGGCGCCGGGGCGGTCATTCTCTCCGCCGTCGAAGGAGAAGACACCGGAATTCTCGCGACGCGGCTGCACGCCGACGGGCGACAGGGCGATCTGCTCTATGTCGACGGCGGTCCTTCCACCACCGGCACCGTGGGCAAGCTTCGGATGCAGGGCCGCGAGGTCTTCCGGCACGCCGTCGTCAACCTCGCCAACGTGCTCGGCGAGGCGCTGTCGGCGGCCGGCCACGCGGTCGAGGAGGTCGATTGGGTTGTGCCGCACCAGGCCAACAAGCGCATCCTCGATGCGACCGCGAAGAAGCTCGGCCTGGCGCCCGGAAAGGTGATCGTCACCGTCGATCAGCACGCCAACACCTCCGCCGCGTCGGTGCCGTTGGCGCTCGACACGGCAGTGCGCGACGGTCGGATCAAGCCCGGCGACCTGCTGGTGCTCGAAGCCATGGGCGGCGGCTTCACCTGGGGCGCAGCGGTGGTCCGTTACTGAACCGTCCCGAAAGTCGTTTGCGCTGGCGAGAGAGCTGCACTAATGTTGCTGTCCGGAGACGGGAGGGGGAGCGCTCCATGGCCGACGCAGGATTGATGAGGAAGCCGAACGTGGGCACGCTGACCCGTGCCGATCTGGCCGACAACGTCCACCGTGAGATCGGCCTGTCGCGCACCGACTCCGCCGGCATCGTCGAGCGCATCCTGCATCATATGTGCGGCGCGCTCGCGAACGGCCAGAACGTCAAGATTTCCGGCTTCGGCAGCTTCATCCTGCGTGACAAGGGGCAGCGGATCGGCCGCAATCCCAAGACCGGGGTCGAGGTGCCGATCGCGCCCCGGCGCGTCCTCACGTTCCGCGCCAGCCAGATCATGCGCGAGCGGATCGCCCGGGGCAGCTAAGGGCGAGCGCCGGTCATGGCGGGCCCCAGCGGCAAGAGCGACCAGGCCTTCCGCACGATTGGCGAGCTCGCGGGCGAACTGGGCCTGCCCCAGCATATCCTGCGCTATTGGGAAACCCGCTTTCCGCAACTGCGCCCGCTGCAGCGGGCCGGCAACCGTCGCTATTACCGTCCCGACGATGTCGCCCTGGTTCGCCGCATCCATCGCCTGCTCAGCGAGGAAGGCTACACCATCCGCGGGGTCCAGCAGCTGCTGGCCAGGAAGAGCGACGGCGAAGACCCTCCGGTCGCTTCCGTCGCGGCAACGCCGGCGACCCAGCACGATCCGTTTCCGCTGGAAGAGCTGCGCGCACTTCGCCGCACCCTCGCCGACGCCCTCGCCGACGCCTAGTCCGCCGCGTCCAGATCGCGAGGCCGGAGGAAGCGCTCGATCCTGCCCGTCTCGGTCCCCGCATCATGCCAGCCGGTTGCCGGCAGCGATATCTGGACCAGCGCGCCGGTCGGATATTTGGCGGCGATGTCCGCCCGCAATGGCCCCGACCCCAGCTGCAGGGCAAGAAGTTGCAGGCCCGGATTGTGGCCGACGATCAGCAGCATTTCATGGGCCGCATCCGCACCCCGCACGGCACCGATCAGCGTTTCCGGCGACGCGAGATAGAGATCGTCCCGATAATCGACCGGCATCCGGGCGCCATAGCCATCGGATACACCGGCAAGGGTCTCCACGACCCGGGCGGCGGGCGAGGCGATGATATGATCGGCAGCGAGACCCAGCCGCCGGAATTCGCGCCCCATCGCGACCGCCGCCGTGCGACCCCGCGCGGCCAGCGAGCGATCGAAATCCGCCTCGCCGGGGCGCGGTGGCTCGGCCTTGGCATGGCGCAGGATGAAAAGCGTCTTCATGCCGGCAGTTCATCGCGCGAGCGCCCCGGCAATGACAAGCGTTCGCCGACACGGGCGATCGCGGCATCGAGCGGCAGCCGCGTCACGGCGACGCCGGGAGGGAAAGCGGTGAGCAGTCGCGACGGCGTGGCCGCCGACATCAGCACGAAGAGGCCGCGATCGCCCTGCCGTCGGATCAGCCGCCCGAAAGCCTGGGCGAGCCGGCCACGGACCAGCCGATCGTCATAGCTCGACCCCTCGGCCGCCCGCCGCGCCGCGTGCAGCACCGTCGGCCGCGGCCAGGGCACACCTTCCATGATCACCAGCCGCAGCGATTCGCCGGGGACATCGACCCCGTCCCGCAGGGCATCGGTGCCGAGCAGGCTGGCGCATGGATCGTCGCGAAAGATGTCGACCAGGGTGCCGGTGTCGATCGGATCGACATGCTGGGCGTAGAGCGGCAGGCCGACGCGCGCCAGCCGGTCTCCGATCCGGGCGTGGACGGCACGCAACCGCTGGATCGCGGTGAACAGGCCAAGCGCGCCGCCGCCGGCCGCCTCGATAAGCCGGGCATAGCCGCCGGCCAGTGCGGCAATGTCGCCCCGCTTGATGTCGGTGACCACCAGCACTTCGCTATTTGCGGCATAATCGAACGGACTCGGCGTCGCGAAGCGGTCGATCGGCGTGTCGAGATGGCCCGCTCCCGTGCGCGCATCGGCGCTGGTCCAGTCTTCACCGTCGCGTAAAGTCGCCGAGGTGACGAGCACCCCATGGGCTGGCTTCAACACCGTCTCGGCCAATGGCCGCGTCGGATCGAGCCAGTGCCGGTGAAGACCGACATCATATTCGCGGCCCTCCACCCGATCCACCGCGAGCCAATCGACGAAATCGGGGTCGGCCGGGCCGCCGATCCGGGCGGCGAGCGCGATCCAGCCCGCTAGCGCCTGGCAGCGCCAGGCAAGGCCGCCGATCGCGCCTTCGACGCGGGCCCGCGCCTGCGCGTCCAGCCAATCCGGGGCCGTCTCGATCACTGCCTCCAGCCGGCCGGCGAGCGCGACCAGAGGTCGCAGCAGCGCCTCCAGCGCTTCCACGGACACGGCCGCCGCTTCGATCAGCGCAGCATCGGGCTCGGCGAGTTCGGTTTCGAGACCGTAGCCCGCGTCCTGCGCCGCCGCGCGGGCGTAGACGGCGTTCCGCACCGCCATCAGCAGCCGCTCCACAGGGCCGAATGGATCCCCGTCGGCGAGCCGATGCAACCAGCCGTCCGAGGGCAGGGCGCCAGCAGAAGCGATGGCCGCCGCCAGAGCCACGGCGCCCGCCTCGTCATAGGATGCGACGTCCATCAGCCGCGCCGCGAGGCCGCGCCGACGCCCGCGGCTCTTCCCCTCGGGACCCATGATCCAGCGCCTGAGTTCGATCGTCTCCTGCCCGGTCAACGCCGCGGCGAAGGTCGAATCGGCGGCCTGGAAGAGATGATGGCCCTCGTCGAAGACGATCCTCGCCGCCGCGCCGTCTTCCCGGCCCCTCGCGGCATTCACCATCATCAGCGCGTGATTGGCGATGACGATATCGGCGTCTCTGCTCGCCCGGGCTGCGCGTTCGATGAAGCATTTCCGGTAGTGCGGACAGCCGGCATAGACGCATTCGCCGCGCCGGTCGGTGAGTGCCGTGGTGCCGGCGCGGCGGAACAGCGACGTCAGCCAGCCTGGCAGATCGCCGCCGACCATGTCGCCATCTTTGGTGTAGGCCGCCCAGCGGGCGACAAGTTGGGCGAGGATGGCGGCCCGGCCGGTGAAGCCGCCCTGCAGCGCATCCTCCAGATTGAGCAGGCAGAGATAATTCTCCCGGCCCTTGCGGATCACGATACGCCGTTTGCGTTCGTCCGGATCGGAAAAGAGGCGCGCGCCTTCGCGGTCGAGCTGCCGTTGCAGCGCCTTGGTGTAAGTCGAGACCCAGACTGCGCCATCCGCCTCCGCCGCCCAGAGCGATGCCGGCGCGAGGTAGGCCAGCGTCTTGCCGATCCCGGTCCCCGCCTCGGCAAGGAGAAGATTTGGCCGGTCACGACCGGGACGGGGCGCGAAGACACGGGCCGCGGCCGCAGCGAACGCGCGCTGGCCTTCGCGCGGCTCGGCGTCGCGGCCGACGAGCGCGCTCAGCCGATCGAGGGCGGCCTGGTCGGCAACCTGAATGGGTCGCGGCTGGCCGCGCGCATTCGTCTCCTCCCACTCGGGGAGACGGGAAAACAACCAGCGCTCGTCGCGCTCCGGGCGACCAAGCCGGGCCGAGACCGCGCCAGCCCAGGGCCAGCGCAGCCGATGCAGAGACTGCGCGGAGGCCCAGGCGCCTTCGCGTTCCGGCCAATCGGCTTCGAGTCTGGCAAGCAGCGCCGCCGCGGCCTCGCGCAGGAAAGATGCAGCCGCCGCATGGTCGGCCGGCGGCGTCATTCCCAACGCGTCAGCCAGGCCTTTCGGTGTCGGCACCGCAAAGCGGGCGGGGTGGATGAAGGCAAACAGTTCCAGCAGATCGAGCCCGTTCAATTCCGGATAACCAAGCCGATTGCCGACCAGTGGCGCATTGAGCAGAATCAGCGGCGTTTCCGCCGCCCGGGCGATCGCCGCACCTCGGCCCAGCGCCTCAGTCCCGCCATCGGCCTGCGCGATCCAGATGCCCGCATGGGTTGCGTGGAGCGCCGGATAAGGCAATGAGCCCGCCATCCGCCGGCCATGGACCCGGCGGAACGAAAGGACAACGGTGGCGATCGATCCGGCGCTCCGCGAAGCAGCAATGGTCAGCAAGGCCTGGCCCTATGAGGAAGCGCGCAAGCTGCTGAAGCGCTATCCGGACGGGCCGCCAACCGGCGGCATCGTCTTCGAAACCGGCTATGGCCCGTCCGGGCTCCCCCATCTGGGCACGTTCCAGGAGGTGGCGCGTACGCTGATGGTCCGTCACGCGCTCACCGAACTCGTCGATTGGCCGAGCCGCCTGATCGCCTTTTCGGACGACATGGACGGGATGCGCAAGGTGCCCCCGGGCGTGCCACATCAGGATATGATGCACGCGCATCTCGATCAGCCGCTGAGCGTGGTGCCCGATCCATTCGGTTGCGGCCATGCAAGCTATGCCGATCACAACAACAGCCTGCTCCGGCAATTCCTCGACCGGTTCGGCTTCGACTATGAGTTCATGGCGTCATCGGACTGCTACCGGACGGGCCGCTTCGACGAGACGCTGAAGGCGGTCCTCCGCCATTATGACGCGATCATGGGGGTCATGCTGCCGACGCTGGGTGAGGGACGGCGCAAGACCTATTCGCCGGTGCTGCCGATCAGCCCGAAGAGCGGCAAGGTGCTGCAGGTCGCAGTCGGGGTGCTCGATCCGGAAATCGGCCTGATCGCCTTCGAGGACGAGGGCGAGCGGATCGAGCAATCGATCCTATCCGGTGGCGCAAAGCTGCAATGGAAGGTCGATTGGGCGACCCGCTGGGTCGCGCTCGGCGTCGATTATGAGATGTCCGGCAAGGACCTGATCGATAGCGTCGCGCAAAGCTCGAAGATCGCCCGGATCCTGGGCGCACGGCCACCCGAAGGATTCAATTTCGAGCTGTTCCTCGACGAGAATGGCGAGAAAATCTCCAAGACCAAGGGCAATGGCGTCACGATCGACGAATGGCTGACCTACGCGCCGGAGGAGAGCCTTACTTTCTATATCTACCGCGATCCCCGGAAGGCCAAACAGCTCAGCTTCTCGGTCATTCCAAAGGCGGTCGACGAATATGACCAGTTCCTGGCCACCTATCCGGCGCAGGAATGGGACAAGCGGCTCGGCAATCCGGTCCACCACGTCCATGCCGGCAAGGTGCCGTCGATGCGGATGCCGATCAGCTTCGCGCTGCTGCTCAACCTGGTTGCGGTCGCATCGACGGACGACAAGGCCCTGCTCTGGGGTTTCGTCCAGCGCTACTCTCCCCAAGCGTCGCCCGAAAGCAGTCCCGAGCTCGACGAGCGCCTGGATTATGCATTGGCCTATTTCCGCGACTTCATCGCCGACTCCCTCCGCCATCGCCCGCCGAGCGCAATGGAGCGGCCCGCCCTTCAGGATCTCGATCGCCGATTGGCGGCGCTGCCGGCCGACGCCGATGCTGAAGCGATCCAGACGGAGGTCTACGAATGCGGCAAGGCGCATCCGTTCGAATCGCTGCGCGACTGGTTCCGCGCGCTCTACGAAACGCTGCTCGGCACGTCCCAAGGACCCCGGATGGGGAGTTTCATCGCCCTTTACGGACTCGACAACAGTCGCAAGCTGATCGCAGCCGCGCTGGCACGGGAAGCGTGAAACACGCTTTCGCCGCATTGCCGTAACGGCAAGGAGGCAGATAGGTTTCTTATCGAGACCAACCTGTTGTATATTTACAATAAGCCCTTCAAGAGTGGCGGGAAACCGCCGTTTTTCGGCTGGCGGAACGACAATAAGCGGATTAGCCTCCGACCAAAATAGACCGATAATTTTGGGAGGGGTGCATGTCGAAGAGCTTCTGGCTGCTGTCCGCAGGCCTTACCGCGCTGGCAACGCCGGCTTATGCGCAGAATCCGCCGCCGGCGACAGCCGCAGATGATGATCAGGGGATCGTCGTCACCGCGCAGGGGCGCCGCCAGATCCTGCAGGACGTGCCGCTCGCCGTTTCCGCGGTGAATGCGGAATCGATGCAGAATTCCGGCGCCAACGACCTTCGTCAGCTCAACCAGCTCGCGCCCTCCCTGCTGGTCTCCTCGACCGGCACCGAGGCGAATGGCTCGGCCCGTATCCGCGGCATCGGGACCGTCGGCGACAATCCGGGCCTGGAAAGCTCGGTCGCGGTGTTTATCGACGGCGTCTATCGCTCGCGTTCCGGCATCGGCCTCAACGAACTGGGCGAGATCGAGCGGGTCGAGGTGCTGCGCGGGCCGCAGGGCACATTGTTCGGCCGCAACGCCTCTGCCGGCCTGATTCACGTCATCACCCGCCGGCCGGAATTCCAGTTCGGCGGCATGGCTGAGCTCACCTACGGCAATTACGACTATATTCGCGGCCAGGTGGGCATCACCGGACCGATCAC
>JBFWUJ010000034.1:7306-19713 GCA_050247295.1 Sphingomonas sp. | reverse complement strand
TCCTCGCCACTGGTCCCGGCGCGGACCGGCCGCATCAGAAATTCCAGCCACGGGCGGTTCGCATGAGGGTCCGAGGAGGTGGCGAGCGCATCCATGTCGGCCCGGTCGGCGGCCGAAAGCTCCGCCTCGGCCTGCGGCGACGCCGCGGCGGCGACCCGGCGGAAGGCCGGGACCGGGGCGACGATCTGGGGCTGATAATCGCTCGCTGCCCGATCCCCGGCATTCGCCACCGGCTGCTCGACCATCAGACCCGGCTCATAGGCCGCTTCTTCATAATAGAGTTCCTCGTTGGCCGCGCGGCGGCGGCGCCAGGCGACGAAGCCGGCCATCAGCGCGAGCAACGCGAGGCCGGCGGCGATCAGCCACGGCAGGTTCGATCTCCCGGCCGCGATCCCGGAATTGCCGCCGTTGACGATGGAGGGTGCCTGCAAGGCAGCGGGCGGCGGCGCCGGAACCTCGGCGACCGGAGCCTGCGGAGCCGAGACAGGCGTAGCGGCGGGGGCGCGCGGCGCTGCGGGGACGGCTCGCGGCGCGCGCGCGCGCCCAACGACACGCGGCGCGCGGGGGGCAGCGGGCTCGACCGCGGGCGGCGTCGCGCGGGCGGCCGGGGCAGGCGTCGGCGCGACCCGCGGCGCCGGAGGGGCCGGCCGGATCGCCGGCGGCGGAGTCACCGCGATAGACGGCGGCGGCGCGGCAGCAGCCGGAGGCGGCAGCGGGGCGACCACCGGCGCGACATCTTGCCCGTACACAGGGGCGGTTGAGAGGGCGGCCGACGCGGACAGCGCGACGATCGCGATGCGATGAATTTGTGGTTTCTGTTTCATAACAGGCGGGCAACGACTTGATCGGGCAAAAAGGCTCGGCTCGCCGCAGCATCCGCGCCGGGCCGGTGCGAGTCAGCGCCGGATCGAATGGCACTCACTCGGCTTTCGGGCCGACCGCGGGCTCCGGCGGCACGGTCGTCAAATCTGTTCTATGGCACCGTTTGACATCGTGCGGGCTCGACCATATATCGCCCCCCTCGCCACAGATCGTCGGAACAGGGTGCGCCGTCGCGCAGCGCTCCCCACGCATTGACGGTCGGTGGTTTCACAGGACGCCGAAGCTGCGATTCCCGGAATCGGGAATCCGCGGCTTTTTGCGTTTGAGCGCCCAAGATTCTGACCGACGAGGCGAAATACCCCATGGCGAAGACGACGGCTCCGGCAATCGACGCGCGGCCCACCGCAGCGAAGCGCATCCGCAAGATTTTCGGCAACATCCACGAAGTCAGCGAGATGCCGAACCTGATCGAGGTTCAGCGCGAAAGCTATGAGCAATTCCTGCGCTCCGATCCCTCCACCGGTTATGTCTCCGGCCTCGAAAAGACGCTGCGCAGCGTCTTCCCGATCCAGGATTTCGCCGGCGTCGCCCATCTCGATTTCGACCGCTACGAGCTGGAAGACCCGAAATACGATACAGACGAGTGCCGCCAGCGCGGCATGACCTATGCCGCGCCGATGCGGGTGACGCTGCGCCTCACCTCGTTCGAGATCGATCCCGACACCGAAGCCAAGTCGGTGATCGATATCAAGGAGCAGGATGTCTACATGGGCGACATGCCGCTCATGACGAAGAACGGCACCTTCATCATCAACGGCACCGAGCGGGTCATCGTCAGCCAGATGCACCGTTCGCCCGGCGTGCTCTTCGATCATGACCGGGGCAAGACCCATGCCTCCGGCAAGTTCCTGTTCGCCGCCCGCGTCATCCCCTATCGCGGCTCGTGGCTCGATTTCGAATTCGACGCCAAGGACATCGTCAACGTCCGCATCGACCGCAAGCGCAAGCTGCCGGTGACCGCCCTCCTGCACGCGCTGGGCCTCACCAGCGAGGAAATCCTGAACACCTTCTACAACCGCATGACCTTCGTCCGCGGCAAGGGCGGCTGGCAGATTCCGTTCGCGCCGGAGAACTGGCGCGGTCAGAAGCCGGCCTTCGACATCGTCGACGCCAAGACCGGCGAGGTCGTGTTCCCCACAGGCCAGAAGATTTCCCCGCGCGCCGCGAACAAGGCGCAGAAGGACGGGCTCAAGAATTTGATCATCCCGACCGAGGAAATTTTCGGCCGCTATTCCGCCTATGATCTCATCAACGAGAAAACCGGTGAGATCTACATCGAGGCCGGCGATGAGGTCAGCCAAGAGAATCTCGAGAAGCTGGACGCCGCAGGCTTCGACCAGATCGAGCTGCTCGATATCGATCATGTCTCGACCGGCGCCTGGATGCGCAACACGCTGAAGGCGGACAAATCGGAAGATCGCGACGGCGCCCTCTCCGACATCTACCGTGTCATGCGCCCTGGCGAGCCGCCGACCCGCGAGACGGCCGAAGCGCTGTTCGCCGGCCTGTTCTTCGATCCGGAGCGCTACGACCTGTCGGCCGTCGGCCGGGTCAAGCTCAACATGCGCCTCGGCCTCGACGCCGAGGATACGGTGACGACGCTGCGCACCGAAGACATCATCGCCGTCGTCCAGGAACTGGTGAACCTCAAGGACGGCAAGGGCGAGATCGACGATATCGACAATCTCGGCAACCGCCGCGTGCGTTCGGTCGGCGAACTGCTGGAAAACCAGTACCGCGTCGGCCTGCTGCGCATGGAGCGCGCGGTGAAGGAGCGGATGAGCTCGGTCGACGTCTCGACCGTCATGCCGAACGACCTGATCAACGCCAAGCCCGCCGTGGCGGCGGTGCGGGAGTTCTTCGGCTCGTCGCAGCTCAGCCAGTTCATGGACCAGACCAACCCGCTCAGCGAGGTCACGCACAAGCGCCGCGTCTCGGCGCTCGGGCCGGGCGGCCTCACCCGCGAGCGCGCCGGTTTCGAGGTCCGCGACGTGCACCCGACCCATTATGGCCGCATCTGCCCGATCGAGACGCCCGAAGGCCCGAATATCGGCCTGATCAACAGCCTCGCCTCGTTCAGCCGGGTCAACAAATACGGCTTCATCGAGACGCCCTACCGCAAGGTCGTCGATCACAAGGTGACCGACGATGTCGTCTACCTCTCCGCGATGGAGGAGGCGAAGCATACGATCGCCCAGGCCAATGCGGAGCTCGACAAGAGCGGCCGGTTCGTCGAGGAGATCGTCTCCTCGCGCCAGGCCGGCGACTTCCTGATGGCGGCGCGCGACACGATCACGCTAATGGACGTGAGCCCGAAGCAGCTGGTGTCGGTCGCCGCTTCGCTCATCCCGTTCCTTGAGAATGACGACGCCAACCGGGCGCTGATGGGTTCGAACATGCAGCGCCAGGCGGTGCCGCTGGTTCGCGCCGAAGCGCCGTTCGTCGGCACCGGCATGGAAGAGACGGTCGCCCGCGATTCCGGTGCCGCCATCGCCGCCCGCCGCACCGGCATCGTCGATCAGGTCGACGCCGCCCGCATCGTCGTGCGCGCCACCGACGACGTCGAGGCCGGCCAGTCGGGCGTCGACATCTATACGCTGATGAAGTTCCAGCGTTCGAACCAGAACACCTGCATCAACCAGCGGCCGCTGGTGAAGAAGGGCGATCTGGTCCGCGCCGGCGACGTCATCGCCGACGGCCCCTCGACCGATCTTGGCGAGCTGGCCCTGGGCCGCAACGTGCTCGTCGCGTTCATGCCGTGGAACGGCTACAATTTCGAGGACAGCATCCTGATCTCCGAGCGGATCGTGAAGGACGATGTCTTCACCTCGATCCATATCGAGGAGTTCGAGGTGATGGCCCGCGACACCAAGCTGGGGCCGGAGGACATCACCCGGGATATCCCGAATGTCGGTGAGGAGGCGCTGCGCAACCTCGACGAGGCGGGCATCGTCTATATCGGCGCCGAGGTGGAGCCAGGCGATATCCTGTGCGGAAAGATCACGCCGAAGGGCGAGAGCCCGATGACGCCGGAGGAGAAACTGCTCCGCGCGATCTTCGGCGAAAAGGCCTCGGACGTGCGCGACACCTCGCTGCGCCTGCCGCCGGGCGTCTCCGGCACGGTGGTCGAGGTCCGCGTCTTCAACCGGCACGGCATCGACATCGACGACCGCACGCGGGCGATCCAGACAGAAGAGAAGGACCGCCTGCGCAAGGACGCCGAGGACGAGCGCAACATCCTGAAGCGCTCCTCTTACGCGCGCCTGCGCGAGATGCTGCTCGGACAGACCGCCACCGCCGCGCCCAAGGGCGCCAAGAAGGGCGCCAAGATCGACGCCGAGATGATGGATTCGGTCGAGCCGCATGATTGGTGGAAGTTCGCGGTCAAGGACGACAAGCGGCAGGCCGATCTGGAAGCCGTCCGCTCCCAGTATGAAAGCGCCGAAGGCGTGATCAAGGCCAAGCTCGACGATCGCATGGAGAAGATCGAGCGGGGCGACGAGCTGCCGCCGGGCGTCCTCAAGATGGTCAAGGTGTTCGTCGCGGTGAAGCGCAAGCTGCAGCCAGGCGACAAGATGGCCGGGCGTCACGGCAACAAGGGCGTCATCAGCCGCATCCTGCCCGAAGAGGACATGCCGTTCCTCGAGGACGGCACCGCCGCCGACATCGTGCTGAACCCGCTCGGCGTGCCGAGCCGCATGAACGTCGGGCAGATTTTCGAGACCCATCTGGGCTGGGCCGCGCGCGGCCTCGGCCGGCAGGTCGCCGAGCTGCTCGAAGGCATCCAGGAGAAGAATGCGGCGGACGCCAAGCCGCTGCGCACCAAGCTCAAGGATATTTACGGCCAGCCCTATCACAAGGAGCTGGACGCCCGCGACGACGGCGAGGTCATCGAACTGGCCCAGAACCTGACCAACGGTGTCCCGATGGGCACGCCGGTGTTCGATGGCGCCAAGGAATCGGATGTCGCCGACATGCTGGAAAAGGCGGGGCTGGACGTCTCCGGCCAGGTCGATCTCTATGATGGCCGCACCGGCGACAAGTTCGATCGCAAGGTGACGGTGGGCTTCATCTACATGCTGAAGCTGCACCATCTGGTAGACGACAAGATCCACGCCCGGTCGATCGGCCCCTACAGCCTGGTCACCCAGCAGCCGCTGGGCGGCAAGGCGCAGTTCGGCGGCCAGCGCTTCGGCGAGATGGAGGTGTGGGCGCTCCAGGCCTATGGCGCGGCCTATACGTTGCAGGAAATGCTGACGGTGAAGTCGGACGACGTGATCGGCCGCACCAAGGTCTACGAGGCGATCGTCAAGGGCGACGACACGTTCGAGGCCGGAATTCCGGAGAGCTTCAACGTGCTGGTCAAGGAGATGCGCTCGCTTGGCCTCAACGTCGAGCTGAACAGCATCATCGACGAGAATGACGAGGACGCGCCGACCCAGCTGGCGGCGGAGTGACGGAGCGGGCGGCAACGCCCCTCCAACCCTTCGCCCGCTGACGAAATTCCCCTGAAAGGGATTGAAGAATGAACGAGATGACCCCCTTCGCCAATCCGGTCGCCAAGCCGGAGACGTTCGACCAGATCAAGATCGGCATCGCCTCCCCGGAGCGCATCCGTTCCTGGTCGTTCGGCGAGATCAAGAAGCCCGAGACGATCAACTACCGTACGTTCAAGCCCGAGCGTGACGGCCTGTTCTGCGCCCGCATCTTCGGCCCGATCAAGGATTACGAGTGCCTGTGCGGCAAGTACAAGCGCATGAAGTACAAGGGCATCGTCTGCGAGAAGTGCGGCGTCGAGGTCACCGTATCGAAGGTCCGCCGCGAGCGGATGGGCCATATCGAGCTCGCCGCCCCGGTCGCCCATATCTGGTTCCTGAAGTCGCTGCCGAGCCGCATCGGCCTGCTGCTCGACATGCAGCTGAAGCAGCTCGAGCGCGTGCTCTATTTCGAGTCTTACATCGTCACCGAGCCGGGCCTGACCCCGCTCGAGAAGTTCCAGCTCCTCACCGAAGACGAATTGCTCGACGCGCAGGACGAATATGGCGAGGACGCCTTCACCGCCGGCATCGGCGCCGAGGCAGTCAAGCAGATGCTGATCGATCTCGACCTTGAGGGCGAGAAGGTCGCCTTGATGGAGGAGCTGGCGACGACCAAGTCGGAGCTGAAGCCCAAGAAGATCATCAAGCGGCTGAAGGTCGTCGAAAGCTTCCTCGAATCCGGCAACCGGCCGGAATGGATGATCCTCGACGTCGTTCCGGTCATCCCGCCCGAGCTGCGCCCGCTGGTACCGCTGGACGGCGGCCGCTTCGCGACCTCCGATCTCAACGACCTCTATCGCCGCGTCATCAACCGCAACAACCGCCTCAAGCGCCTGATGGAGCTGCGCGCGCCGGACATCATCGTGCGTAACGAAAAGCGCATGCTGCAGGAGGCGGTCGACGCTTTGTTCGACAATGGCCGCCGCGGCCGGACGATCACCGGCGCCAACAAGCGTCCGCTGAAGTCGCTGTCCGATATGCTGAAGGGCAAGCAGGGCCGCTTCCGCCAGAACCTGCTCGGGAAGCGCGTCGATTATTCCGGCCGCTCGGTGATCGTCACCGGGCCGGAGCTGAAGCTGCACCAGTGCGGCCTGCCGAAGAAGATGGCGCTCGAGCTGTTCAAGCCGTTCATCTACTCGCGCCTCGACGCCAAGGGCCTCTCGATGACGCTGAAGCAGGCGAAGAAGTGGGTCGAGAAGGAGCGCAAGGAAGTCTGGGATATCCTCGACGAGGTGATCCGCGAGCATCCGGTGCTGCTGAACCGCGCCCCGACGCTTCACCGTCTCGGCATCCAGGCGTTCGAGCCGGTACTGATCGAAGGTAAGGCGATCCAGCTTCACCCGCTGGTCTGCGCCGCCTTCAACGCCGATTTCGATGGCGACCAGATGGCCGTCCACGTCCCGCTGAGCCTCGAGGCGCAGCTGGAAGCGCGCGTGCTGATGATGTCGACAAACAACATCCTCTCGCCCGCCAACGGCAAACCGATCATCGTGCCTTCGCAGGACATGGTTCTCGGCCTCTATTATCTGTCGATGGAGCGCGAGGGCGAGCCGGGCGAAGGCTCGATGATCGCCGACATGTCGGAGGTCCATCAGGCACTGTTCGCCGGCGCGGTGACGCTGCACACCAAGATCGTCAGCCGCGTGCCGCAGACGGACGAGGACGGCAACACGGTCATGAAGCGCTTCGAAACGACGCCGGGCCGCATGCTGCTCGGCGAGACGCTGCCGAAGAGCCACAAGGTGCCGTTCGAGACGGTCAACCGTCTCCTCACCAAGAAGGAGATCGCGGACGTCATCGACATCGTCTACCGCCACACCGGCCAGAAGGAGACGGTGCTGTTCGCGGACGCGATCATGGCACTGGGCTTCCGCCACGCCTTCCAGGCCGGCATTTCGTTCGGCAAGGACGATATGATCATCCCACACGAGAAGGAGGGATTGGTCGGCGACACCCGCGATCTGGTGAAGGATTACGAACAGCAATATCAGGACGGCCTGATCACCCAGCAGGAGAAGTACAACAAGGTGATCGACGCCTGGAGCCGTTGCGGCGACCAGGTGGCCAACGCCATGATGGACAAGATCAAGGCACAGCCGAAGGACGATGACGGCCGGATGGCGCCGGTCAACTCGATCTACATGATGGCCCATTCCGGCGCCCGCGGCTCGCAGGCGCAGATGAAGCAGCTCGCCGGCATGCGCGGCCTGATGGCCAAGCCGTCGGGCGAGATCATCGAGACGCCGATCATCTCGAACTTCAAGGAGGGCCTGACCGTCCTTGAATATTTCAACTCGACCCACGGCGCCCGCAAGGGCCTTGCCGACACGGCTCTGAAGACGGCGAATTCGGGCTATCTGACCCGCCGGCTGGTCGACGTCAGCCAGGACGCGACGATCGTCGAGGAGGATTGCGGCACGTCGAACCATCTCGACATGCGCGCCATCGTCCAGGGCGGCGCCGTCATCGCGTCGCTCGGCGAGCGCATCTTGGGCCGCACCCCGGCCGAGGACGTCGTCGACGCGAAGACCGGCGAGACGATCGTCAAGCAAGGCGAGCTGATCGACGAGGCCGCGGCGCTGATGATCGACGAGATCGGCATCCAGTCGGTCAACATCCGCAGTCCTCTGGTCTGCGAGAGCGAGATGGGCGTCTGCGGGAAATGCTACGGTCGCGATCTCGCGCGCGGCACGCCGGTCAATATCGGCGAAGCGGTCGGCGTCATCGCCGCCCAGTCGATCGGCGAGCCGGGCACCCAGCTCACGATGCGAACCTTCCACATCGGCGGCGCCGCTCAGCTCAACGAGACGTCGAGCCTGGAGGCCGCGGTTGACGGCACGGTCGAGCTTCGCGACCTGCCGACGATCGTCGATCCCCGCGGCCGCCGCCTCGCCATGGCCCGCAACGGCGAGCTGGCGATCGTCGACATGGACGGCCGCGAGCGGGCCACCCACCGCATCCCCTACGGCGCCCATCTGATGGTCGATCATGGTCACATCGCCAGCAAGGGCGACCGGCTGGCGGAATGGGATCCGTTCATGATGCCGGTGATCACCGAGAAGGGCGGAACGGTGAAGTTCCAGGACCTGATCGAGAACAAGACGCTCACCGAGCAGACCGACGAAGCGACCGGCATCGCCCAGCGCGTCGTCACCGAGTTCCGCGCCACCGCGCGGAGCAAGGAGGATCTGCGTCCGCGCATCACTCTTCTCGACGACAAGTCGGGCGAGGCGGCGCGCTACATGCTCGCCCCGGGCGCGATGCTCTCGGTCGAAGAAGGCCAGGTGGTGGAGGCCGGCGAGGTGCTCGCCCGCGTCACCCGCGAGGCGGCCAAGACCCGCGACATCACCGGCGGTCTGCCGCGCGTCGCCGAGTTGTTCGAGGCCCGCAAACCAAAGGAGAATGCGATCATCGCCAAGGTCTCTGGCCGGATCGCCTTCGGCAAGGACTATAAGGCCAAGCGCAAGATCGCGATCGTCCCCGAGGAGGGAGATCCGGTCGAGTATCTGGTGCCGAAGTCGAAGGTCATCGACGTGCAGGAAGGCGACTTCGTCAAGCGCGGCGACAATCTGATCGGCGGCAGCCCCGATCCGCACGACATCCTGGAGGTGCTCGGGGTCAAGGCGTTGGCCGAATATCTCGTCTCGGAGATCCAGGAGGTCTATCGACTGCAGGGCGTGAAGATCAACGACAAGCACATCGAGGTGATCGTTCGCCAGATGCTGCAGAAGGTCGAGATCACGGAGAGCGGCGACACCACCTTCCTAGTCGGCGAGCAGGTCGACCGGCAGGAGATGAACGAGGTCAATGCGAAGCTGAAGGAGCAGCCGGGCCGGAAGAAATATGCGGACGGCAAGCCGGTGCTGCTCGGCATCACCAAGGCCTCGCTGCAGACCCGCAGCTTCATCTCGGCCGCCTCCTTCCAGGAGACGACCCGGGTGCTCACCGAGGCATCGGTGCAGGGCAAGATCGACGATCTGGAGGGCCTGAAGGAGAACGTCATCGTCGGCCGTCTGATCCCGGCTGGCACCGGCGCGGGCATGAAGCGGCTTCGGATCGCGGCCTCGTCGCGCGACGCGGCGCTCCGCGCCCAGCAGCGTTCGCTGCAGGAGGCGCTGATCGCCGCCAATACGGCGGCGGAAGAGCATGAGGCGGAGCTCGCCCAGGGTCCGGAAGCGGCGATCGACGCCGATCCGCTGGCGGCCGTCGCGGCGAGCGGCACCGGCAGCGATGCCGATGCCGGCGAATATCTTCAGGAGACTGAAGAGAATCCGCAGGAAGCGCCCGCCGCCGCCGAAGCCGGCGCCGAAGGCGAAGCCCGGGAATAGCGGGGCGCCCTGACGAACCGAAGCGCCCCGCCGTGAACTCCGCGGCGGGGCGCTTTCGCGTTTAGGAACCGATGATGCGCGAAGCCTTCGCTCTTTTCCTGCTCGGCCTGCTGGTGATCCCGCCGATCATCTGGATCCGTCGGGTCCGCCGCTTCTTCCGCGATCATCCGCCGCAGGACCGCCGGTGATGGAAACGAAGGACCTGCGCGTCGCGATCTTTAGCGGCAATTACAACTATGTCCGCGACGGCGCCAATCAGGCGCTCAATCGGCTCGCCGATTATCTGCTGCGCCAGGGCGCTTCGGTACGCGTCTATTCGCCCACCACGAAGACGCCGGCCTTCGAACCGAAGGGAGACCTGGTCTCCGTCCCCTCCTTCTCCTTTCCCGGGCGAGCCGAATATCGGGTCGGCTATGCGCTGCCGCCGCGGGTCCGCCGCGATCTGCGGGGGTTCCGGCCCAACATCCTCCATGTCGCCAGCCCGGAATTCACCGGCCACCGCGCCGTGACCCTCGCCCGCCGCCGGGATTTACCGGTCGTCGCCTCGGTCCACACCCGCTTCGAGACCTATCCGCGCTATTATGGCCTCGCCTTCCTCGAGCCTCTGGTGCTCGCGATTCTCCGACGGTTCTACCGCCGCTGCGATGCGATTTTCGCGCCGTCCGATTCGATGGCGCAGCTGCTGCGCGACCAGCGCATGAATTACGATGTCGGCATCTGGACCCGCGGCATCGACCGCGCGATCTTCAATCCGGAGCGGCGCGACATGGCGTGGCGGCGCGCGCTCGGCATCGCCGACGACGAGCCGGTGATCGGCTTCACCGGCCGGCTGGTGATGGAAAAGGGCCTCGACGTCTTTTCAGACGCGATCGACCGGCTGGCCCGGCGGCAGGTGCGGCACCGTGTGTTGGTCGTCGGGGAAGGCCCGGCCCGCGACTGGTTCGAAAAGCGCCTGCCGCAGGCCGTCTTCACCGGTTTCCAGGCCGGCAACGATCTCGGTCGGGCGGTCGCCTCAATGGACATGCTGTTCAATCCTTCGGTGACCGAGACGTTCGGCAACGTGACGCTGGAAGCGATGGCGACCGGCCTGCCGGTGGTCGCCGCGCGGGCAACGGGAAGCGAAAGCCTGGTCGAGGATGGCGTCACCGGGCGCCTTGTCCGCCCGGGTGCGGTCGATGCATTTTGCGAAGCGCTGTCTTTCTATTGCCGCGATGAGACGGCGCGGCTGGCCGCCGGCGCAGCCGGCGAAATGGTCAGCCGCCATTATGGCTGGGACGAGGTCAATCAGGCGCTTGTCGACGCCTATCTGCGCATCATCCGCCAGCACAATGCCGGCGGCCGCCAATTGCCCAGCCCGGTGCCCTGAACCGCGCCCGGCGTCCGAGCGTCCGTCATCCGCGCCTTGCGGACGCAGCCGGCGATTCTCATCGATCCCGTAAAGCACAGCCACTGCGCCGCTTGTCATTGGACCGGACGATGCGGATCGGGCGTTCCAGATTTCGATTGAACGTCCGCTGCGGGCGACGTAGCTTGAAAGCGGCCGCGCGCGTGTGTCCGGTCCTGATCCGCGCAGGGCATTTGTCGCTGAACCCGCCAGGACCGAACGCAAAGGAGAGTTCACGCCATGCGCCAGTTGAAACTCGTTCTCGCCACCACCGCCGCCGTCGCGACGGTCGGCGCGCTTGCTTTGCCGACCGGAGCCGCCAATGCGCAGAGCGGTCACTCGCCTGGCGACGGTCATCACTATATCGGTGATGGCCACCGCCACACGCAAGGCGACGGCCATGTCCATTCCAGCGCCAGTCTCCATACGAACGCCAATGCCGGTTCGAACGCCAATTTGGCGGGTGCCAGCGCTTCGAGCGCGGACAGTCAGCATTATTTCGGCGACGGCCACCGCCACACGCGGGGCGACGGCCATCGCCATGTGCGCCCGCCCAATCCCAACCGGCGCTAGCAGTCGCCGCGGTTTGGCGCTGATCGCTTCAGCCCGCCCTGTCCGGCCGTCATGAGCCTGGACGGATAGGGCGGGCAAGCGCCGCGCTGCGGGGAGCGTACGCAGCGCCGCCCCGTTCCGGTCTGAAGGTCAGGTCAGGCGTTCGATCTTCTGCGCTGCGTCGTCGAGGATCGCGGCGATCTTGTGCATCACCTCATCGTCCGCATCCTCGCGGGTGACCCGGTGCCACAAGGCCGAGAGCAGGCTGGCGACCGAGCGCTTTATCGGCGCTCCGCCGGCCTTACGATTGTCGCTGCCGGCCTCCTTCAGCCGCTCAAGCAGCCCGTCGACCTCCTCCGCATGCTCCGTGAGATGGGCCTCGCCCTCCTCGGTCACGCGAAAGGCCTTGCGGGCACCCTCGCTCTTCGTTTCCTCGATCAGGTCCATGTCCTGCAGCATGGTAAGGGTCGGGTAGACGACGCCGGGGCTCGGCGCGTAGGCGCCATGGCTCAATTCCTCGATCGCCCGGATCAGGTCATAGCCGTGGCGCGGCTCGTCGGCGATCAGCCGCAGCAGCAGCAGCCGCAGCTCGCCGCCGTCGAACATCCGTCCCCGACCGCGCCGCCCCCGGCCGCGACCGCCGCCGTCGCCCCAGTCGCCACCGCCGAAATCCCAGCCCTTGCTCCAGCCGCGGCCGCCACCGAACTTCATCGCGAACAAAGC
>JBFWUJ010000034.1:5352-7206 GCA_050247295.1 Sphingomonas sp. | reverse complement strand
GAGCGCGGCTGGGGCAGCCTGCGCGCCTTCGCCGGCGAACGCCGTGGCGAGGCGGAAGCGCTGCTGGCGCGCATCGGCGCCGATGGCCCGATGGCCGCGAGCGATTTCGAACAGGGCCGGAGCCGTTCCGGCTGGTGGAAATGGGGGGCGACGAAACAGGCCCTCGAATGGCTGTTCTGGGCCGGCCACATCACCACCGCGACCCGCCGCGGCAGCTTTGAGCGCGTCTACGACCTGACCGAACGGGTGATCCCGGCGGCCATCCTCGCTTTGCCCACGCCCGCGCCCGCCGAAGCCCGGCGCCGCCTGATCGAACGCTCCGGTCGCGCGCTCGGCATCGCCAGCGCCGCCGATCTGCGCGACTATTTCCGGCTGAAGCCCGAGGAAGCGAAGGCGGCGATCTCGTCGCTGGTCGAGGACGGGACCTTGCTGCCGGTGGCGGTCGAATCCTGGCGTCAGCCCGCCTTTCTCCACGCCCAGGCCCGCCGCCCACGCCGGATCGCCGGCCAAGCCCTCATCGCCCCCTTCGATCCGCTGATCTGGCATCGCGACCGCATCGAACGGCTGTTCGGCTTCCGCTACCGGATCGAAATCTACACTCCTGCTCCGAAGCGGACGCACGGCTATTATGTGCTGCCGTTCCTGATGGATGACGCGCTCGTCGCCCGCGCCGATCTCAAGGCGGATCGCCAAGCTGGCCGCCTGATCGCGCGGAATATTCACCTCGAGCCCAACGCGCCGCCGGAAACGCGCGAGCGCCTCGACGCCGAACTAAGCCTGATGGCGGGGTGGTTAGGGCTGGAAAACCGGTAATGGTGGAGCCGAGGGGGATCGAACCCCTGACCTCTGCAATGCCATTGCAGCGCTCTCCCAGCTGAGCTACGGCCCCGATCCTTTTCCCACCCTGGGCGGCGGGAGCGCCGGATTTAGGCAAGCCGGCACGCCTTGGCAAGCAAGGCGCCTAGCTTTCCTCGTCTTCCTTGGTCGCCGCGATCTCGCCGAGATCGTCGTCACCGCCCAGATCGACCTCGTCGTCCGGATTCTCCTCGGCGTCCTCGTCCACCTCGAGGTCCAGATCGTCGTCGTCCTCGTTATCCTCGTCATCGTCGTCGCCGGCGAGATCCTTGTCCTTCTTCTCCGCCGCCTCGGGCGCCGGCTTGTTGCTCGCCGCCTCGAACGGCATCGGCTGCTTCGATTTCAGCACCGGCTCCGGATTCCAGTTGATCCCGCAGGCGATGCAGGTGACCGGCTCTTCCTGGCCAAGGTCATAGAAGCGGGCTCCGCATTTGGGACAGGTGCGCTTGGTGCCCCATTCAGGCTTCACCATGGGTGAATGACTCCAGTGAATCGCAAAGGAAAGGCGCGCCCGCTTTTCGGCGGACGTCGCGTCGGCGCGCGCCTTGCCACACGCTCCGGCCCCTGTCAAAGCCCCGCCGATGACGCCGCCCGGCCCTTCGCCGCAGGCCTTTGCGCGCCGCGGTCCGCTCGCCGGCACGGCCGCGCTTCCCGGCGACAAATCGATCTCCCATCGCGCGCTGATCCTCGCCGCCCTGGCTGTGGGCACGAGCCGGGTCGCCGGCCTTAACGACGGCGAGGACGTCGCAGCGACCGCCGCCTGCCTGCGCGCGCTCGGCGCCCGCATCGTCCGGGACGCCAACGGCCGCCAGGCGGTCACGGGCATTGGCCTCGGCACCCTGCTGCAGCCGCGTGCGCCGCTCGATTGCGGCAATAGCGGCACGACGGCGCGGCTGCTGATGGGCCTGATCGCCGGCCACCCGATCGGCGCGGAAATGATCGGCGACGCTTCGCTTTCGCGCCGGCCGATGGCGCGGATTGCCGATCCGCTGCGCCGCA
>JBFWUJ010000034.1:0-5252 GCA_050247295.1 Sphingomonas sp. | reverse complement strand
GCCCTACGGATCGACGACATGAAGTCTCTCGCCACCAGCTTCCCCGGTTTCGTCGCCGCTCTCGAAGGGCTCGCCGCGCGATGATCGTCGCCGTCGACGGGCCGGCCGCCAGCGGCAAGGGCACGATCGCCCGCGCTCTGGCCGCGCACTATCGCCTGCCGCATCTCGATACCGGCCTGCTCTACCGTGCCGCCGCCCTCAACCTGCTGGAGCGGGGCGGCGATCCGGACAGCGAGTTCGCCGCCGCCCGCGCCACCGATCTCTCCCAGATCCGCTTCGACGATCCGGAGCTGAAGACCGAGACGGTGGGCAGCGTCGCCTCGCGCATCTCGGCCTATCCGCTGGTCCGCGAGGCGTTGCTGGAACGCCAGCGCGCCTTCGCCGCCCAGCCCCAGGGCGCCGTCCTCGATGGACGCGACATCGGCACCGTGATCGCGCCGCTGGCGGACGCGAAGCTGTTCATCACGGCCGCGCCGGAGGTCCGCGCCCGCCGTCGCTTCGACGAGCTCAAGGCGACAGGCCTCGACGTCCATTTCGCAGATGTGCTGGCAGACATCCGCGCCCGCGACGAGCGCGATTCCAGCCGCGCCGCCGCGCCCCTCGTCATGGCCGCCGACGCGGTTCTTCTGGATACCAGCGAGATGACACCGGCCGAGGCGATTGCCGCCGCGATCGGGATCGTCGAGATGCGCCGGGCGACGCGGTGAAGGTCATCCGAAGAATAACAACGCGCTGAGCGCGCACCGCGCCTAATCCCGATCTGCGCCATGCCCTCACGGTGGCCGCGGCCGGAGCGGCGTAGCCATGGCTCAGCTGCTTTCATGATATTTCGAAGATCATCGAAATTAGAATTGACAGGCCCGAACGAAAGGGCCATTTCGATGATTATGGAAATGAAAGCCGCAATGATCGTCGGCGCCTTGGGCGCTCTCGCCCAGGAGCATCGGCTGGGCGTATTTCGCCTGCTCGTTCAGGCCGGGGAAAACGGCATGCCCGCCGGTTCGATTGCTTCGGCCATGGGGATTCCGAATTCGTCTCTCTCGTTCCATCTGGCCCAGCTTGCCCGCGCTGGCCTGATCCGCCAGCGGCGCGCGCATCGCTCGATCATCTATTCCGCCGACTATGCGGCGATGAACGCCCTGATCGGCTATCTCATGGAAAATTGCTGCGCCGGAGCCGATTGCGGCACCGGAACGGCCTGCGATTTGCCTGTCGACGTACAAAGGAAGACCGCATGAAGCGACTGCACGTCCATGTCGGGGTCAATGACCTCGATCAGTCCATCGGCTTTTACTCAACCCTGTTCGGCGTGCAGCCGAGCATGGTGAAGGACGATTATGCGAAATGGATGCTCGACGATCCACGGGTCAATTTCGCCATTTCAACCGGTCAGCACGCGCGCAAGGGCATCGAGCATCTCGGCATTCAGGTGGACAATGGCGGGGAGCTGACCGAGGTCTATGACCGCCTCAAGCTCGCCGGCCGGCCGGTTCTGGACGAAGGCCGGACAACCTGCTGCTATGCGAAGTCCGAGAAAAGCTGGGTCACCGATCCCGACGGGGTGATCTGGGAGACCTTCCACACCACTGGCGAGGCCACTCATTATGGCGACAGCCCTTCGTTCGATGCGCTGTTGGATGCCGGTTCGCCGGCGGCGGCGCCAAGCCAATGCTGCGCGCCCGCATCGCAATGAGCAGGCCGCCCTATAATGTTCTTTTCCTTTGCACCGGCAATTCCGCACGTTCGATCCTCGCGGAAGCGCTGCTCAACCGGGATGGCGCGGGCCGGTTCCGCGCCTTTTCGGCCGGCAGCCTTCCGAAGGGCCAGGTACACCCGATGGCGCTGGAACTGCTGACCGAGCTCGGCTTCGCGGGCGATCGGCTGCGATCAAAAAGCTGGGACGAGTTCGCGAGGCCGGACGCGCCGGAAATGGACTTCATCTTCACTGTCTGCGACGCCGCGGCCGGAGAAACTTGCCCGGTTTGGCCGGGCCACCCGGCGACGGCACATTGGGGGATCGAAGATCCGGCCAGCGTGGAGGGCGAGGGACAGCGTCAGGCCTTCGCGCTCGCCCTTGCCTACCTCCGCAACCGCATCTCGCTTTTCCTCAATCTGCCGCTGGAAAGCCTAGACCGGATGAGCGTGCAGCATCGCCTGCAAGCGATCGGGAACGCGCGCGACGCGGACCCGCCCCTTGCCTGAAACGCCCCTGGCACGACGGCTGGCGGCGGAAGCGACCGGCGCGTTCTTCTTGTTCGTCACGGTGATCGGCTCGGGCATCATGGCGGAGAATCTGTCGCAAGGAAATGAAGCCGTGGCACTGCTTGGCAACACCCTGGCGACAGGCGGCATCCTTTTCGTCCTCATCACCATGCTCGGCCCGATTTCGGGTGCTCACATGAATCCGGCTGTGAGCCTGATCGTTGCCCTCCGGCGGCAGCTATTGTGGCGGGATACCGCGGCCTATGTCGTCGTCCAGCTAGCCTTCGGTATCCTTGGCGCATGGGCGGCGCATCTGATGTTCGAGCTGCCGACGCTGCAACTTTCGGTCAAGGCCCGGACCGGGCTGGGCCAATGGGCCGGCGAGGCGATCGCCACGTTCGGCCTGATCCTCACCATCCTGGGAACCGCTCGCCATCGCCCCCAATGGTTGCCGGCCAGCGTGGCGCTCTACATAAGCGCCGCATACTGGTTCACGTCATCGACCAGCTTCGCCAATCCCGCGATCACGGTTGCCCGCAGCCTGTCCGACAGCTTCGCCGGCATCGCCCCGGCCGATGTCCCTCTCTTCGTCGTCGCCCAGCTACTCGGCGCGCTTCTTGCCAGCTTTCTTGCTCGCTCCCTTTTTCCGGTCGAAGAGGACGTTCAGGCGTCCGCTTGCCCCCTTCCCCCTCCTCCGCTATAGGCGCGCCCGTCCGACGGGTGGTGGCCCGGCGGCAAGCCGGATAGGAAAAGCGCGTCCGGGCGGGCATCGAGCTTCGCCTCCACGCGCCTTTTTGCATGGTCGGGCCTGCCGCTGCCTCCGTCCTGAGGACGCCGCATCGGCATGGGGCCGGCGCGGCACGCTGGTAAAAGACCGGGGGAACCAACCTCCAGGCCGGCAAACGTCAAGATCAAGGAACGCTCTTTCATGGCCACTACGGCAACCCCCACCCGCGATGATTTCGCGGCCCTCCTCAATGAATCGCTCGGCGGCGAGAATGAAAGCTTCGAAGGCCGCGTCGTCGTCGGCACGGTCACCGCGATCGAGAATGATCTCGCGGTCATCGATGTCGGCCTGAAAAGCGAGGGGCGGGTACCACTGCGCGAATTCGCGGCGCCGGGCCAGAAGGCCGAGCTGGGCGTCGGCGATCAGGTCGAGGTCTTCGTCGACCGGATCGAGAATATGCATGGCGAGGCGATGCTCTCGCGCGACCGGGCCCGCCGCGAGGCCGCCTGGGATAAGCTGGAGGGCGAATACAGCGCCGGCAACCGCGTCGAAGGCGTGATCTTCGGCCGCGTCAAGGGCGGCTTCACCGTCGATCTGGGTGGCGCGGTGGCCTTCCTGCCGGGCTCGCAGGTCGATATCCGGCCGGTCCGCGATGTTGGCCCGCTGATGGATCTGCCGCAGCCGTTCCAAATCCTGAAGATGGATCGCCGCCGCGGCAATATCGTCGTCTCCCGCCGGGCGATCCTGGAGGAGACCCGGGCGGAGCAGCGGTCGGGGCTGATCCAGTCGCTGACCGAGGGTCAGATCGTCGACGGCGTGGTCAAGAACATCACCGATTACGGTGCCTTCGTCGATCTGGGCGGCATCGATGGCCTGCTCCACGTCACCGACATTTCCTACAAGCGCGTGGGTCATCCGTCCGAAGTGCTGGAGATCGGCCAGACGGTGAAGGTGCAGATCGTCCGCATCAACCGCGAGACGCAGCGCATCAGCCTCGGCATGAAGCAGCTGGAAAGCGATCCGTGGGAAGGCGCGGCGGCCAAATATCCGGTCGACGGCGTGTTCAAGGGCCGGGTCACCAACATCACTGAATATGGCGCCTTCGTCGAGCTGGAACCGGGGATCGAGGGCCTCGTCCACGTCTCCGAGATGAGCTGGACCAAGAAGAACGTTCACCCCGGCAAGATCGTCTCGACTTCGCAGGAGGTCGATGTCGCGGTGATCGAGGTCGATGAGGAGAAGCGGCGCATCTCGCTCGGCCTCAAGCAGGCGCAAGCCAATCCCTGGGAGGCCTTCGCGGCCGCCCATCCGGTCGGCACTGAGCTTGAGGGCGAGGTCAAGAACGCGACCGAGTTCGGCCTGTTCATCGGCCTCGAAGGCGATGTCGACGGCATGGTCCACATGTCGGACATCGCTTGGGGCGTGAACGGCGAGGAAGCGCTCAATCTGCACCGCAAGGGCGAGATGGTGAAGGCCGTCGTGCTCGACGTCGATGTCGAGAAGGAGCGGATTTCGCTCGGCATGAAGCAGCTGGAGCGCGGCGGTGTCGCCAAGGGTGGCGCGGCGGCCGGCGCCGGCGGCGTCAGCAAGGGCGAGACGGTCACCGTCACCGTGCTGGAGGTCCGCGACGGCGGACTCGAGGTCCAGGTGGGCGAAGACGGGGCGACCGGCTTCATCAAGCGCACCGATCTCGGCCGCGATCGCGACGAGCAGCGGCCGGAGCGGTTCCAGGTCGGCCAGAAATTCGATGCGATGGTCAGCGGCTTCGATCGCTCGAAGAAGCCGAACTTCTCGGTCAAGGCGCTGCAGATCGCCGAGGAGAAGCAGGCGGTCGCGCAATATGGCTCGTCGGATTCCGGCGCCTCGCTGGGCGACATCCTCGGCGAAGCCCTGAAGCAGAAGCAAAGCTGATCGTTACGCTATCGTCAGGTTAAGCTTAGCGCTTTGAATTGCTGAATTTTCCCCGCGCGTCGCCTTGATTTTTGTCAAGTTCGGTGCAAACTGCCGGCGCGCGGGGCCGCTTCCCGGAGGGTTCAGCGCGATCAGACCACCGGCCGGCAAGGGGGAATGGCGTGATCCGATCCGAACTCGTGCAGAAGCTGTGCGATGATTATCCCGATCTCACTCTGAAAGAAGTCGAACGGGTCGTCGCGGCCTTTTACGACGCGATCATCGATCAGCTGCAGAATGGCGGACGGATCGAGCTCCGGGGCTTCGGGGCTTTTTCGACACGGGCTCGCGACGCCCGCCGCGGCCGCAATCCACGCACTGGCGAAGCCGTCGACGTCGAGGCGAAGCGCGTCCCCTATTTCAAACCCGGCAA
>JBFWUJ010000033.1:7397-19928 GCA_050247295.1 Sphingomonas sp. | reverse complement strand
GCTTCCTTGTTGCGAACTTCCGTCATGCCCGCGCTCCGGCGAGGCTGGAGAGGCTGACCCCTGCGAGCGCGCCGCGCACCGCGCCGTTGACGACATGCATATGCGGCCGGACCTGGCAGCAGCTTTCGAGCGCGCAATCGTGCCGCCCGGCATCGACGCAGCTCGTCATCTCGATCGGCCCTTCGACCGCCTCGACGATGTCGGCGAGGCTGATCGCCGCCGGCGGCCGGGCAAGGCGGACGCCGCCGCCGACGCCGCGCGTCGATTCGAGCAGGCCTGCGGCGGAAAGCTTGCTGACCAGTTTCTGCGCGGTCGGCAGCGGAATACGCGTCTCGGCGGACAGAGTCGTCGCGTTGACCTTCGCAAGCTTCTTGCGGCTCGCAGCGTCAAGCGCCGCTCGCGTGCCACAATGGCGCGCGGCGGCCGACATCATGACGACGGCATAGTCCGCCAGGCTCGAGAGACGCATCAATTTCCCCAATTGCGAACGATTCTCAAATACGACTGAATCGTTCCGATTTGGCATGTGGTCTCGTCGATGCCGAGAATCAACTCCCAATCGTCGCCCTGAACTTGTTTCAGGGTCCATCTTCGAGGCGGACTGTGGGGGTTTCGGAATGGATGCTGAAACAAGTTCGGCATGACGCTAGAGGTAAGGCATGGCGCCCTACCCGCTGCTTCGCCCCCTGGCCTTCGCGCTCGATCCGGAGCGGGCGCATCGGCTGACCATCCGGGCGCTGAAGGCGATGCCGGCCCGCGCGCCCGCCGCGCCCGATCCGGTGCTGGCGACGCAGGTGGCAGGATTGGGCTTTGCCAATCCGGTCGGCCTTGCCGCCGGCTTTGACAAGGACGCCGAGGTCTTTCGCCAGATGCTCGGGCTGGGCTTCGGCTTCGTCGAGGTCGGCACGCTGACTCCGCGCCCGCAGGCGGGCAACCCGAAGCCGCGCCTGTTCCGGCTGGCCGAGGACGCCGGGGTGATCAATCGGCTCGGCTTCAACAACAAGGGCCAGGCAATCGCGCTGGCGCGGCTGGAGGGGCGCGACCGGCGCACCGGCATCGTCGGCGTCAATGTGGGCGCCAACAAGGACAGGGTGGCAAGCGACGCGGCGCTGGCCGATTATGCGGTGGGGATCACCGCGATGCTGGGCGTCGCCGATTATCTCACGGTCAACATCTCGTCTCCCAACACACCGGGGCTTCGGGCGCTGCAGGGCGAGGGGCTGGATGACTTGCTGACCGCGGTGACCGAGGCGCGGGGCGCGGGGCCGCCGATCTTCCTGAAGGTCGCCCCCGACCTCGAACCGGCCGAAATCGATGCGATCGCCCGCACCGCGATCGATCGCCTTATCGACGGGCTGATCATCGGCAACACGACGGTCAGCCGGCCGCTGCTCCGGTCAAGCCATAGCGACGAGACGGGCGGCCTTTCCGGCGCGCCGCTGAAGGCGCTGGCGCTGCAGCGGCTGCGCGACTTTCGCGGCGCGACCGGCGGCGCGCTGCCGCTGATCGCCGCCGGGGGCATTGCCGGCGCCGCCGATGCCTATGAGCGCATCCGCGCCGGGGCGAGCCTCATCCAGCTCTACACGGCACTGGTCTATGAAGGGCCGGGACTGGCGAAGCGGATCAACCGCGACCTTAGGACGCTGCTGGCCCGGGACGGCTTCGCGAACACAAGCGAAGCGGTGGGAACCGGCTAGCGCGCATTTCCCGTCCGGAACACGCCTTCCCGGCGCGGATCGGCGCCGCCTTCCAGCCGGCCGTTCCGCCGCATGACGCCATGCAGTCCCGAATCCTCGCCCTGGCCCGGACGGACGGTGACGCCCCGCGCCGCCAGCGCCGCGACGACGCCGGGCGGAAAACGGTCGGCCTCGCCGTTGAAATTGCTTCCGCGCGCGATCAGGTTGGGCAGGTTAATCGCCTCCTGCACACTGAGGTTCCAGTCGATCATGCCGACCAGCGCCTTGCCGACATAAGCGAGGATCGCATTGCCGCCCGGCGAGCCGATCGCGCCCACATAACGACCCTCGCGGTCGAGGATGATGGCCGGCGTCATCGACGAGCGCGGACGCTTGCCGGGCGCCACTGCATTGGCTGCGGCACGCCCCTGGGCATCGCGCGGGCTGAACGCGAAATCGGTCATTTGATTGTTGAGGAAGAAGCCGTCGACCATCCGGCCGGAGCCGAAGATCGATTCGACCGTCGCCGTCATCGATACGACATTCCCCTGAGCGTCGCCGACGATGAAGTGGGTGGTGCCCGCGGGCTCCCGCGTCGTGTCGGGCGCCGCAATCTGCGCACCGGGCGGCGTGCCGGCGGACGGCGGCTGCGGCGCCGCCTGCTGACCGATCAGCGCCGCGCGGGAGGCGACGTAGGCGGGATCGAGCAGCCCGGCGACCGGCACCGGGGCGAAGGCCGGATCGCCGACATATTGATCGCGGTCGGCGTACATCAGCCGGCTCGCCTCGGCGAACAGGTACCAGGCCTCGGCATCGGCCGGTCCGCGCGACGCGATGTCGGTCCGCTCAAGCATCGCCAGCAGCTGCAGGACCGCGACCCCGCTCGACGGCGGCGGCGGCACGCAGATGATGTAGATGCGATAGGGCCGGCAGAGCGGTTCGCGCACGACGGGACGATAGGCCTCGATGTCCGCCAGCGTCATCGTCCCCGGCAGCGGTCCGGCCGTGGTGCGGGCGACGATCCGCGCCGCCGTCGGGCCCCGATACATGGCGCTCGGCCCGTCGGCGGCGAGCCGGCGGAGGAACTCTGCATAGGCCGGATTGCGCAGGCGATCGCCGGCATCGACCGGCGTCCCATCCGCTTCGGCGAAATAGGCGCGGACGTCCGGCGTCGAATTCTGCGGGAAGCGGCCGCCCATGAAACGGCCGAGCCGGGGGCTGACGATGAAGCCGTCGCGCGCCGTCTGCTCGGCCTCGCCGAACAGGGTGCGCCACGGCAACCGGCCATGGTCGCGATGCGCCAGCTCGAGCATCCTGACGACGCCGGGAACGCCGGTCGCGCGGCCGCTCACCACCGCCTCGCGGAAGGATAAAGGCTGGCCGCTGTCGTCAAGGAACATGTCGGCCGTGGCCCCGGCCGGCGCGGTCTCGCGGCCGTCATAGACGGACACCCGGCTGGCGGCCGCATCATAATAGGTCATGAAGGCGCCGCCGCCGAGACCGGAGCTTTGCGGTTCGACGAGCGACAGCATCGCCTCGATGGCGATCGCCGCATCGACCGCGCTGCCGCCCCGCCGCAGCACGTTCATCCCCGCCTCGACCGCCAGCGGATTGGCGGCGGTGACATAATATTGCGCTTGCCGCTGCGGCGCGGCGACCGGCGCCGGGGACGGCGTCGCGCAGCCCGCGACGATCGCCGACGCCGCGACCAGCCATATCAAACGCAGGAAGGCATTCATCCTCGGCTCCCGGCACCAAAGGTCAGGCGGGCCTAGCCAAGGCGGACAAAGCCGTCCACCGCCGATCGGGCGTGGCGCTCGGCCATGAAGCGCTTTAGGAAGTGCACGACGCGGCAAAGCCGCGCGAAGAGGAGAAGGCGCGGGTGCCATGAGCCGTCAGCTCGAACATTTCCCCAATCTCGTCGCGATGTTCTTCGCCCGCGCCAGTGCGAAGGGCGACATTCCCTTCCTCTGGGCGAAGCAGGCCGGCGAATGGCGCTCGACCAGCTGGACGGATGCCGCCGAAAAGGTGGCCAACCTTTCGTCGGCGCTGACCCGTCTCGGCCTCAATCCCGGCGACCGGGTGATGCTGGTCGCGGAAAACCGGCCGGAATGGCTGATCTCCGATCTTGCGATCATGGCCGCCGGCTGCGTGACGGTGCCGACCTACACCACCAATACGGAGCGCGATCACCAGCATATCCTGGACGACAGCGGCGCCCGCGCCGTGATCGTCTCGTCCCAGAAGCTCGCGAAAACGCTGCTCCCGGCGGCCGTTCGATCGAATGCCTGCGAGCATGTGATCGGGATCGAGAAACTGGCCGTCGGCCAGGCCGGGACCGTGGAATTCCACGACTGGTCGGCGTTGATCGCGGCCGAGAATAGCGATGTTGCCGCCGCGGCCGCCGGGGCGACCTTCCAGCGCGCCGATCTCGCCTGCCTGATTTACACGTCCGGGACCGGTGGCGCGCCGCGCGGCGTGATGCAGCATCATGGCGCGATCCTGTGCAACATCGAAGGCTGCACCAGGGTGATTTCGGAGGATTTCGGCTGGGACGACGAGGTCTTCCTGTCGTTCCTGCCGGCCAGCCACGCTTATGAGCATACCGGCGGCCAGCATTTCCCGATCGGCCTCGGCGGCCAGATCTATTATTCCGAAGGACTGGAGAAGCTCGCGTCGAACATCGAGGAGGTGAAGCCGACCATCATGGTCGTCGTCCCGCGCCTGTTCGAGGTGCTGCGGCAGCGGATCCTGAACCAGGTCGAAAAGCAGGGCGGGCTCACCAATTACCTGATGACCCGCGCCCTTTCGATCGGCGCCAAGGACTATCGCGGGCAGGTGCCGGTCTGGGACAGGCCGATGGACTTTTTCCTGCGGCGGACGCTGCGGCCGAAGATCGCGAAGAAGTTCGGCGGCAGGATCAAGGCGATGGTCTCCGGCGGCGCCCCACTGAATCCCGAGGTCGGGATCTTCTTTCACTCACTGGGCCTGACCCTGCTGCAGGGATACGGCCAGACGGAGGCGGCGCCGGTCATCTCCTGCAACCGACCCAAAGTGGGCCTCAAGATGGATACCGTCGGCCCGCCGCTCGACAAGGTCGAGGTCAGGATCGCCGAGGACGGGGAAATCCTGGTCCGCGGCGAACTCGTCATGCACGGCTATTGGCGCAACGAGGCGGAAACGGCGCGGGTGCTGATCGACGGCTGGCTGCATACCGGCGACGTCGGCCATATCGACGAGGCGGGGCGGATCGTCATCACCGACCGCAAGAAGGACCTGATCGTCAACGACAAGGGCGACAATGTCGCGCCGCAGAAGGTCGAGGGGATGCTGACCCTCCAGCCGGAAATCCTGCAGGCGATGGTGGCGGGCGACAAGCGGCCGTATGTCGTCGGCCTCCTCGTCCCCGATCCGGAATGGACGGCCGAATGGTGCGCCGCCAATCACCGCACCTGCCATTTCGATGAGCTCGCCCACGATCCGGATTATGTGAAGGCGCTCTCGGCGGCCGTCGACGGGGTCAACCGCGATCTCTCGGTGATCGAAAAGGTCCGCCGGTTCATCGTCGCCGACGAGCCGTTCACGGTCGAGAACGAGCAGCTTACGCCCTCGATCAAGATCCGCCGCCACGTCATCAAGCGGATTTACGGCGAACGGCTCGACGCCCTTTACAAGCGCTAGTCGTCGCGGCGGCGCCTCTCAGCAATTCTCATATTTCCAGTTCCGCCGCTTCCCCTCGGCCATCCATTCGACCGCCTGTGCGAGGCGTTTGACACGCGTTTCGTCGCGCTTGGCCTCGGTAATCCATTCGACATAGTCGCGCCGGGCGCTCGGCGGGAAGCCGTCGAAGACCGCCTTTGCCGCGCCATTTGCATCGATCGCCGCGCGCATGTCCTGCGGCACGGTGAAGGGTGGTTTCTCATGTTTGCTGCGAGCCGGCTTCACGCCGTCGTCGATCAGGTTCATCGCCTTCTTCGTCATCGCGCTCAATGTCTTGCGGTCGGGCAAGTCATCGACCGATGTCAGCCGCCCGAACTGTCCCATCGCGCTCGAACCCTTGTCGGTCTGGCCGGTGACCTGGCTGCCGCTCCAGAAATTGAAGGCGGCATGTTCCTTGAACGCCGCGAAGCCGGCCAGAATCTTGCCCTTGTATATGAAGCTCGGCGCGCTCCACTTCAGGGTTTCCTCGCATTCCGGGCAGGCTTCGTGGATGATCCCGCGCAGATGCGTCATGATCGGCCGCGCGAATTCAGCCTTGCGCTCGATATAGGCGTCGATCCTCGGATCGGTCTTCATGGCCTTCTCCCCTTGATGCGAGGATGCCGAGTCTCGGCCGCGCTCACAAGGGCTGGGCCACCCGCGCCCGCCGCGCTGTCCGCCAGCCGTCCGCGGCGACCAAGGCGAGCGCGGTCCAGATCGCGGCGAAGCAGATCATGTGCGGAACCGTCAGCCGTTCGCCGTAAAACACCCCGATCAGGAATTGCAGCGTCGGCGCGATATATTGCAGGAAGCCGAGGGTCGAATAAGGCAGCCGGCGCGCGGCTCCGGTGAACAGGAGCAGCGGAATGGCGGTGATCGCGCCGCCGAGCGCGACGAGAAAGGCGACCAGCCCGCCATGCGCCGCGAAGCCCGCCGTCCCGTTCGCATGGAGGATCGCGATCCAGCCGATCGCGACCGGCGCCAGCATCGCGGTCTCGACGGTCAGCCCTTCAAGCGCGCCGGCCGGGGCGATCTTCCTCAGGAAGCCGTAAAGGGCGAAGCTGGCGGCGAGCGCGAGGCTGATCCAGAGCGCGGGACCGGCGCCGGAACCGACCGCCAGCACCGCGACGCCCGCCGCCGCGAGCGCCGTCGCAATGCCCTGCGCCCGGCTCAGCCGCTCCTTGAGCAGCGCCACGCCAAGCAGGATGTTGACCAAGGGGTTCAGATAATAGCCCAGGCTGGCGGCCAGCACGTGGCCACTGGTCACCGCATAGGTGAAGACCAGCCAGTTGACGCCGATCAGCAGTGCGGTCGCGGCCAGGATGAGCAGGGCGGTGCGGTTCGCCAGCGCGGCACGCGCCGCGCCCCAGCGCTTCAGCGCCGCGATCAGCAGACCGAGGAAGAGCAGCGACCAGATTATCCGGTGGGCGACGATCTCGCTCGCCGGAACCGCTGCGATGGCGCGGAAATAGAGGGGTATCAGGCCCCAGCTGAGATAGGCGCCGACGCCGAGCAGCAGGCCGGTGCGGGTGCGTGCGTGCTCGTCGGTCACGCCGGTGCGCCTAGCTGCGGCGTGTCGCTCCCGCAAGCACTTGTTGTATTACGTGAATAACACAGCTAGTGAGGAGTTGAAGGAGAGACGGGATGCGCCGTGCCCTGCTTTTCATGCCCTTCGCCGCCTTGCTGCTTTCCGGCTGCGAGATACGGATCGGCAATGACGCGCCGCCGGTCGCCGACAATGCGACCGCCGCCGGCCGCGCCCAGGACGGCCAGTTCACGATCGAGGCGCCCGGCTTCAACCTTTCCGTCACCGTGCCGGAAGGTTTCGACGGCCGCTCCGAGACCGGCGGTGACAGCGGCCTCGTCTACCCGGGCGCCCGGGTCGCCGGCATCCATGTCCAGGGCGGGAGGGATCGCGACGAACATGGCCGCGACGAGGTAGAGTTGCGGCTGACCGCCGCCGATGCACCGGCAAGGGTCGTGGCATGGTATCGCGATCCGGGCCGCGCCGATCGCTTCACCATCGCATCGGCGACCCGGGAGGGCGATGTGACGGTGCTGACCGGCACCGGCCGGCGGGACAGCGAACGCTTCACGCTGCGCATCGGCCCGCGGGCCGGCGGCGGCGGATCGGACATGCGGCTGCTGATCGCCGATGGCGGCTGATGGCCGTCCCGCTTGCCGATCCGGCGGAGGTTCGGGCCCATCTGGTCGCCGCCGCAAAGGCCGGCGTCGCGCTGAGCTACGGCGAATTGCTCGAACGCCTCGGTTATCGTTTCAGCCGGCCGAAGATGCGCCAGCTCTGCGCGGTGCTCGGCGAGGTCGATCGCGAGGCGGCGGCGCTGGGCGAGCCGGAGCTGGCGGTGCTGGTGGTGCGCGCCAGCGATCAGGTTCCCGGCCAGGGCTGGTGGGTGTCCGGCGGCGCGCGCAATCACGGCTATGAAGGCCCCTGGGATGGGCCCGAGGCGGCGAGGCTGATCCGCGCCGTCCAGGGCGCTACCTTCGCTTACTGGCAGTCCGATAACGGGACAGACGCGCCGCCCCCCGGCCGTTAACCATATCCGCTCACCCATTCTCCGCTCCGCCGCGGCATAAGCGCCGGCATGTCTCGCCGTTCGCCTTTCGCGCATGTGCTCGCGCTCGCCGGGTTGCTCGGCCTCACCGCATGCGGCGGCGGCGTCGAGAACAACCTTTCGGCGCTGGACAACGAGCTGATGGCGAACGGCGTCGATCCGGCGCTGACCAGCGCGCTCGAGGACCAGATCCTCGTCGATCCGAACCTCGTCCAGCAAAGCCAGCCGAACAGCGCCCGTCCGGCCGAGGCGCCGGTGCAGGCGCAATATCCGGGCGGCCCGGATCCCGAGCAGATCATCCGCGAAGCCCGGGCCGGCGGTTCCGGGGGCCGGGTCCAGCCGGCGACCCGCAGCGAAGGCCGGGTCAGCGGCGCGTCGCGCTGCGGCGGCGACTTCGCCTATGGCGCGGAATGGGCCCGGCGCCTGCCGGCCCAGTTCCCGCTCTATCCGGGGGCGGCCGTCACCGAGGCGGCGGGGCAGGATCGCGGCGCATGCCGGATGCGGGTCGTCACCTTCGACACCGGCGATCCCTATTCCCGGGTGCTCGAATATTATCGCAGCCATGCCGCCCGCGCCGGCTTCTCGGCCGAGCATCAGCGGCGCGGCGACGCGCATGTCCTCGGCGGCGTGCGGGGCGATGCGGCTTATTATCTGATCGTCACCCCGGCCGAACGCGGCGCCAGCGTCGCGCTGATCGTCAACCGCGGCGCCTGAGCGGCGGCTGGCGCCGTCGCCTCCGCGCGGCTACAGGCGCGGCCATGCCCAACCTGCTTCTCGTCATGCTCGGCGGCGCGATTGGCGCCGGGGCGCGGCATCTCGCCGGCCTCGCGGCGCTGCGCTGGGCCGGGCCGGGCTTTCCCTGGGGAACCCTGTTCGTGAACCTGGCGGGCGGCCTCGCCATCGGCCTTCTCGCCGGCTGGCTCAGCCGGTCCGGCGGCGGCGAGGCGACGCGGCTGTTCCTGGCGGTCGGTATCCTTGGCGGCTTCACCACCTTCTCCGCCTTCAGCCTCGAAACCTTCCTGATGATCGAGCGCGGCCAGTTCGCGCTGGCCGCATGCTACGTCGCCGCTTCGGTGATCGGCGCGATCGGGCTGCTGCTCGTCGGCCTGCTGTCGATGCGGGCCCTGGCATGAGCGACGTCCGCAGCTTCACCGTCGCGCCGGACGATGACGGCATCCGGCTCGATCGCTGGTTCCGTCGAAATCTGCCGGAGGCGAGCTTCGGTCAGGTGTCTCGCTGGGCCCGCACCGGGCAGTTGCGCATCGACGGCAAGCGGGCGACACCGGGCGACCGGATCGAGACCGGGCAGATCATTCGCGTGCCGCCGCAAGGCGAGGTGCCGGCATCGACCAGGCCGCAGCGCAAGCGCGAGGTGCTGAGCGAAGACGAGATCGAGTTCGTTCGCGGTCTCGTCATTCAGCAGGACGCGGCGGGGATCGTGCTCAACAAGCCGCCCGGCCTCGCCACCCAGGGCGGCACCAGGACGAAGGATCATCTCGATCGGCTGCTGGACGGGCTGGTCGATGAGGGGCAGCCGCGGCCGAAGCTGGTTCACCGGCTCGACAAGGATACGTCGGGCGCCTTGCTGGTCGCGCGCACGGCGCGCGCCGCCGCTTTCTTCTCCCGGGCCTTTTCGGGCCGCACCGCGCGCAAGGCCTATTGGGCGATCGTCACCGGCGTGCCCTCGGTCGAGGATGGTCTCATCGATCTGCCGCTGGCCAAGCAACCGGGGACCGGCGGCGAAAAGATGCATGTCGATGAAGGGGAGGGCGGCCAGCCGGCCCGGACCCGCTACCGGGTGATCGAGCGGGCCGGCAATCGCGCCGCCTGGGTCGAGCTGCAGCCGCTCACCGGCCGCACCCACCAATTGCGCGTCCACATGCTCGCGATCGGCCACCCGATCGTCGGCGACGGCAAATATGGCGGGCAGGAGGCGTTCCTGACCGGTGCGATCAGCCGCAAGCTGCACCTCCATGCCCGGCGCCTGAGGATCGACCATCCGGACGGCGGCAGGATCGACGCCACCGCCGAACTTCCGGAACATTTCGCCGCCACCCTGGCCAGTCTCGGCCTCGATCCGGCGCTCGGCGACCGGCCTTTCGACGAGACGCCACCGCCAAGCCGCGAGGCGAGCAAGGCCAAGGCCCGCGCCCACGCCAAGCAGGTCCGCAAGGGCCGCCGCGGCGAGCGGCGCAACCGGCAGCGCGGCTGATGCATCCGAACCGCACGTTTGAATGGCAGGATCGCGACGCGATGCTGGCCTTCGTCGCCGACATCGCCTTCTGCACGATCTGCGTCGATGGCCCGTTCGTTGCGCATGTGCCGGTGGTCGTCGATCCGCCGGACCGCCTGCGTTTCCACGTCGCCAGGGGCAATCGCGCCGCCCGGGCGCTGGCCGGCGGGCGCGCCATCGTCTCCTGCCTCGGGCCGGACGCCTATGTGAGCCCGGACTGGTACGGGACACCGGATCAGGTGGGAACGTGGAATTATCGCGCGGTCGAGGCGGAAGGACCGTTGCGCCCGCTCGACGAGGACGAACTCGCCACCCTTCTTGACGATCTCAGCGATGCCCATGAGGCGCGGCTGGCGCCGAAGCGGCCATGGTCCCGCGCCAAGATGTCCGCCGGCCGTTTCGAGGCGATGCTGAAGGCGATCGCCGGCTTCGAGATGCGGATCGAGGCGCTGCGCGGCACCAACAAGCTCGGCCAGCACAAGAGCGAGGCGGAGCGGGCCGGCGCGGCCGAAGGGCTGGCGCCCTACCATCCGGCGCTTGCCGCGCTGATGCGCGAGGCGAAGAGATGAACCGACTGGCACTCTTCGATTGCGACGGCACGCTGGTCGACAGCCAGCACAATATCTGCGCCGCGATGGCGGAATGCTTCATCGCGTCCGGTCGCGAGGCGCCGGCCCCGGAACGGACCCGGCGGGTCGTCGGCCTCAGCCTGGTCGAGGCGATGGCGGCGATGCTGCCCGAAGAGGCTCCCGGCACCCACGCGGCGCTGGCCGAGGATTACAAGCGCGTCTTTCAGGCAATGCGGGCGGGCGGCTTGAACGAGGAGCCGCTGTTCGACGGTATCGCCGATCTGATCGCGGCGCTCGACGCCGGCGGCTGGCGGCTCGGTGTCGCCACCGGCAAGTCGGATCGCGGTCTTGCTTTATGTCTGAAGCATCATGCGATTCATCAACGCTTCGCCACCTTGCAGACCGCCGATCGCCATCCGTCCAAGCCGCATCCGTCGATGATCGAGGCGGCGATGGCGGAAACGGCGGCATCGCCGGAGACGACGATGATGATCGGCGACACCAGCTACGACATGGAAATGGCGCGCGCTGCCGGCGTCACCGCGATCGGCGTCGCTTGGGGCTATCATGATGCGACGGAATTGCGCCGCGCCGGCGCCCATCATATCGCCGGTCATCCGCGCGACATCCTTGACCTGATCCGGACCCTGGCATGAACAATCCCGAAGACATCGCCCTGTGGCGCAACCGTTTCATCGCCATCAATCTGCTCCGGATCGGTGCGACCGTCGTGACGCTGCTGGCGCTGCTGCTGTGGCAAAGCGACGTGTTCGTCCAAGGCGGCAGCATCGTCGGCTTTCCGATCGCCGTGGCGGCGCTCATTGTCAGCTTCCTCGGGCCGCGCTGGCTGGTCCGGCGCTGGCGGACGCCGCCAGCCGAATGAAGCGCTTCTACAAGACGGTCACGGTCGCGGCGGGCAATCGCATCCTGCTCGACGGCCGGCCGGTGAAGACGCCGGGCCGGGCCGACCTCGCGGCGCCGACAATGGGGCTGGCCGAGGCCGTGGCGGACGAGTGGATGGCGCAGGGCGAGACGATCGATCCCCGCGCGATGCCGCTCACCGGCCTCGCCAATGCGGCGATCGACCGGATCGCTCCGGAGCGCGAGGCCTTCGCCGCCGGTCTCGCCGCTTATGGGGAGAGCGATCTGCTCTGCTATCGGGCACAAAACCCCGCGGCCCTCGTCGCCCGGCAGGCGGAGCGCTGGGAACCGATCCTCGCCTGGGCGCGCGATCGCTACGACATCGCCTTCGAGATCATGTCCGGCGTCATCCACAAATGCCAGCCGCCGGCGACGGTCGATCGCCTCCATCGAGCGGTGCTGGCGCGCGACGCCTTCGCGCTCGCAGGCCTGTCGCATCTGGTGACGGTGAGCGGCTCGCTCCTGATCGCCCTGGCGCTGGCCGAGGGGGCGATCGATCTCGAGGCCGCCTGGGCCGCGGCGACGCTCGACGAGCAATGGCAGGCCGACCAATGGGGCGTCGATGACGAGGCAGCGGCGGCGCTCGCCCATCGGCGCGCCGATTTCGAGGCCGGTCAGCGCTTTCTCAGCCTGCTCTAGCGGCCGATCTCCGGCGCCGTCTCCACCCCGCAGCGAAAATTGGCGGCCCGCAGATCGGCCTCCGTGCGGGCCCGCGCATTGGCGTCCGCGCGCTGGGCGTTCACCCGTGCAATCTCGCAGCCGGGCCGTCCCCGGCGCCCGATCGTCTCGACGATCAGCACCGGCGCCTGCGCCGCCTCGGCCGAGGGGATCAGGCGATAGATGATGGCCACCGGCCGCCC
>JBFWUJ010000033.1:0-7297 GCA_050247295.1 Sphingomonas sp. | reverse complement strand
TCCTTGCCCATGAACTTGTCGATCGACCATTCGGTCATCGCCCTGAGCGAATCGAACAGATCCGGGATTGCGAAGGCCTCGGCGAACTCGGCCCGTATATCCGCCAGGTAATTGTCCAGCGCCGCCAGATAGAGCTTACGCTTGTCGCCGAAGGCTCCGTAGAGGCTGGGCTTGTGGAGGCCGGTCGCGGTGGCGAGCTGGTCCATCGAGGTGCCGGCATAGCCGTAGCGCCAGAAGGTGTCGCGCACCCGGTCCAGCACCTGATCGGTGTCGAAGCTGCGGGGACGGCCCCGGGGCGCGGCTGATTCTTTTTTTACCATACGTTCAAAAAGTCCTTGCGACTCGCATTTCTATACTATACGGTACGGTATATAAATAGCCCAAGGAGGAACCGATGACCAGCCTTTTCCGCCTCGCAGTCCTGCCGGTCGCCGCCGCTGCGACCGCCTTTTTCGTCCAGCCTGCCTTCGCCCAGAATGACGGACGCGCCGTCGCCCAATGCCGGGCCGAGATGCTGCGCCAGTTCCCGGAAGGCGCGGTGCGGTCGGATCGGGTCGCCTCGATCCAGGGCAATAGCCGCCGCATCCGGGTGCAGCTGATCGTCAACGCCGACCGGCGTTACACGTTCGATTGCGCGACCGACGCCGAGGGCGCGATCCAGACCGCGGCGCTCAATCCGCCGGCCAACACCCGGCTCGCCGGGGGCCAGACGGCCACCCAGGGCCAGTAAGCCTCCCAGTCTCCCGAAGCACCCCACTGCCGCCGTCCCGCACTGCCGGGGCGGCGGCTTTCTTCGTCGATTGTCGACACCCGGAATCCCGTCGACGCGCCGGCCTCTATGTCACAAATGTAGCATATTACGGATTGTGACCGGAGGTCGGCATGCTCAAGAAAGCGCAATCGGACATTGCCTTTGAAATCCTGCTTGACCGGGTGCTGCCCGCGATCCGGACAACGCCGGCTGCCTAGGCGCTCAGCCGCTGATGCATGCCGTGGACCAGCTCGCTGGCCCGTTCGTAGCTCATCGGCCGGCCGAACAGATAGCCCTGGATCTGGTGGCAGCCGAGGTCGCGCATCCGGGTGAAATCGTCGGCGGTCTCGACCCCTTCGGCGGTGATCGTCATCCGGAAGCTCTTGGCGAGCTGGACGATGGACTGGATGATCGCCACCGTCTCGCGGTTGTTGCCGGCTTCGCGGACGAAGCTGCCGTCGATCTTCAGCTTGTGGAAGACCGCCTTGTTCAGATAGCCGAGCGACGAATAGCCGGTGCCGAAATCGTCGAGCGCGATGCTGACGCCGAGCGCCCGCAGCCGCTTCAGCACATCGAGCGCGTTGGCACTGTCGTCCATGAAGATCGATTCGGTGACTTCGAGCTCGAGCCGGTTCGCCTGCATCCGGTTCTTGCGCAGCGCCGAAGCGACATCGTTCGGCAGCGCCGGGGAGATCAGCTGCTTGGCCGAGATGTTGACCGCCACGGTGATATGCTCGGGCCAGGTCGCGGCGGCCCGGCAAGCCTCTTCCAGCACCCATTCGCCGAGCTCGACGATCAGGCCGGATTCCTCGGCGATGGTGATGAAATCGTTCGGCGGCACGATGCCGCGGGTCGGGTGGTGCCAGCGGATCAGCGCCTCGAAGCCGATCAGGCTCTGGTCGCTGGCGTTGATCAGCGGCTGGTACAGCAGCCGGAACTGGCCGGCGCCGATGCCGGCCTTCAGGTCTTTCTCGATCTTCAAACGATCCTCGGCCTGGTTGGCCATGTCGGCATGAAAGAAATTGCACTTGCCGCGGCCGTGCGCCTTTGACTGGTAGAGCGCGAGATCGGCCTTCTGGATCAGATCGTCGACGCTCTGGCCATCGACCGGGCCGAACGCGCAGCCGATCGACACGCCGATCCGAACCTCCGCATTGCCGAGATAATAAGGCTCCGCGACTGAAGCGATCACCCGATCGGCAAGCGTCTCGACCGTCTTGCGGCTATGGGCGTCCTTGATCACGATCGCGAATTCGTCGCCGCCCATCCGGCCGACCTCGCCCAGCGCCCCGACCTCCTTCACCAGCCGCTGGGTGACGCCTTTCAGCACCGCGTCGCCTTTCGGGTGGCCGAACGTGTCGTTGACCGGCTTGAACCCGTCGAGGTCGAGGAACAGGACGGCGCAGGGGCTGCCGCCGTCGGTGGAGCCGGAAAGCGCCTCGCCGAGCAGCTGACGGACGCGGCCGCGGTTGGGCAAGCCGGTCAGCACGTCCATGTTGGCAAGGTTGGTGAGTCTTTCCTGCTGGCGGCGAACTTCGGTGATATCCTGACCGACGCCGCGGAAGCCCTGGAACTGGCCGGCGACATCGGCGATCGGATCGCCGGAAAGGCTGACCCAGCGGGTGCCGCGCCTCGTTTTCAGCTCCATCTCCAGATTGGCGAAGGGCTGGCGGGCGAGCAGGGCACGGCCCAGCGCCGACGAGCCGCCGAGCGAGGCCGGGAGGGAATGGCCGATCATCTGCGTCGTCGACCGGCCGAGCAGGGCGGTCATCCGCGCCGAGATGTAGACGACCCGATTCTCCGCATCGACCTGCCACAGCCAGCCGACGCCGCGATGCTCATATTCGTTGAGCAGCAGCCGGATTGATTCCGCCTCCGTCTTCGATCGGGCGATCGACTCCATCTGGCCGAAGATCCAGCGTGTGAGGCGGGTGACGCTGAACGCGCCGGCGCCGGCGATCAGCATGTAAGTGAGCCCGATCCGGGGATCGAGCGCGGCGCCCCCGAGATAATAAGCGACGCAGAAGGCGAACGTCAGCGTCGCGATCCAGGCGGTCGCGGCGGCTGGAATTGCGGTGAAGGCGATGGCCGCCGTCAGCATCCCTGCCATGGCGCCGCCGAGCACCAGCTGGACCGGCACCGGCTGGGTTGCGAAAGCGTATGTTGGAAGCGAAGCCCAGAGTGCGGCCAGCCCCACCGCCTCGGCGATCGCGAAAGCGGTCGCGCGCGGTCTGGCGTTGCGGCTCGATCCCCAGGCGGCAGCGGCCATTGCCCGGCGGGCCGAGACCCAGTTGGTGAAGGCGACGGCGGCCACCCAGCCGATGACCAGCTCAAGCCGGACCGATTGATGCATCGACCAAGCGGCGATCAGCGCGGCGGCGAAGGCGGTGATACCGAGGAAGGGCGCGAACAGCGCCCGCGCCTGAACCTGGCCATTGTAGAGGTGAGCTTCGCGCAGCCGCTCGCCGGCCGTATCGAACGCCAGCGCCCCCAGTTCCTCCTCCAGCACCGGGAAGGATTCGCGGGGCAGTTCTTGATCGATGTGAATCGGGCTGTGCTGCATCGGTTTCCGCGCGGTCGAAACGAGCCGCCGGGATAGCCGCAACCTTTTGATGGAACGTTAAGTTCGGGCACTTTTGGAAGCGAGAACGCGATCGCTTCGGCACCCCGGAAATGGGCCCCGGCACGCCGCTTCAGCGACCGCGCATGATTCCATCGACGGATGTCAACGTGATCGGGTGATAGCCGGCCCGGGCGCGCGCGTAGATTCGCCGCGCGATCGGCCGTCCCCAATCACCCTGTTCGACCAGCGCCTGGAAGAGCGGCGAGACGAACTTGCGGCGGCCCATCGTGGTCAGGAAGCGCTCCGCCGCCGGCACCGCCGGATCGAAGCGGTTGGCCAGCGCCAGCCGCAACCAGGCGAACAGCACTTCGGCGTTGCCGCTTGAGGACAGGCGAAGGGCGGAATCGAGCGCGGTGAGCCGGCTCGCGTCCAATCGCCGCGGCAGTGCGTCGATGAAGCGGATGCGTTCGGCCGTCGTCCAGCCGGCATAGGCGCCGGGCGCGCCACCGCCGGCGGCGAAGGCGCGCACCGCCGCATCGACGTCGGCGAAGGCAGCCGGATCGGGCGGCGCCGCATTGTCGGGGATGCCGGTCCCGTAGACCCAGTCGTCGAGCCGCAGCCGCCGCTCCAGCGCCGTATCGCCGCGGATCAGGTTCGCCCGCATGTCGGCGAGGAAACGGGCCGATGTCATCGGCTGGAAGGCGTGGCGGTCGAAATAGGAGCGCAGATAGGCGTCCCAGCGTTCGCGACCGACAATCCCCTCCAGCGTCCGCAGGAACAAGGCGCCTTTGTCGTAAGCGATGGAAACGCCGAAGGAATCCGGGTCGCGGCCCTGGACCGGTGTGTGCAGCCGGGTGCCGTCGGCGGTGGCGCCGATCTCGGCCATGTCGCGCTGCATCGTATCCCAGGATAGCGCCGCCTCCTGCGCCGCCCGCGGTCGGCCGTACAGCGCCTCCATGATCCTGTTCTCGAAATAGGAAGTGACGCCCTCGTTCAGCCAGCCGTCGCCCCAGGCGGCGTTGGTGACGAGGTTGCCCGACCAGCTATGGGCGAGCTCGTGCGCGACCAGCCCGACCAGGCTGCGATCGCCGGCGATGAAGGTCGGCGTGAGGAAGGTGAGGGTGGGGTTTTCCATCCCGCCATAAGGGAAGCTCGGCGGCAGGACGAGCAGGTCGTAGCGACCCCAGCGATAGGGTCCGTAGAGCCGCTCCGCCGCCTCGACCATGCGCTCGGTATCGACCAGCTCCGCCGCCGCCCGATCGAGCATCGCCGGCTCGGTCCAGACGCCGGTGCGCGGCCCGAGCGAGCGGAAGGCGAGGTCGCCGGCAGCGATCGCGATCGCATAAGAGGGGACGGGGTGGTTCATCCGGAAACGGAAGGCGCGCCGGCCATTTCCCGCATCTTCGCCCTCCGGCGTCAGCCGGTCGCCGGACATCACCACCGTCAGCGGCGACGGCGCGGTGATCCGTGCCTCCCAGGTCTGGCGGATACCGGGGCTGTCCTGGGTCGGGATCCAGGTGCGGTTGAGGATCGCCTGTCCCTGGCTGAACAGATAGGGGTGGCGGCCGCCGGCGGTCTGCTGCGGGGTGAGCCATTGCAGTGCGGCCGCATCAGGTGCCGCGGTATAGGCGATCCGGATTTGCCGCGCCGCGCCCATCCTGACCGTTACCGGACGGCCCCGAATGGCATCGCCCTCGCCGATCTGAAACGGCAATGTGCCGCCCGCGCTGTCGGTGACGGCGCTGATCTGAAGCCCTTTTGAATCGAGCACGATCTCCTGCGCCCCTTCGGCGGCTTGCAGGTCGAGCGTCGCGGTGCCGGCGATCCGGCGGTTCGGGAAATCGAGCGCCAGATCGAGCGAAACATGGGTCACCCGCGCTACATCCGGCCGCGCGAAGCTGTGCCAGTCCCGCGCCTCCGGCTCGTTCAGGATTGGCGCCACGGTGCGCGCGGCCGCGTCCGAATCCGTCACCTGATTGTTGCTTCCGGAGGGCGCCGCGCAGGCCGAAATGAGGAGGGCGGTGGCGAGAGCGACGAAAAAACGCATGGGAATCCTGTTGAGCCGTGGGCGGTCGTGGCCTAGCCTAAAGCCTGTCGCGCGTGAACCGGCCCTGACGCGCGGTGGCGGGACGCGGGGATCGAGCCTGCCGTTTCGTTCCGGGGCCGCGGGGGTCTTTCAGGGAGTGCAAGCATATGCGTTTACTGAAACTAGTGGTTGCCGTCGCCATCGCCTTTGGAACGATGGGTGCGCTGACCGTGCCGACCGAATCCGCCGAAGCACAGCGCCATTATCGCGGCGACGGTCATCGTCACGCGCGGGGGCACCGCCATTATCGCGGGCATCGCCATTATCGCGGCCATCGCCATTATCGCGGCAATCGCTGGCGCAACCGCCGCGTCTGCCGCTGGGTCTATCGGCACGGCCATCGCCATCGGGTTTGCCGCTACCGCCGCTGGCGCTGACCGGGCAGCATCTTCGCCCCTCCTTCGCGGAGGGGCGGAGCTCCCTTTTTGATCGCGCGTTGGCAAGCGCCCTGATCCTGTGCCTATAGTTGGTCCATGCGTCGCATTGCCCGTATCGCCGCTCTAGCCTGCTCGATGATCGCTGCCGTCTGCGCGCCGGTTCGGGCGCAGCAACTGCCCGACGGCCAAGGCGAGGCGGAATATCGCGTCTGGCTCGCCGCCAATCCGCAGCTGCAGGGACAGATCATGTCCTTCGAATCCTGGCAGGAAGCCGCCGGGGTGCGCGGGGTGCTGCCGACCTGGCAGATCCTCAGGACTGCCAGCATGTGGCGCGAATGCGGCGGCCAGCCGTTCGAAGTGCCGCCCTTCACGCTGTGGCCGGGCCTGACGATGACCCTGCGCTACATCCGCGACTGGGTGAAACCGGCGGTCGGCGACGTGGACGCGGTCTCGGGCTATCGAAACCCCAGCCTCAATCGTTGCGCGCGTGGCGCGCAGCGCAGCGCCCATGTCGACTATTTCGCGCTGGATCTGGTGCCTCGGGTTCCGCTCGCGCGGCGCGAGCTTTTCCGGCGGCTGTGCGCGATGCACGCCCGGTCCGGTCGGGCGTTCGGCACCGGCCTCGGCTTCTATTCCTTCCAGCGTTTCCATATCGACACCCGCAGCTTCCGCCGCTGGGGCGCGGCCGGGCCACGCGGCAACGAAAGCCCCTGCGCGCTGATCGAGCGGGGCGAGGATCCGCTGGGGGGCGCGGTCGACATCGCGCCGCCGCCCGCAGCGCCGCCACCGCCACCGCCGCCACCGCCGCCGCCGGCCGCGCCGCCGACAGCCGCCGATCTGCTGACGATCGAGACGGCGATGCTGCCGCCGCCACCGGCCCGGCGCCGGCCGCCGCGACCGCCTCGGATCGAAGGCCTGAGCTGCTCGGCAGTGGTGGCCGGACGGGTCAATTGCTCCTACCGGATCGATCGCTGCGAGCGTGGCGATGCCAGCCGCCGTGGCGGCTACTGCCTGCGGACCCGCTCGCTCCTGTTCCAGAACGGGCGCTGGACGGCGGACATCGCGCCGTCCGCGCACCTGTTGCCGCCGGGCCGGAGCCCGAACCCGGTCGGCTAAAGCGTCGGCGTCAGACGACGCGGCGGCCGGTGATGATCTGGAAGACGAGGACGATGCCGGCCAGCACCAGCAGCGCGTGAATGAGGCCGCCGCCGACCTGGAACGCGAAGCCGAGCAGCCAGAGCACGACGAGAATGGCGACGATGGTCCAAAGCATGGTGGTTCTCCCTGAGGCACCGCAGGTGGAGCGGCCTTGTGCGTGAGCGAAACGAGGCGCGGCGCGATTGGGTTCCGGACGGCGTGGTTGGCGCTGGCGAGCGGCCCTGCTAACGGCGCGCCGTGACCGAACTTTCCCGCCTCCGCAACTTCTCGATCATCGCCCATATCGACCATGGCAAATCGACGCTCGCCGACCGGCTGATCCAGCAGACCGGCGGCCTGACCGCGCGCGAGATGACGCACGG
>JBFWUJ010000032.1:0-22935 GCA_050247295.1 Sphingomonas sp. | reverse complement strand
ACGACGCTCCAGCCGCCAAGCGGATTATGTCCGTGCGCCGGCCCGGTGCGACGGCGCAGATAGGCAAGGACCGCGCCGGGGCCGCGCACGAAACCGGTGAAGCGCGCGGTGGAACCGCCGACGAAACCCCAGATCAGGCGAAAGACGAGCAACCCCAGCATCGTCAGCCCGGCGACGATGTGGATATCGACACGCTCGTTCTTGCCCGACCACCACAGAATCGGGAACAGGACGATCAGCGCGGCGTGAAAGACCCGCGTGGGCAAATCCCACACCGGCACCCGATCGGCGGGACCGCCTTCTTCGGCCATCAGATCTCCGGCCCGCGGAACCGGTCATGACAGGCGGCGCAAGTTCCCTGCAGCGCGCGGAACGCCTCGCGTATCGCGGCCATGTCGCTGCCGGCGGCCGCCTGCTCCATCCGGCGCGCCGCGACGACGAGATTGACCGAACCGGTCCGGAAATCCTGCGGGCTGGTCCAGATCTCCGCCTTGGCGCGGGTGCGCAAACCGGTCTCGGGACCGGTGCCGGCGGGGAACCAGCCGCTCACATTCGGCGCCAGACGGGCGATCGTCGCGCTGTGCTGCCGTATCGTCGCCGGATTCGGTTCGCTCGCCCGGGTCTGTTCGAACAGGCCGCGGAAAGCGGCACCGATCTGCTTGTAACCGGCCTGGCGGTTCTGGATGAGTTCGGCCGGCGTGCGGGCCGGTGTTTGGGCGACCGCGACGCCGACGAGGCCGGCCGTCGCAAGACCCAACAGAACGAAGCGGCGCATGAGCAACTCCCTGATCGTTTCGGAACGCATAGCCAACATGCGCGCCGCGGCAAAGCAACCGCCGCACGGTGACCGGCTGACAAACGCGCCGGACCGGTGCTAGGCGGCGCGCGCAACCCGAAGGAACCATCATCCATGCGCCGCCTCGCCTTCGCCCTGCTCCTCACCGCCGCCGCGACCGCCGCCGACGCCGAGGAGGGGATGTGGACGTTCGACAATTTCCCGATCGACGCGGCGAACCGGGCGCTCGGCACCCGGATCGACCAGGCGTGGCTCGACAGGGTGCGGATGGCCTCGGTCAGGATCGGCGGCTGTTCGGCCGGTCTGGTGTCGGCCGAGGGACTGATCCTGACCAACGAGCATTGCGTCGCGACCTGCGTCCAGAACCTTTCGACGCCGCAACGCGATTATGGCGCCTTGGGCTTCACTCCCGCCAGCCGGGCGGAGGAGCGGCAATGCCCCGGAATGACGGCCGAGATCCTGGTCCGGATCGATGACGTGACCGAGCGGATGCAGGCGGCCGGTCGCGGCCTGACCGGCCAGGCCTTCACCCAGGCGCGCGACGCCGAGGCGGGACGGATCGAGAGCGAGGCGTGCGGAAGCGACGAAGGCCGCCGCTGCCAAGTCGTCACGCTCTATCGCGGCGGCCAGTTCAAGCTCTACACCTATCGCCGGCATACCGACGTCCGCCTCGCCTTCGCGCCCGAGCATCGTGCGGCGGCATTTGGCGGCGACCTCGACAATTTCAGTTTTCCCCGCTTCGGTCTCGATGCGGCCCTGATCCGCATCTACGAAAATGATGCGCCGGCGACGACGCCGAACCATTTCCGCTGGACGGAAGCCGCTCCGGCGCCGGACCAGCCGGTATTCGTCGCCGGCAGCCCGGGCGCCACCCAGCGGCTGCTGACCCAGGCGCAGCTCGCGACGATCCGCGATGTCATGCTGCCGCTCGACCAACTGGTTGCGTCCGAGCTGCGCGGCCGGCTGATCCGGTTCGGCGAGGAAAGTGCGGAGAACCGCTTCGTCGCGGCGCAGGCGCTGGGCAGCGTTGAAAACACCTACAAGCGCGGCATGGGCCGGATGCAGGCATTGATCGACGCCCGCTTCATGGCCGGACGCGAAGCGGCGGAAGCCGACTTCCGCCGCCGGGTCACCGCGGACGCCGAGCTGTCGCGCGAGATCGGCGACCCGTGGGCCGATCTTGCCGCACTGCAGGGCGAGGCCCGCCGGCTCTATCCGGCCTTCGCGATGCTGGAGATGAGGGCCGGCGGCGGATCGCAGCTCTTTACATGGGCCAACCAGATCGTCCGCGCCGCACAGGAGCGGGCACGGCCGAGCGCCGAGCGGCTGGCCGCCTATGGCGACGCGCGGCTGGCCGGTGTCCGGCGCCAGCTGCTGGCCGAACGGCCGACCTATCCCGCGCTCGACACCCTGCAGATGAGCTGGTGGCTGTCGAAGACACGGGAGATCCTGACCGTCGACGATCCGCGCGTTCGCCAGCTGCTCGGCAACGAATCGCCCGAGACGCTGGCCGCACGCGTGATCGCGGGCAGCAGGCTCGGCGACCCCGCAGTGCGCCAGGCGCTCTGGGAAGGAGGGCTTGCCGCGGTGCAGGCGTCCGACGATCCGTTGATCCGCTTCGCGCTGGCGATCCAGCCCATCACCCGCGGCGCCCGAAGCGATTATGAGGATCGGGTGCAGGCGGCGACCGACCGCGCCAGCGAGGCGCTCGCCCGCGCCCGCTTCGCCGTCTACGGCACCAGCCTCTATCCCGATGCCACGGGCACCTTGCGCCTGACCTATGGGCGCATCCGCGGCTGGACCCACGAGGGCCGCGTGGTGGAGCCGCGCACGACCTTCGCCGGCCTGTGGGAACGGGCGACCGGCGCGGAACCGTTCGATCTTGCGCCGCGTCTCGCCGCGGCCCGCTCGCGCATCCCGGCCGATACGGTGTTCAACGTCGCCGCCTCTACCGACACGATCGGCGGCTCCTCCGGCTCGCCGGCGGTCAATGCGGCGGGCGAGATCGTCGGCGCCAATTTCGATTCCACCGTCCTCACCCAGCGCAACGCCTACGGCTACGATCCGCAGCTCAACCGATCCGTGCTCGTCACCACCGCGGCGGTTACGGCGGCGCTGCGGCACGCTTATGGCATGGATCACCTCCTCGACGAGCTTGGCGTCGGCGCCCGCCGGACCGGGCGGCGCGCGAGGTGATCTAGCGAAATAATACACGTTCTCCCTTGCGCTTGGGGCCGCGACGCCCCAATCTCAACCCGAAGAGAGACATGGGGACTGACATGGCTACCCAGACCGAGACGACCACCGCCACCGAAACGGAAGCGGCGAGCACGCTGACGCTCGATCCGCCCAAGCCGCTGCAGAGCGTCGAGCCCGGCCAGGCGGCTGGCCTCGTGCCGCTCAAGGAGGAGCAAAAGACCGAGCTCGAAGCGAAGGTGGACGGTTTTGTCGACCAACTGGTCGCGCTCGACGCCAATTCGCCCGATTTCGGCAAGAAGGTCGACCAGCTGACCACCATGGGCCGCAAGGAGATCATGGAGGCCGCCGGCCATTCGAACCGGTTCCTCGACCGGCCGGTGAAGGCGATCGACGCGGACACCGGAATCGGCGCCAACCTCACCGAGCTTCGCAAGACTGTCGAGAGCCTCGATCCCGGCCGCGGGGTCAAGCCGCGCAAGCTGTTCGGGTTCATCCCCTGGGGCAATTCGCTGCGCGGCTATTTCATGAAATACCAGTCGTCGCAGACCCACATCGCCTCGATCCTGAACGCGCTCGGCTCCGGCAAGGATGAGCTGCTGAAGGACAATGCGGCGATCGACGTCGAGCGCGCCAATATGTGGAAGACGATGGGCAAGCTCGAGCAGATGATCCACATCTCCAAGACGCTCGACAGCAAGCTGGAAGACAAGGCGAACGAGCTGGACGCCACCGATCCGGCCAAGGCCAAGGCGATCCGCGAAACCGCGCTCTTCTACACCCGCCAGCGGACCACCGATCTGCTGACCCAGATGGCGGTGACGGTGCAGGGCTATCTGGCGCTCGATCTGGTCAAGAAGAACAATGTCGAGCTGGTCAAAGGCGTCGATCGCGCCTCGACCACGACGGTCTCGGCGCTGCGCACCGCCGTCACCGTCGCCCAGGCGCTGACCAACCAGCGGCTGGTGCTCGAGCAGATCACCGCGCTCAACACCACGACCGCCGGCATGATCGAGAGGACCGGCGAATTGCTGAAGAGCCAGACCGGCGAGATCCACAAGCAGGCCGCATCCTCGACCATTCCGCTGGAGACGCTCCAGCGCGCATTCCAGAACATCTACGACACGATGGACACGATCGATCGCTTCAAGATCGAGGCGCTCGGCAACATGAAGCAGACGGTGGAAACGCTGGGCCGCGAAGTGGAGAAAAGCCGGGGCTATATCGCCCGCGCCGAAGGCGTCGAGCAGAACCGGCAGATCGGCACCAGCGCCGACAATCCGCTGAGCGCGATCGAGGGCTGACGCGGGCGCGGCGATGAGCACCTCCCGTCAGGTCAACCAGGCGATCGCCCGTTTCGACGAGGTGATGGGCCGCATCGACCGCGGTTCGGCGGCGCGCGACGCCGCCGCCCGGCAGGTTTCGCGCGGCGCGCTGGCGATCGGCCGCAAGGTCGCCAACATCGCCATCGCCTCCGCCGTGATCTTGACCGGTGCGATTGTCGCGGGGCTGATCCTCAACGGTATCGGCCTCACCGGCCTGTTCGTCGTCTTCAGCCTGATGTTCCTCTCCGTCATCCTGTTCTCCATGTGGCCGGGCGAGCGGGCGATCGTCGATTACAAGGAAGACATGCCGAACCATGCGGTCGTGCAGCGGCTGGACAGCCTGCTGGTTCGCAAGCGCGCCGCGCTACCCGCCCCCGCCACCCGAACGATCGATGCGATCAGCCAGCGGCTGCCGCTGCTCGAGAGCCGGCTGGGCGATACCAACCAGCTCGATCCGCTGGCGCAGGACGCCCGGCGGCTGATGGGCAAGCACCTGCCCGAATTGATCGAGCGTTACGAGCGGGTCCCGAGCGCCTACCGGAGCGAACGCGACGGCGAAGGCCTGACCGTCGACCAGCGGCTTGTCCAGGGTCTCGACGCCGCCAAGACAGCGCTCGACGATCTCGGCCGGCGGCTGGCGCGCGAGGATCTGAACGCCTTCGAAACGCAGGGGCGATTCATCGAAAGCCGTTACAAGGATGGCGGGGAGACCGCCCCGCCGCAATGAGCAGGGATCTGGAACGCGTCCTCATAGAAACCGAGGACTTCCTGATGCGGCAGATCGGCACCCGCGCCGGGCGGGAGGCCAATGCGCGGCGCATCCGCCGCGGCTTCGGCGAGGCGTTCGGCCGGGTGCGGCGCGGCACGATCATCTTCCTGATGCTCGTTTTCGCGCTGATCGTGGCCAGTATCGCCGGCGCATCGATCACCTTCCTCACCTGGTTGATCGCCCTGCCCGCCTTCTTCCTGGCGGCGTTGGTCAGTCTTTCCTTCCCAACGCGCGGCGCCGGGGTGCGCGAACCGCAGCTTTCGCACGAGGAGGCGCTGCAGCGGATGCCGCTCGCCACCCTGGCGGCCCGGTGCGGACACTATCTCGCCGACCGCGCCTCGGACCTGCCGCGCGCCGCCCTGCCCGCCGCCGATCAAATCCTGGCGCGCCTCACCCAGCTCCAGCCGCACCTCGCCGATCTGCCGGCGAACGAACCGATCGCCGGCGAGGCGCGGCGGCTGATCGGTGGCCACCTGCCGCGATTGGTCGATTCCTATCTCGCCCTCTCGCCGAACGAGCGCGGTGCTGCCTCCGAGAATAGCCGCCGGATCAGCGAGAGTCTCGACATCGTCGCCGACGAGCTCGCCGAAATCTGCCGCAACCTGGACGAGTGCCGCAGCTCCAGCTTCGCCACCGAACACCGCTTCATCGAGACGCGCTACCGTCCGGAGGGCGATCTCGGGCGCTAGGCGAACAGCCGCCGTGCCGTCGCCAGACGCTCGACACCCGCATCGATCGTTGAATCAAGCTTGGCGAAACAGAGGCGGATCGTCGTCGTCACTGCATCCCGCGTATAGAGGGCGGAGAGCGGGATCGCCGCCACGCCCGCCTCGGTCACGGCGCGCTCGCAGAAGCTGCGGTCGTCCATCGCGATCCCCGATGCGGCGAGATCGACGGTCATGAAATAGGTGCCCTCGGCCGGCAACGGCCGATAGCCGATCGCTTCCAGGCCGGCCCGCATCCGATCGCGCGGCGCCGAAAAGGCGGTCCGCATGGCGTCGAAATAGGCATCCTCCTTGCCCAGGCCGTAGGCGACCGCGGCCTGCAAATTGGGTGCGGTGGTGAAGGTGAGGAACTGGTGTGCCCTGGCGATGGTCTCGGCGAGCGCCGACGGGGCGACGACCCATCCGACCTTCCAGCCCGTGAGCGAGAACATCTTGCCGGCGGAGCCGACCTTCACGACCCGCTCAGCCATGCCCGGCAACGATGCGAGGGGGATATGCTTGGCTCCATCGAAGACCAGTTCCTCCCAGACCTCGTCGGACATGACGAGCGCGTCGTGGCGGACGCAGTGATCGGCGAGCAGCGTCAATTCCTCGCGATCGAAGACCCGCGCGGTCGGATTGTGCGGATTGTTGAACAGCACGAGACGGGTCTTCGGGGTGCAGGCGGCGGCCAGCACCTCCCCGGTCAGCCGCCAGCCGGGCGGGGTCAGACTGGCAAACCGGGGCACGCCCCCGGCGCGCTGCACCAATGGCAGATAGGCGTCATAAACCGGCTGGATCAGCAGCACCTCGTCGCCCGGCTCGATAAGCGCGAGCAGACTGGCGGCGATCGCTTCGGTGGCGCCGGAGGTGACGATCACCTGGTCCGGCTGGACCGCCAGGCCCTGCCGACGCCGGTAACAGGCCGCCACTTCATCACGCAGGATCGGCAGACCCCGCATCGGCGGATATTGGTTGGAGGCGCTTTCCAGCGCCTCGGCCGCCCTGGCGACGACATCGTCCGGCCAGCCGAAGTCCGGGAAGCCCTGACCCAGATTAACCGCGTCATGCGCGCGGGCGAGACCCGACATATGTTCGAAGATCGAGGTCGGCTGACCGGCGAAGATCGGATTCATCGCCCCAGCCTATCGCGGCGATGATCGCTCGGACAGCGAAAAGGCGGTCAGTTCAGCGGCGCGGGCATCGGCTGTCCAACGGCTGCTCCCGCGGCCGGAGGCGGCGGCGTATCGGCGGGCTCGGTCGCCCAGCGGCCCAGCGGTCGCTGCTGCGGCGTCGCCGCTTCCTGATCGTCGCCGGTGAGCGCCCAACGCTGGCTGTTTGTCATGCCCGGGTCGGCCCGGACGCGCTCGCGCGCGATCTCCGTCGCGGTGGAACGCTGCAAAGGCTCGTAGCGACGCAACACCGCGCGCTGGAAACTGTCCATGGAGCCGATCGGCGGCGCGCCCTGCGCGGCGGCCGCGGCGATCGCATCGGGATCGCCCGCTGCGGCGGCGGCCAGCGCCCGCTCCTGCGCCGTCGGCTGGCCAAAGCCGCCGCGCCAGGCAATCGCCGGCTCGACCCCGGTGTAGCGGTTCAGGAAGGCCGGCGGGCGGCCCCAGCCACCGCGCCAGCGATAGAAGATGTGGGCGCCGACGGTCACCGTCTTGACCAGGCTGGATGCCCAATAGGGCACGACATAATTGGCGTGATAATGGGTCGACCAGCCAGCCGGCGCGTAGACGAAACCACTCAGGGCGGCCTCGGCCACCGTGCGGGCCCGCTGCCACACGGCCGGCATCGGCACCCGGCGCAGCGAGCCGTCGCAGCTGAAGGAGAACTGACAGCCGGTGCTACGCCGCGCGCCTTCGAAGACGACGCCGCAAACGGAGGCCGGATAAGCGGGATGGCGAACCCGGTTCAGCACCACCTGGGCGACGGCGCGCTGGCCGTCGGTCGATTCATTCGCCGCCTCGTAATAGATCGCGGCGGTCAGGCAATCGAGCGAACGAAGCCGATCGGCAGCACCCGATCCGTTCAGAAGGAAGGGCCTCGCAGCCGGGTTGGCCACGTTGGCGACCGGGATTTCCGCGTTGATCTGGAGCGCGTCCTGCGCCGTCACCCGGCGGAGCTGCGTCGCGGAAGTGGCGATCGCGGCGCGGCGCAGCTCCTCGCGCGCGGCCGGCGTCTGAAGCTGCGCGAAAGCGGCATCCCCGGAAGGATCGCGCAGCGCCAGGCCGATCGCGGTCGCCGCGAACAGGCCGAGCATGACGAGCAACGCGAGGCCGGCGCGCCACTGATCGCGGAGCAGCCCCGTCCAGGAAGGCGATTCATCAGTCAGGGCAATGCTCGTCACGATCTGGCGCTTCCGAAGTCCGTGTGTATTACATAGATAATACGGCTCGGCGCCGCAAGGGAGCGCTCGCTACCGAAACGATTGCCAGGGCGCAATCGAAACGCGGCCTGTCGCTCGCACGGAAAGATGGGCCGTTGGCGCCGGATTTCAACCGCCGCGGCTGGTTTCGGTTCCTGCCAGCCTGTATGCCGGGCCGATGAGCGACCGCATCGAGCCTCCTGCCGCCGCCCGCGAAGAGACCCATTGCACAGCCGCCCAATATGAGGAGATGCACCGCCGGTCGCTCGCCGATCCGGATGGATTCTGGGCCGAGCAGGCGCAACGGATCGACTGGATCGCGCCGCCGGCCAGGATCGCCAACTGGTCCTTCGATCCAGTCAATATCAAATGGTTCGAGGACGGTGTTCTCAATATTTGTTACAATTGCGTCGACCGGCATCTCGCCGACCATGGCGATGAGACGGCGATTATCTGGGAGGCCGACGCGCCCGGCGTCACCCGCCGGCTGACCTATGCCGAGCTGCACACCGAAGTCGTGCGGATGGCGAACGCGCTGAAGCGGCTCGGTGCCGGCAAGGGCGACCGGGTGACCGTCTACCTGCCGATGATACCCGAAGCGGCGGTGGCGATGCTGGCCTGCGCCCGGATCGGCGCCGTTCACAGCGTCGTCTTCGGCGGCTTCTCGCCCGAGGCGCTGCACGGCCGGATCGAGGATTGCGGCAGCCGCTTTCTGATCACCGCCGACGGCGGCAATCGGGGCGGCAAGCTGGTGCCGCTGAAGGCCAATGTCGATGCGGCGCTGGCGCGGGGCACGCCGATCGAGGCGGTGCTGGTCGTTCGCCAGGCCGGCAACGGGATCGCGATGGAGGATGGCCGCGATCATTGGTGGCATGCGCTTCGCGACGAGGCCGGCGAGGATTGTCCCTGCGAGCCGATGGACGCCGAAGATCCGCTGTTCATCCTCTACACGTCGGGCTCGACCGGAAAGCCCAAGGGCGTGCTGCACACGACGGGTGGCTATGCGGTCTGGACTGCGACCACGTTCCATTATGTGTTCGATTATCGGCCGGGCGAGATTTTCTGGTGCACGGCCGATGTCGGCTGGGTCACCGGCCACTCCTATGTCGTCTACGGCCCGCTCGCCAGCCGCGCGACCAGCTTCATGTTCGAGGGCGTTCCGAACTTTCCGGATTCAAGCCGCTTCTGGGATGTTGTCGAGCGTCATCGGGTCAACATCTTCTATACCGCGCCAACCGCGATCCGGGCCCTGATGCGGGAAGGCGAGGCGCCGGTGAAGAAGCACGACCGCTCGTCGATCCGGCTGCTCGGCACGGTGGGGGAACCGATCAATCCGGAGGCCTGGCTATGGTATCACCGCATCGTCGGTGACGAACGCTGCCCGATCGTCGACACCTGGTGGCAGACCGAGACCGGCGGGATCATGATCACCACCCTTCCCGGCGCACACGCCATGAAGCCGGGCAGCGCCGGCCGGCCCTTCTTCGGCATCGAGCCGGAGCTGGTGGACGGAGAGGGCCAGCCTCTCGCGGGCGAAGCGTCCGGCAATCTTTGCATCGCCGGTTCCTGGCCGGGCCAGATGCGCACCGTCTATGGCGATCACGACCGCTTCGTGCAGACCTATTTCAGCACCTACAAAGGCAAATATTTCACCGGCGACGGCTGCCGCCGCGACGCCGACGGCTATTATTGGATCACCGGGCGCGTGGACGACGTGCTCAACGTCTCCGGCCACCGGCTCGGCACCGCCGAGGTGGAAAGCGCCCTGGTCGCCCATCCCCTGGTCGCCGAGGCGGCGGTGGTCGGCTATCCGCACGATATCAAGGGCCAGGGCATTTACGCCTATGTGACGCTGAACGCCGGCGAGGAGGCGAGCGACACGCTGGAAAGGGAACTGCGCCAGCAGGTTCGAACCGAGATCGGCCCGATCGCCTCGCCCGACCTGCTCCACTTCACGCCCGCTTTGCCCAAGACCCGATCCGGCAAGATCATGCGCCGCATCCTGAGGAAGATTGCCGAGAACGACTATGGCGCGCTCGGCGACACGTCGACGCTCGCGGATCCCGGCCTGGTCGACTCGCTGGTCGAAGGACGGCGAAACCGGTGACCCGGATCGTTGTCGGCGATATTGGCGGCACCCACTGCCGCTTCGCGATCGCGGACCTGGCCGGGGGCGAGCGGCCCCGCATCGGCCCGATGCGCCGCTATCGCTCGCGCGACCTTGCCGGCCTCACCGCCGCCTGGACGAAATTCGCGGCCGAGGAAGGAGCCGAACTTCCGCGCCATGCCGGGTTGGCGGTCGCCGCCCCGATCGAAGGCGATGTGCTCCGCTTCATGAACAATGACTGGCGCATTCCCCGCCATTCGATCGCCGACGATCTCCGCCTCGACCGGCTGACCCTGCTCAACGATTTCGGCGCCGTGTCCCATGCGGTCGCCATCCTCGAACCGGATGAGCTGACACCGGTCTGCGGGCCGGAGCGGCTTCCGGACCGCGGCATCGTCGCCGTGATGGGCCCCGGCACCGGCCTCGGCGTCGCGATCCTCGACCGCCGCCATGACGTCAGCGTGATCGAGACCGAGGCGTCGCATATCGGCTTCTCGCCGCTCGACCCGGAGGAGGAGGAACTCGCCGACGCGCTGGTCGCCCGCTACGGCCGTGCTTCCGTCGAGCGGATCGTTTCCGGGCCCGGCCTGATCGACATCTATCGCTTCCTCGGCGGCGGCGAATGGAATCCGATGAAGGCCGGGGACCTGTGGGCGGCGGCGATTGCCGGCGAGGACGAACAGGCCGAACGCGCGCTCGAAATCTTCGTCCGCTGCTTCGGCGCGGCGGCGGGCGACATCGCCTTGGCCCAGGGCGCGATGGGCGTTGCCATCACCGGCGGCATCGCCAACCGGATCGATCATCTGCTGCGCGCGCCGGCGTTCGAGGCGCGATTCACCGCCAAAGGGCGGTATCGTGAGCGGATGCAGCGCACCGCGGTCGTGCTCGCCCGCATCGAGGAGCCAGGCCTGCTGGGGGCAGCCATCGCCTTCCAGCGACAGCATATGGCCTAGACGGCGCGGCCGATCACTTCCTTCATGATCTCGTTGGTGCCCCCGAAGATGCGGGTGACGCGGGCGTCCCGCCACAGGCGGGCGATCAGATATTCGTTCATATAGCCGGCGCCGCCGTGCAACTGCAGCGCCGCGTCGCAGACCTCCCACTGCAACTCGGTATGCCAGAGCTTGGCGGCGCTCGCTTCGTCGGCGGTGAGGTTGCCGGCGATGTGACGGCTCAGCGCCCAATCGAGATGGGCCCAGCCGACCTGCAGCTTGGCCTTCAGATCGGCGAGCGTGAAGCGGGTGTTCTGGAACTCGAAGACGGTGCGGCCAAACGCCTTTCGCTCCTTGGTGAAGCGAACCGCCTCGTCGAAGGCGCGCTGGGCCGATGCCTGCGCCCCGACCGCGATCTGCAGGCGCTCCTGCGGCAGCTGGGTCATCATATAGGCGAAGCCGGCGCCGGCGGCGCCGATGAGATTGGTCTTGGGGATGCGCACGTCCTGAAAGAACAGCTCCGACGTATCCTGGCCGTGCAGGCCGATCTTGTCGAGGTTGCGGCCGCGCTGGAAGCCGGGGCGATCCGATTCGACGAGGACCAGCGAGATGCCCTTGGCCCCCTCGGCCGGATCGGTCTTGGCGGCGACGATGATGAGATCGGCGTGCTGCCCGTTGGTGATGTAGGTCTTGGAGCCGTTGACGACATAATCGTCGCCGTCGGCGATGGCGGTCGTGCGGAGGCCCTGCAGGTCCGAACCCGCGCCCGGCTCGGTCATGGCGATCGCGGTCGGTGTCTCGCCGGAGATCATCCTGGGCAGCCAGTGCCGCTTCATTTCCTCCGAGCCGTAATGGACCAGATAGGGGGCGACGATGTCCGAGTGGAGGCCAATACCGGCGGTGGAGCCCAGATAGGCGATCTCCTCGTCGATCACCGCATTGTAGCGGTAATCGAGCCCCAGTCCGCCATAGGCCTCCGGCACGGTCGCGCACAGCAATCCCGCCTCGCCGGCCTTGCGCCAGAAGGGCTTGTCGATCTCGCCCTGCTCTTCCCAGCGATCGAGATGCGGTGTCAGTTCGCGGTCGAGGAACTTGCGGACCTGATCGCGGAACAGGTCATGCTCGTCGTCATAGGCGGCGCGGCGGGAAAGATCGAGCATCCTACAGATCCTTGAAGCGAGGGGCCGGGGCCGGCTCGGTATAGCCGTTCGGATTGGCGAAGGTGCCGCGGTGCAGGTTGTGGGAGTGCCCCGGGGCATCGGCGAGGCTGAGGACGGGGGCGACACAGGCATCGGTGCCCTCCAGCAGATCCAGCCAATATCGGCGCGGCCGGCCGCGGAACAGCGCCTCTAGCTCCGCCCGAAGTCCAGCGTCGAATTGGTTGGAAGAAAGCCCCAGCTTCTCCTTGAGAACAAGAAAGAATTGTGGCTCCAGGGCGCCAACCGCCAACCATTCGCCATCAGCGCATTCATAGCTGTCGTAGAAGGCAACGCCGCTATCGAGCAGGTTCGTGCCGCGCACATCCTTCCACATGTTGGCGGCAAGCAGGGTCCAGGTCTGGGCGGCAAGGATCGCGGCGCCATCGACCATCGCGCAATCGATCACGCTGCCCTTGCCGGTGGCGCGCGCGTTCAGAATGCCGGCGAGCATGGCGAAAGCGAGCATCATCCCGCCTCCGCCGAAATCCCCTATTGCATTGGCCGGCGGCGTCGGCGGCGCATCGGCGCGGCCATAACCGTGCAGGTTGCCGGCGAGCGCGATGTAGTTGATGTCATGCCCCGCCGCCGAAGCGAGCGGTCCCTCCTGACCCCAGCCGGTCATCCGGCCGTAGACGAGCCGGGCATTGCAGCCGCGCAGCTCCTCCGGCCCCAGCCCGAGCCGCTCCATGACGCCCGGCCGATAGCCTTCGATCAGGCCATCGGCTTCGCCACATAGTGATTTTGTTTGAGCAATATGATCCTGATTCTTCAGATCGAGTGTAAGAATTTCACTGCGCCCACGCCGAAGAATGTCCTTGTCCGGCGGGATGGGCGGGATCCAGCCGGCGCGCTCGATCCGGATTACCTCGGCGCCATGATCGGCCAGCATCATCGCCGCGAACGGCGCCGGGGCCAGCCCCGCGAATTCAACGATGCGAATCCCGCTTAGCGGCTGCAACCTTCCAATCCTCCCGGCCTCAAGACTAGAATGGGGACGGCGCCAAGTCAGCAACCTTCCCAAGACCGAACATTCCCTACCATCTTGCGTTTGAGTGACCCGCCTCTTAGCCGTTGCAAGGGAGCATCGTGATGAGCGGCTATCTGAATACACCGTCCATGCTGAGCGGCTGGCGGCTGGCCGTCGGAATTGCCGTCGCCTTTATTTTTCTGTTGGGGATGTGCTCGCGCGGCAGGGTAACAGGTGCGGATATAGCCCGGGACCTGGACGCCGATCCCAATGCAGCGATTATGGCGATGGCGATGCGCACCCATTATCCGCAAGATTTTGAGACCATATTGCTGCGTCTCGCGGATGTGGCGAACAACAGCCCGCGTCAAGCGGTCGCTCAGGCCGCGGCTCGCGAGTTCAGCCTTTTCCTCCAGGGCAAGGCCGGCACAGTGGCGAACGCACCGAATGCGGAGCTTCGCGCCCTTGCGGCGGCGACGCTTGGCTTCATAACCGAATTGCGCTCCGGGGACGTGAATCTGTGTGCCCAATATGCTTTGGGCGGCGTGCAGCCCGGTCAGCAGCTTCCGGTACGTGCAAGGCCTCTCCAGGCGCAGCTGGTATCCCTGCAACTGGCAGCCGCGCGGCAGGCCGAAACGAGCCGCCGGGTTAGCCGGCCGGCATTGAGTCCCGCCGACGGCAGGCGGTTGTTCGAGCGCATTTCAGTAAACGCGCCGAATCTTGCGCCTTTGATCGACAATGGCAGCATCGAACGTGCGCCGGCCAGCCAGCAATGCGAAGCTGGTGTTGCCATATACCGGTCGATTACCGAACTGCCCGATCCTGTTGCGGCCAATGTCATGGCGCAAATCCTGCGCGATGCCACCCGGCCGGCCCAACCCCAATCCGGAGCGTCTCGCTCTTGACCCGCACTGGCTGGTTGCCGATCCTCGTGTTTGGCGTCGGGTTTGTGTTGTTCGTCACATTCCTGATCAGCCAGCAGGCCTCGCCGCTCTCGGTCGCGACGCGGCTGGAACGGCAGCCTGCGCTCAGCGCCACCCTCGCCGCGTTCCGCGACCTCTATCCGCGCGACTATCAAGCCTATCTCTCCGCCCTCGCGGAAATCGAGAATCGCGACGGTGCCGAAGCCGCGGATCAGGCCGCCATTGCCCGCCTCCGCGCCTTCATCGCCGGCAAGGCGGAAGCGATCGCCAATGCTCCGGTGGCCGAGCTCGACGCGCTGGCCGACGCCAATCTGGCCACCCTGATCAGGCTGCGGCGGGCGGGTGCACCGCTCTGCGCTGCATTCCTGGCCAGCGGGGCGCAAGGTCAGCGACTGCCGCCGGCCGCGCTTGCCACCGTCGGCGAAGCGAATGCACTCCAGTTCCGGGCGGCGCGACGTGGCGAGAGCCGGCAGCGGGTGCCGCGCGGACCGCTCAGCGAAGCGGACGGGGCGCAATGGTTCCTGCGCATCCGGGCGATCGACCCGGCCTTGGCGCGGGCGATCAACGATGGTTCGATCGACCGCGGTACGCCGGAACGGCAATGCGCCGCGGGCATCGCTCTCTATCGCGCCGCGACCGAGCTCGCGCCGGAGCAGACGGCCAACGTGACCGCGCATCTGGTGCGAGAATCGTTCAATCGAGGCGCGAGACCTTGAGGCGCGCTTCTCCGCCACCCGCCGACTTGGCTAGCGCTCGATTAACCCCATCCGTGCACGAAGGCTTTGCGAGGATGGGCGCAAAGCATTGGCATGGAACTGCTGCTCGCCCTGTTGATCCAAAGTTCGATCGCGCCCGCCGCGGATGCGGGGCGCATGCCACGTCTTTCTTACGCCACCGAGGCTGGCCAACGAGCGCCTCAGGGGCCGCGGATCAACCAGGGCCGCAGCGCGCAGATCGATTGGGAAGCGACGGATGAGTCGCTCGCCGCCGAGGCGCGGCGCGAGCGCGGTCGGCGATCGACCCCTGCCCGCCCCGCGTCAGGCCGTAGCACGACGTGGAACGGCGTACCGGCGCGGATCATCGACGGGCGGGCGCACGGGCTCTGGTAGACTTTATCTCGGCGCCATCCGGATGGCGCCGTCCAGCCGCACATATTCGCCGTTGAGATACGGATTCTCCGCCATGAACACGGCGAGACGGGCATATTCGTCCGATTGACCAAGCCGCTTCGGAAAGGGGACCTGGGCAGCCAGAGCGTCCTTCAGATTCTGCGGCATCATCGCCACCATCGGCGTTTCGAATACGCCGGGCAGGATCGTGTTCACCCGAATCCCCTCGTTCATCAAATCGCGGGCGATCGGGAGCGCCATGCCAAGCACCCCGGCCTTCGATGCCGCATAAGCGGCCTGGCCGATCTGGCCATCCTGGGCCGCCACGCTGGCGGTATTGACGATCAGACCCTTTTCGCCGTCCTCCAGCGGATCGAGCGTTGCCATCCCGGCCGCGCTGGCGGCGAGTACCCGGAAGCTGCCGATCAGGTTGATCTGGATGGCGAGTTCGAACTGCATCATCGGATAGCGCTTGACCTCGCCGGTCACCTTGTCGCGCCCGACCGTCTTCATCGCATTGGCAACGCCGGCGCAATTGATGCAGAGCCGCTCCTGTCCATGCGCCTCGCGCGCCTTGGCGAAGCCGGCATCGACCGCTTCGTCCGACGTGACGTCGACCTGGCAGAACACACCCCCGATCTCCGCCGCGACCTTCTCTCCCTTCGTTGCATCGCGATCGAAAACCGCGACCTTCACGCCTCTTGCCGCAAAGGCCCGCGCCGTCGCCTCGCCGAGGCCGGAGGCGGCGCCGGTGACGACCGCCGAAATGCCGTTGTCGAGTTTCATGGAACTTGTCTCCCTTCGCTCCGTTCCTATCGATCCGCGGGCTGGCAGAAAAGCGCCATGCTTAACGTGCTCTTAGGGATAAGGCCCTATTCAACGGCCGGCATTTTTGAAAGGATCGGTCGCCGTGAGCGCAAGTCAATCCGCACCCTTCGGCAGCGAACGTGGTCTCGAGACACGCCAATTCGCGCGTCAGCCCATGTTGCTGGCGGCGCGCCTCATCCTGGTGAGCGGCGAGCGCAGCGTTTCGATCCGTGATCTTTCCCTGGGCGGCGCCCGCATCGCCGGCGAAGACCTGCCCGCGATCGGCACCGACATCATGCTGAAACGCGGCGATTTCGAAAGCTTCGGTACGATCGCCTGGCTTTCGAACGGCCAGGCCGGGATCGCCTTTGACGAGCTGCTGGACGACGAGGCTGTCGAGGCCATCCAGCTGCCGCCGCAGCCCACCCGGAAGCCGCAGCCCGGCTTCGGCCGCAAGCCAAGCGGCCATGCGCGGTTTTCCGACGGCCAGGGCTGGATCGACGGCTGAACCACATCCGACAAAGGTCGTATTGTTACGGTATTGGAAAGGGTCTAAGACCTCGCCCGCTCCTGTTGAGCATGGGGAGGGTCCTTGCATGAAACCGACTCGTAAACTGAGCCGCCGTTCGTTCCTGACGCGCGTGGCGGGCGGCGCGATCGCCGGTGGCGGCGCGCTGATGGTGCTGGGCGGCACGGCTTCCGCCTATCAGGTCACCGACAGCGACAGCGGCGCGACGTCCGATCCGCCGGGCCGTGGCCGTGGCCGCAACCGCATCCGCGGCTGCACCGACGCCGATAGCGGCCAGAATGCCGATCCGCCCAGCGCCGGCCGCGGCAGCCGCACGACGGATTCCGACAGCGGCCCGAATGCGGATCCGCCCAGCTGCGGCCGTCGCCGCTAAGCGAATCGGAATTCAGGCAAATGAAGCGCCCGCCGGAACGATCCGGCGGGCGTTTTCGCCGTTAGGCGGCGAGGTTTTCGATGATCGTGACATTGGCGATGCCGCCGCCTTCGCACATCGTCTGCAGGCCGTACCGCCCGCCCCGCGCCTTTAGCGCGTGAGTCAGCGTGGCCATCAGCTTCGCGCCCGAGGCGCCAAGCGGATGCCCGAGCGCGATCGCACCGCCATTGACATTGAGCCTGGCCGGGTCCGCCCCGGTCTCGCGCAGCCAGGCGAGCGGCACCGGCGCGAACGCTTCATTGACCTCGTAGAGATCGATATCGCCAATCGTCATCCCGGCACGGCCTAGGGCCCGGGCGGTCGCAGGAATCGGCTCCTCCAGCATGATCACCGGATCGCCGGCGGTGACCGTCAGATTATGGATACGCGCCAGCGGGGTCAGACCGTGCGCCTTCAGCGCAGCCGCGCCGGCAATCATCACGCCCGACGCGCCATCGCAGATCTGCGAGGCGTTGGCGGCGCTGATCCGGCCGCCCTCCTGCAGCAACTTCACCGCCGCGATCCCTTCCAAGGTCGCATCCCCGCGCACGCCTTCGTCGCGATCATGCACGACCTGTTCGCCCGCCTCGTTGGTCACCTCGACCGCGACAATCTCGTCCGCGAAAGCGCCTGCCGCGGTAGCGCGCGCCGCCTTCCGATGACTTTCAAGCGCGAACACATCCAGTTCGTCCCGCGCGAAGCCATATTTGGCGGCGATCATCTCGGCGCCGACGAACTGGCTGAACATCGCGACCCCGAATCGCTCCTGAATGCTTTTCGGGAAGGGCCCGGTGCCAATGCCGTGCTGCATCGGCAGCGTGACGGGAAGGCCCATCGGCACCCGGGTCATCGATTCGACTCCGGCGGCGATGACGATGTCCTGGGTTCCGCTCATCACCGCCTGGGCGGCGAAATGGACCGATTGCTGCGACGAGCCGCATTGACGATCGATCGTCACCGCGGGGACCGACTGCGGCAGCTTCGAAGCGAGCACCGCGTTGCGGCCAACGTGGAAGGCCTGCTCGCCGGCCTGACCGACGCAGCCCATCACCACATCGTCGATCGCGGCAGGATCGATACCCGTCCGATCGACCAGCGCATTCAACACCCGGGCGGCAAGATCGACCGGGTGCCAATCGCGCAGCGCCCCGCCTCTTTTGCCACCGGCGGTGCGCACCGCATCGACGATATAGGCCTCGGCCATCATCTTCCCCTTACGTTTACGTCAATCAACTCTAGCGGCGGCGGCGTGAGTCTGGAAGGGCGGGCGCGAACCGGCTATGCACAGGCCATGAGCGGCAATCCCTTCACGCGCCATCCCACGGAGGTTGGCGAAAGCTATTTCCAGCATCTCGGCCATGCGAGCTGGTTCGGGGTCAGGATGATCGGCGGCGGCATTGCCTGCATGGTGCACGCGGTCTTCCCGTTCTGGTGCGTCAACACCGGGAGCCGGACGATGAACCGGCTGCACAACAAGCTGCACGGCCGTGCCGACAAGGCCAACTGGGAGCGCCACCCGATCATTTGAGACGCTAGAAGCGGGTGCGCAGCGTCATCATCACGCGTTGGGAAATGAAGCCGCCAGGCAAGGTGACCTGGCTGACGGTAGGGCCGAGCCTCATGCCCTGCCCGACATCGACGCCGAACGGAATGACGGGATCGAGCGCGGCGTCGAACGCAGGTGGCATCGGCGGCAACCGATAGGCGGATTCGCCCCTGCGGCCGCAAACGAGGATTTCTGCTCCGTTCGGATCGCAACGACGCTCGACGCGAAAGTCCGGCAACGGCTCGCGCCGCTCGATCGAGAAAGCCGGTGGGGCTTCGGCAAGCGGCACCGGTGCGGGTGGTGCTTCGAACATCCGGCCTCCCCACCCGGATATGGCACGGCAAGCTCAAGCGGCCAAGCCGCTCGACTAGAGCCCGAGCCTGCGCCGATCCTTCAGGATCGCCTGCGCCGCATTATGCCCCGGCGCGCCGGTGACGCCGCCGCCGGGATGGGCGCCGGAGCCGCACAGGTAGAGGCCCTTCAGCGGCATACGATAATCCGCATGGCCCATCAGCGGCCGGTTCGAGAACAGCTGGTCCAGCCCCATCTTGCCATGGAAAATATCGCCACCGGTCAGGCCGAAGCGCCGTTCGAGATCGAGCGGCGAGAGCGCCGTGCGGCCGATCACCGACGCGGCGAAGCCGGGCGCGAAGCGATCGACATGGGCGATGACATGGTCCGCCGCCGCCTCGCGACGTGCATCCCAGCCGCCCTCGATCTCATAAGGAAAATGCTGGCAGAACAGGCTGGCGACATGCTGTCCTGCCGGCGCTAGGCTGTCGTCGAGCGTCGAGGGAATGAGCATCTCGACGATCGGCTCGCGCGACCAGCCTTCGGTCCGCGCCGTCAGATAGGCGCGGTCCATATAGCCCAGCGACGGCGCCATGATGATCCCGGCGGTCAGGTGATCGCCCGCCTTGGGCAGGGCGGAGAAGCATGGCAATTGCGTGAGGGCGACGTTCATCCGGAACGTCGCGCTCTCGCTTTTCCAATGGCTCATCCGGGCCGCGATCTCGGGCGCCACCGCGCCCTGCGGCAGCAGCCGATCGAACAGCAGCTTCGGGTTCACGCCAGCCGCCACCGCCTTGGCGCGGTAGATGCGGCCGTCAGCGACGATGCCCGCCGCCCTCCCCTTTTCCACCAGGATCTCGGCGACCGGCGCACCGAGCACGATCTCGGCGCCAACCTCGCCGGCGGCGCGGGCCATGGCCTGAGTGATTGCGCCCATGCCCCCGACCGCGTGGCCCCAGGCGCCGGCCACGCCCGCCGCCTCGCCAAACACGTGATGCAGCAGAACATAAGCCGAGCCCGGTGCGCGGGGGCTGGCATAATGGCCGACGACCGCATCGAAGCCGAACAGGGCCTGGACCAGTTCGTGGCTGAAATAGCGTTCCAGGATGTCGGCGGCGGAGCGGGTGAAGAAATCGACGACGTGCCGCTGGTCCTCGATCTTCAGCCGGCCGACGCCGCCGCCGAGCTTGATCAGGCCGAGCAACTCGCCGATCCCGCCGCCGGCATTGGGAGGCGCCCGCAGCAGCCATTTGCGGACGATGCCGACGACCTTGTCGAGCGCCGCCGAATAGCGATCATAAGCCGCGGCATCGGCGGCCGAATGGCGGGCGATCTCGCGCTTCGTCAGCCCGCCCCGGCCGGACAGCAGATAATCCGCCTCCAGGGTCGGCAGGAAATTGTCGATCTTGCGCAACACGACCTTCAGCCCGCGATCGTAGAGCCGCATGTCGGCGATCACCTTGGGGTTGAGCAGACCGACCGTGTAGCTTGCCGTCGAGTTGCGAAAGCCGGGATGGAATTCCTCGGTCACCGCGGCACCACCGACGACCGGCCGCGCCTCGAGGATCTTCACCTTGAGGCCGTGCGCCGCGAGATAGAAGGCGCAGACAAGCCCGTTATGGCCGCCGCCGACAATCAGGATGTCGCTTTGTTCGTCGCTCATTGCTGGCGCGGGCGGCACTCGACGCCGTAATCGACGACAGTCGGCGCATCGCCGGCCGTGATCACCTGCAAGGTCGGCCCTGCGCCGCTGCGATAGTTGAAGATGCACAGGCCATAGCCCGTGCCGGAGCAGGATTCGACCTCGTTCATGCCTTCGCGGCGCAACGCGCTGTCCCGGCCGAAACCGCCCTGGACGATCTCTCCGGCTGGCCGCGCATCGGCTCGCCATTCAGCCCGCAGCAGCCGCGTCCGAGCGGTCTGGATCGAGGCGGCGAAAATATTGGGCACGGACACGGATCCCCCGCACCAGCGGTCCGCATCGGCGACGGGGACGACGGCCGCGCCGCCTTCCGACACGAGGATATCCGCCAGCGGCGGTGCATATTCGTCGCCCCAGATGCGCAGCCGCCCCGCTTCGCCCAGCGCGGTGACGAGCCGCGGCGTCGCCGTGCCCGGCCGCGCCGCATGGACGATCGCCGCCAGCCGCTCGCCGTCGAACAGGGCGATATTGCCGTCCGACGTGCCGCAGACGCCGCTCGTCATCGGCTCGAATCGGCCGGCGAAGGATATTGCCTGAAACCGGCCAGCGGACATTTCGGCGGTGACATGCCAGCCTTGCCCCTCGACCGCCCGGCCCTGCGGGCTGCGCGCATCGATCGCTTTGCTGCTGCAATAATCGCCGAGCGCAACGCCGGGGCCGCGGGGCAATTGGGTGGCCATGGTGACGCGCAGCACCGCGACAGCCGAGGTAAACCCGGCGGGAACCGGCCGGGCCTGCACGGATTGTGCGGCATTCGTCGTCTGCGCGGCGTTCGCCGGATCCGGCTGCTCTGCCGCGGTGCAGGCCGTCGCGCTCAGCAGGACCAGGGCCAGCCGCTTCATCGCATCAGCACCAGTTCTTCCGACATCGTCGGATGAAGCGCGATCGTTTCGTCGAACTGGGCCTTGGTGAGCCCCGCCTTCACCGCGATCGCGGCCGCCTGCAGGATTTCCGGCGCATCGGGACCGATCATGTGGAGGCCAACGACGCGGCCCGACCCTTCGTCCACCACCAGCTTGTAGAGCGAGCGTTCGTTGCGCCCTGCGAGCACGTTCTTCATCGGCCGGAAGTCCGAGGTGTAGGTCTTGTAGGACCCCAGCTGCTCGCGCGCCTGACTCTCGGTCAGGCCGACGGCGGCGATCGGCGGATGGCTGAACACCGCGGAAGGGATATTCTCATAGTCCACCCGGTGCGGCTTGTTGCCGAACACCGTATCGGCGAAGGCCTGCCCCTCGCGGATCGCGACCGGCGTCAGCTGCACCCGGTCGGTCACGTCGCCGATGCCGTAGATCGACGGAACCGAGGACTGATTGTCGTCGTCGACCAGGATTGCGCCATTCTTGCCGAGCTCGACCCCGATCTCCTCAAGGCCGAGCCCGCTCGTATTTGGCGCGCGTCCGACGGCCCAGAGCAGCAGGTCCGCCTCGATCGGATCGTGGCCGCCCAGATGGATCGCGAGCTTGCCGTCCTTGCCCTTCTCGACCTTCTCGAACGGCGCATTGAACTTGAAGTCGATCCCTTTCGTCAGCGAGATCTGCAGGAGCCGGTCGCGCACCTGCTCGTCATAATGGCGCAGGATCCGGTCGCCGCGATTGACGATCGTCACCTGGCAGCTGAATTCGTGAAAGATGCCGGCGAATTCGTTGGCGATATAGCCGCCGCCGGCAATCACCACCCGCTTCGGCATCTCTTCGAGGTGGAACACCTCGTTCGAGGTAATTCCATGCCCGGCGCCGGGAAGATCGGGAACCACGGGGTGAGCGCCGGTGGAGATCAGGATCGTCGCCGCGCTGACCTTGGTGCCGTCGGCGAGCGTGACCTCGTTCGGGCCGGTCACGGTGGCTCGCTGGGGGATGATCTCAACCTCGTGCCGTTCGAGGATGTCGTGATAAATGCCCTCCAGCCGCTCGACTTCGGCAAGCACATTGTCGCGCAAGGTCGGCCAATCGAACGCGCAGCTGCCGACCTCCCAGCCGAAGCGTCGCGCATCCTGCAGGTCCTCGGCGAAATGGGCGCCGTAGACGAGCAGCTTCTTCGGCACGCAGCCGCGGATGACGCAGGTGCCACCGACCCGGAACTCCTCGGCGATCGCTGCCTTGGCGCCATGCGACGCCGCCACCCGCGAGGCGCGGACGCCGCCGGATCCGGCGCCGATGACGAACAGGTCGTAATCGTAAGTCTTGGTCATGATGACGGGTCTCCGAAGGCGCGCGCGACCAGAGCCTCCGTCGAGGGGTCGAAATCCAGCGC
>JBFWUJ010000031.1:9566-23009 GCA_050247295.1 Sphingomonas sp. | reverse complement strand
CCGGTGACGAACAGCCGGTCCCGCTCGGCGTCATAAGCAATGCCGTTGAGCACGCTGTCCTGATTGCCGCCATTCTGGATCGCCAGCGCGGTGAGGTCGATCCATCCCGTCACGCGCCCGCTCGCCGGATCGATCCGCGCGATCATCGGGGTCATCCAGACATTGGCGAAAATCTCGCCGTTCACCCATTCCAGTTCGTTGAGCCGGGGGACCGGAACACCCTGATCGGTGACCTGGATGCGGCGGCGTTCGTTGAGGGTTATCGGATCGAGGAAGCGCAGTTCACGGGTCCCGTCGCTCATCACGATCTCGCTGTCCGATCGGGTGAGGCCCCAGCCCTCGCCGCGATAGCGCCACTCCGAAAGGCGCCGCAGGCTTCTCATGTCCCAGCGATAGCCGACGCCATCCTGCCAGGAGAGGTTGATGATCTGATCGCCCCAGTCGACGATGCCCTCGCCGAACTGGCCCTGCGGGATGCTGACCGACTGGAGCACGCGGCCATCCTCCAGATTGACGCGGCGGATCGTCGAATAGCCGATCTGCCCCGTGCTCTCGTAGAGATGCCCGTCGCGCCACAGCAGCCCCTGGGTGAAGGCGCGCGGATCGTGCGGATAGGTTGCGACGACGCGAAAGCCGTAAACCGGCGTCACCTGCTGCGTCGCCGCCGGGACGGCCTGGTTCGCGATCGAGGGCGACTGGGCGCAGGCCGCGAGCAGGAGCAGCAAGAGGCCGGACTTCGCGCGCGCCGTGGCTATCATCCTCTTCTCACTCCCCGCAGTTCAATGCCAGCGTCTCGTCGCGGCTCCGCCCGCCATAGGTCGCGGTGACGGTGATGCGTCCGGCGCAGGTGGCGTTGGCGAGGTGGAGCAGATGATAGGCGCGGCCATTCTGGCCGGTCAGGCTCGCGGGAAACCGCCGCTGCCCCAGGACCCGACCGCGCGCGTCGCGGACGGTGACGGTCAAAGGCGCCGGGACGTTCTGCTGCCCATTGGTCCGCAGCTCGACGACGACGGCGAGATCGTTCGCATTTTCCTCGGCATCGCCTTCGCCGATGATCGTGTTCCAGCCGGTGAACGCGTTCGGCGGCGAGATGTCGCGCGAGAGGCGGCCGGTCTCGGCGTAGAACAGGTGCATGCGGATGTCGCCGATCGTCACTGCCGGCGTCGTGCCCGCCTGGATCAGAAACCCCACCATGGCGAGTTCAATCATCATGCCCTCCTCACGGCACGTTCATCGTCATCAGCTCATAGGTCGCGACAATCTCGTCCTTCTGGTTGAAGACCTCGACCGCCCAGCGCACCTCGCCCTTTTCCTCGTCGCGGATGGATTTGGACTTGACGGTGAGTTCCACCCGCATCGAATCCCCCGGATAAAGCGGGGTCATGAAGCGCAGCGTCTCGAGCCCGGTATTGGCGAGCACCGGGCCCGGATCGGGGTCGACGAACAGGCCGGCGGCGAAGCTCAGGATCAGATAGCCGTGCGCCACCCGGCCGCCGAAGATCGGCGAGGCCTTTGCTGCCTCATCGTCCATATGAGCATAGAAGGTATCGCCGGTGAAATGCGCAAAATGCTCGATGTCGGCGAGCGTCACCACGCGGCTCGGCGTCTTCAGGGTATATCCGATCTCCAGCTCGGAGATGCGCTTGCGGAACGGGTGGACCTCGCCCGTCGGCTTGTTCGCGCCCGGCAGCCACTGGCCGATGATCCTGGACAGCACCTCCGGCGCGCCCTGCAGGGCGCTGCGCTGCATATAATGCTTCACGCCGCGCACGCCGCCCATCTCCTCGCCGCCGCCGGCGCGGCCGGGCCCGCCGTGGACGAGGACCGGAAGGGGGGAGCCGTGGCCGGTGCTTTCCTTGGCGCTCGTCCGGTCGAGGATCACCATCCGGCCGTGATAGGCGCCGGCGCCGAGCACGAAATCGCGCGCCGTATCGGCGTCGAAGGTGAACAGCGACAGCGCGAGGCTGCCCATGCCACGGTTCGCCAGCGCGATCGCGTCGTCGAGGTCGCGATAGGGCATCAGGGTCGAGACCGGCCCGAACGCCTCGACGTCATGCACCGCGTCCGACCCCCAGGGATCGTCGGAGCGCAACAGGATCGGCGCGATGAAGGCGCCGTCGCCCGGCACCGGCGACGCGTCCGGATCACCGGAAACGATCCGCGCCGACTGCGCCAGCTCCGCCACCTTGGCGCGCACGTCATGGAGCTGTGCACGGCTGGCGAGCGCGCCCATCTGCACTCCATCCTCGCGCGGATCGCCAATCCGTACCTTCGCCAGCCGCTCCGAAAGCGCGGCCTGCACCGCATCGAGATGCTCCGCAGGCGCCATCGCCCGGCGGATCGCAGTGCATTTCTGCCCTGCCTTGACCGTCATCTCGCGCGCGACCTCCTTAACGAACAGGTCGAATTCCGGCGTCCCCGGCGCGGCGTCCGGACCAAGGATCGAGGCATTCAGGCTGTCGCGCTCGGCGACGAAGCGGACGCTTTCGCGCGCCATCACCGGATGCGATTGCAGCTTCATCGCGGTGGCCGCCGAGCCGGTGAAGCTCACCACGTCCTGACAGGTAAGATGGTCCAGCAGGTCGCCGGTCGAACCCATGATCAGCTGCAGCGCGCCGGGCGGCAGAATGCCCGCCTCGATCATGATCCGCACGCAGGCCTCTGTCAGATAACCGGTCGCGCTGGCCGGCTTCACGATCGCCGGCACACCCGCGAGCAAAGTCGGCCCCAATTTCTCCAGCATCCCCCAGACCGGGAAGTTGAAGGCGTTGATGTGGACAGCGACGCCCTGCAGCGGCGTATAGACATGCTGGCCGGCGAAGGTGCCGCCCTTCGACAGGGGCTCCATCGCGCCATCGATCAGCACCTTGCCGTTCGGCAGTTCGCGCCGGCCCTTCGACGAGAAGGAGAACAATGTTCCCGCACCGCCTTCGATGTCGATCCAGCCGTCCGTCCGCGTCGCCCCGGTCGCGTAGGATAGCTCGTACAGCTCTTCCTTGCGCGCCATCACCGCATTGGCGAGCGCCTTCAACATATGTGCCCGCTCATGGAAGGTCATCCGCCTCAGCGCCGGCCCGCCGATCTTGCGGGCATGATCGAGCATCGCCGCGAAATCGAGGCCGCTGCTGCCGGTTTGCGCGATGACCTCGCCGGTGACGGCACTGTGGACCGGCGCCAGTCCGCCGTCGCCCGCCACCCATTGATCGGCGGCATAGTTGAGCAATTGCAGCGTCTTCATCGCTTCATGTCCCGCTGAAATCCGGTTTGCGCTTTTCCATGAAGGCGGCGACGCCCTCGCGATAATCGTCGGAGAAGCCCAATTCGCGCATCATGTCGCGCTGCCGGTCGAGCTCGTCATCGAGGTTCTGGCCCCAGCTATCGCGGAGCATCCGCTTGATCGCCGCCAGCCCGCGGGTCGGGCCGCCGGCGAAGCGGGCTGCGAGCGTGTCGACCTCGGCATCGAGCCTGTCGTCCTCGACCGCTTTCCAGATCAGGCCCCATTCGGCGGCCCGGCTTGCCTCGAGTGGCTCGCCGGTCAGCGCCAGCCCCAATGCCCGCGCCTGCCCGACCAGCCGCGGCAGCACCCAGGTGCCGCCGCTGTCCGGGATGAGCCCGATCGCCGCGAAGCTCTGGATGAATTTCGCGGACTTCGCCGCGATCACGATGTCGCAGGCGAGCGCGATATTGGCCCCGGCGCCCGCCGCCACGCCATTCACCCGGGCGATCACCGGCATCGGCAGCGAAACCAGTTTGCGGATCAGCGGATTATATCGTTGCTCGACCGACTCGCCGAGATCGACCGCCTCGCCCGGTTTCACCGCCCGGTCGTTCAGATCCTGCCCGGCGCAGAAGCCGCGTCCCGCCCCGGTCAGCACCAGGCAACGCGCCTCGCCGAGATTCGCCAAGGCATTCGCGACCTCTTCGTGCATCTGCACCGTGAAGCTGTTCAGCCGATCCGGGCGATTCAGCGTCAGCCGGGCGATCCCGGCCTCCACCTTGAAGTCGATGGTCTCGTAAGCCATGCGCATTCCCATGAACGCAGATCAGATTGCCGACAAGGTCGCCCGCACGATGCTGGCCGCGGAGGGCACCGGCCCGGCGTGGGGGATCGCGATCGAGGAGGCGCGCGAGGGCTATGCCCGCATCCGCATGACGCTCAGGCCCGACATGCTGAACGGCCACGGCATCGCCCATGGCGGGATGGTTTTCGCGCTCGCCGACACGGCCTTCGCTTATGCCTGCAACAGCCGCAATCTGCGCACCGTCGCCGCCAACGCCTCGATCACCTTCCTGGATCAGGCGCGCGAAGGCGAAGTGCTGATCGCCGAGGCGCGGGAGGCGGCGCTTGTTGGCCGCTCGGGCATTTGCCATGTCGCGGTCCGCACCGCGGACGGCCGCGCGATCGCCGAGTTCACCGGCTTCTCGCGCAGCCTGGGCGGCCCGCTGATTGGAGAGGATGAATGACGGAAGCCTTTATCTGCGATGCGGTACGCACGCCGATCGGGCGCTATGGCGGCAGCCTCGCCCACGTCCGCGCCGACGATCTCGCCGCGCACCCGATCAAGGCGTTGATCGAACGCAATCCGAATGTGGATTGGGGCGAGGTGGAGGACGTCATCTACGGCTGCGCCAATCAGGCGGGCGAGGACAATCGCAATGTGGCGCGCATGGCGGGGCTGCTCGCCGGCCTCCCCGACACGGCCGGCGGGGTGACGCTCAATCGCCTTTGCGGCTCCGGCCTCGACGCGGTGGCGATGGCGGCGCGGACGATCAGGAGCGGAGAGTGCGGCCTGATCCTTGCCGGCGGCGTCGAGAGCATGAGCCGCGCGCCCTTCGTCGTGGCGAAGGCCGCCAGCGCCTTCGACCGCAAGGCCGAGATGTACGACACGACGATCGGCTGGCGCTTCGTCAATAAGATCATGAAGCAGCAGATCGGCGTGGATTCGATGCCGGAGACGGCGGAGAATGTCGCCGAGCAGTTCGATGTCAGTCGCGAGGATCAGGACAGGTTCGCGGTCGAGAGCCAGCGCCGTGCCGCGGCCGCCCAGGCGAACGGCCGTCTCGCCGCCGAGATCGCCCCGGTGTCGATCCCGCAGCGCAAGGGCGATCCCGTCATCGTCGATCGGGACGAGCATCCGCGCGAGACCAATGTCGAGGCGCTCGCGAAGCTGAAGCCGATCGTGAAGGAGGGTGGCACCGTCACCGCCGGCAACGCGTCGGGCGTCAATGACGGCGCCGCCGCGCTCATCATCGCCACGGAGGAGTCCGCCAAGCGCAACGGCCTGACGCCGCGCGCCCGCATCCTCGGCGCCGCGGTCGCCGGCGTGCCGCCCCGGATCATGGGCATCGGCCCCGCCCCGGCGAGCGAGAAATTGCTGGCGCGCCTCGGCCTCACTGCCGCGCAGATGGACGTGATCGAGCTCAACGAAGCCTTTGCCGCCCAGGGCCTCGCGGTCCTGCGCCAACTCGGCGTCCCCGACGACGCGCCGCATGTGAACCCGAACGGCGGCGCGATTGCCCTGGGCCATCCGCTCGGCATGTCCGGCGCCAGGCTAGCGCTGACTGCGACCGAGGAGCTTCGGCGCGGCGGCGGGCGTTATGCGCTGTGCACCATGTGCATCGGCGTAGGGCAGGGGATCGCGATGGTGATCGAGCGTGCATAGCCAATTCGTTGACCGATCGGTCGGCGAATGATAGGAGCCCAGCATGTACACGACCGAGATGCAGAAGACGGCAAAGGTCGTCTCCACCGAGGATCCGGAGAAGCTCGCCGCCTTCGAGGCGCGGGTCGCGGCGGACGAGTTCATCGAGCCCAAGGACTGGATGCCGGAGGCCTATCGGCGCACGCTGACCCGGCAGATTTCACAGCACGCGCATAGCGAGATCGTCGGCATGCTCCCGGAGGGCAATTGGATCACGCGCGCGCCCAGCTTGCGCCGCAAGGCGATCCTGCTCGCCAAGGTGCAGGACGAGGCGGGGCACGGCCTCTATCTCTACAGCGCCGCCGAGACGCTCGGCACGAGCCGCGAGGAGATGATCGAGGCGCTGCACTCCGGCAAGGCCAAGTACAGCACCATCTTCAACTATCCGACGCTGACCTGGGCCGACATCGGCGCGATCGGCTGGCTGGTCGACGGCGCCGCGATCATGAACCAGGTGCCGCTGCAGCGCACCTCGTACGGGCCTTACGCCCGCGCCATGGTCCGGGTTTGCAAGGAGGAGAGCTTCCACCAGCGCCAGGGCTATGAGATCATGATGCATCTCGCCGCCGGCACGCCGGAGCAGAAGCGGATGGCGCAGGACGCGCTCAACCGCTGGTGGTGGCCCTCGCTGATGATGTTCGGGCCGACCGACGACAATTCGCCCAACACCGCCCAGTCGATGCGCTGGCGGATCAAGCGCGACACCAATGACGAGTTGCGCCAGAAATTCGTCGACATCACCAAGCCGCAAGCCGACGCAATCGGGCTGGAGGTGCCGGACCCGGACCTCAAGTGGAACGAGGCGAAGGGCGGCTACGAATATGGCGAGGTCGATTGGGAGGAATTCTACGCCGTGGTGAAGGGCGAGGGCCCGGTCGCCAAGGAGCGGATGAAGGCCCGCCGCGACGCCTGGGAGCAGAATGCTTGGGTGCGCGAAGCCGCCGCGGCTCATGCGGAGAAGCGCGCGCGCAAGGCGGAAGCCGCATGAGCGGGGATTGGCCGCTCTGGGAGGTGTTCGTCCGCGCCAAGGGCGGGATGTCCCACCGCCATGTCGGCTCGGTCCATGCACCCGACGCCCAGATCGCGCTGCGCCACGCCCGCGACACCTATACGCGCCGGATGGAGGGGGTGAGCCTCTGGGTTGTGCCCTCAGCCTCGATCGTCGCGTCCGATCCGTCGGATGACGGGCCGATGTTCGAACCGGCGGAGGACAAGATTTATCGCCACCCGACCTTCTACGACATACCCGACGATGTGACGCACATATGATCGACTGGCAGCTCGCGCAGATCAACATTGGCCAGCTCGTCGCGCCGCAGGGCGACCCGCGCGTCCAGCCCTTCTTCGACGCGCTCGAACGCGTGAACGCGCTCGCCGAGGCGAGCCCCGGGTTCATCTGGCGGTTGAAGGACGAGGAGGGGCCGGGCGCGACCGCCATCCAGGCCACCGCCGACCCGCTGCTGATCGTCAACATGTCGGTCTGGACGGACGCCGAGGCGCTGTTCGAATTCGTCTATCGTAGCGCCCACACCCCGGAAATGGCGCGGCGGCGCGACTATTTCGAGCGCTTCGAAGGCGCCTATCAGGCCCTATGGTGGATCGAGGCGGGCGCGACGCCGACCGTCAATGACGGCCTGTCGCGGCTCTGGCATCTGGATCGTTTTGGCCCGACCGGCCACGCCTTCACCTTCAAGGCGCGTTTCCCGGCGCCCGGCCTCGCCGACCCGCCCACCGACATGCATCCAGACCCCTGGTGTGTGGGAACGGCCTGATGGCGACGGCGGCGACGGACGACCTCCTGTTCGAGACGCTGCTGAGGCTCGGCGATGACAGCCTGATCCTCGGCCAGCGGCTCGGCGAATGGTGCGGCCATGCGCCGAGCGTCGAGGTCGACCTCTCCCTCGCCAATATGGGTCTCGATCTGATCGGCCAGGCGACCCATTTCCTCAACGCCGCCGGCGAGGCGGAAGGGAAGGGACGCGACGGTGACGCGCTCGCGTTCCGCCGCGACGTACTCGATTTCCGCAATTGCTGGCTGGTCGAGCAGCCGAATGGCGATTTCGCCCAGACGATGGCGCGCCAACTCCTCTTTTCGACCTGGCAGGAGATGCTGTTCGCGCACCTCGCGGCCTCGCGTGAGGCGCGGATCGCCGAGGTCGCGGCCAAGGCGGTGAAGGAAGTCCGCTACCATGCCGAACTGGCGTCCGAATGGGTGATCCGGCTCGGCGACGGCACCGAGGAGAGCCGCCGGCGGATGGCGGACGGGCTGGCGTGGAACTGGCGCTTCATCCCCGAATTGTTCGAGATGGACGCGGTCGCGACCGAGGCCGCCCGTTGCGGCATCGGCGCTGACGTGACCTTGTTCCGTGAGGATTACGACCGCCGCATCCGCGCTATCCTTAACGAGGCGACGCTCGAGCCGCCCGCCGACCAGCGCCCGATCCTCGGCGGCCGGCGCGGCCACCACGGTGAGCATCTCGGTCATCTCCTCGCGGTGATGCAGTATCTGCCGCGCACTTATCCGGATGCGACATGGTAGCCCTGCTCTCGACCGACGCGCTGTGGCAGGTGCTGGATGACGTGGCCGATCCCGAAATCCCGGTCGTTTCCGTCGTCGATCTGGGCATCGTGCGCGACGTCAGTCCGGATCGCGTGGTGATCACGCCGACCTATACCGGCTGTCCCGCCACGCAGGTGATCGAACGTGACATCCGTGCCGCGCTGGATGCATCGGGGCATACCGACGTCGCGATCGAAACAAGGCTGTCGCCCCCGTGGACGACCGGCTGGATAAGCGAGCGCGGCAAGGCGCGGCTCAAAGCCTATGGCATCGCGCCCCCGGTTCCGGCCGGACAGCGCGCCGTCGAATGTCCGCAATGCGGTTCGACGGAGACGGAAGAGATCAGCCGCTTCGGTTCGACACCATGCAAGGCGCAATGGCGCTGTCGCGACTGCCTAGAACCCTTCGATCTGTTCAAGTGCCACTGATGAGCGCCGGCTTTCACAGCATTGCCGTGGCCGAGGTGGTGGACGAAACGAACGAGGCGCGCTCGATCCGCTTCTCCATTCCGCCGGAATTGGCGGAGGCCTTCCGGTTCAAGCCCGGCCAGCATCTGACCTTGAAGGCGGAGATCGACGGGGAGGAGTTGCGCCGCAATTATTCGCTCTGCGTCGCGCCGCAGGACGGGCAGGTGATGGTGACCGTGAAGCGGATCGCCGGCGGTGCCTTTTCCAACTGGGCGAACGACAATCTGAAGCCCGGTGACCGCATCGAGGTCATGCCGCCGCACGGCAGCTTCACCTGGGATTTCTCACCCGGCGCCTCGAACCATTATGTCGGCTTCGCCGGCGGCTCCGGAATCACGCCGGTGATGTCGCTCCTGAAGACCGCGCTGCTGACCGAGCCGGACAGCCGCTTCACCCTCTTCTACGGCAATCGCGATAGCAGCTCGATCATCTTCCTGGAGGCGCTCGCGAGGCTGAAGAACCGGTTCATGGACCGACTGCAAGTTCATCATTTCCTTGCCGAAGAAGCGGAAGAGTTCGAGCTTTTCAACGGCCTGCTCGATCGCGCCAAATGCGACGAGATCATCGACGCGCTGATCGAGCCCGCCGAAGTGGCGGCGTTCTTTATCTGCGGTCCCGGTCCGATGATGGACGCGGCCGAGGAATCGCTGCTGGCGAAGGGCGTGAACAAGGACCGGGTTCATCTCGAGCGCTTCACCGCCGATCGCCCCCCCGAAGCGCTGCAGGCACAGCTCGCGGAGATGTCGCGCGAGGCAGCCGGCGCCGCGATGCTGGTCACGCTGGACGGCCGCAAGCGCCGGGTCGCTTTCGACGCGGCGGCAGGCAACATTCTCGACAGCGCCCGCCTTGCCGGCCTGCCCGCGCCTTTCGCCTGCAAGGCTGGAGTATGCGCGACCTGCCGGGCGCGGGTCGTTTCAGGAAGGGTCGAGATGGCGGCGCGCTACGGCCTCACCGATGAGGAAGTCGCCGCCGGTTACGTCCTCACATGCCAGTCGGTGCCCAAGGGCACCGGCGTCGAGCTCGATTACGACGCCTGAGCCGAAAGCCCGCGCAGCATCATATCGACGACCCGCATCGCCAGCATCTCAGGCATTACGGGGCCGGCTGGATCGAACCAGGTGTGAGTCCAGTTGATCATGCCGAAGAACAGCATCGCGCTGACGCGTGCGTCCTGATCGGGGGCGATCTCGGCGATGATCGTTTCGGTAATCGCGATCACCCGCCGCTGCTTGGCGACGACATCGTCCCGCGCCGCCGCCGGCAGGTTGTCCAGTTCATTCAGGAGCACCTTGTGGCGATCCTGCGCGCCGACGTAATGACGCATGAAGGACATGGTCAGCGTCCGTAACTGATCTTCGGCGGTACCACCCTGCACCGCTTCGTTGGCCGCCTCCACCAACGCTTCCAGATGTTCCGCCATCACCGCGTGGAGGATGTCGTCCTTGGACGGAAAATAGTGATAGATGAGCGATTTGGACGTGTCGCACGCCTTGGCCAGATCGGCCACCGAGGCGCCCTGAAACCCATGTTTCGCGTAGAGCCGCGCCGCCGCCGCAACGATTGCTTCGCGGCGCTTGTCGTAATCAGGCGATTGTGGCCGGGCCATGGTCCGACCTTAGGGCGCTTGCCGATGAACCGCTACCGCCGCTGATAGGTGTAGTGGGCGCCGCCTCGTTGCGCTTCGTCGAATGCGATCACAGCCCGGGTGACGTTCTGCATCAGCGCCATACGGTTCTGGATCGGAATCGTCGTCCGGCCGATCAGCACCGCCACCGCATAATGGCGGCCCTCCGGCGACGTCAGGATTCCAATGTCGTTATAGCCCGCCTGGGTGGCGCCGAGCACCTGGCCGGTACCGGTCTTGTGAGCGATCCGCCAGCCTGGCGCCAGGCCGCCGGTCAGCCGCTGGGGACCGGTGCGTGTCTGCGACATGATCGAGATCATCCGCTCGGTCGAGCGCGGCGAAAGCAGGTCGCCCCGGCGCAGGCGGGCGAGGGCATCGACAATCCCGTCGGGCGTCGCGCCGTCGACCGGATTCTCGATATAGTTCTCGAACGCGTTCCGGCGCACCGAAGCCGGGACCGCGTTGCGCGCCGCGTAGAAGGCGCGGCCGACCGAGTAGCTCTGCTGCCAGCGCATGCCGGCGATCTGGCTCTGCATGAGCCGCTCGCCGGGTCCGAAGCGGATACCCTGGATCCGCCGCCGCGCGAGCATTGCCCGAACCGCCGTCGGCCCGCCCGCCGCGCGCAGGACGGCATCGTTGCAGGTGTTGTCGCTCTGTGTCAGCGCGCGGAAAAGCAGGTTTCCCAGCGTCGTCGTATAGCCATCCGCATCGACCTGTGCAGCGATGGGCTGGTGAAAGAGCGTGAGGTCCTCGCGCCGGATCGTGATCGGCTGGTCCAGATCGAGTTCGCCGGCATCGACAGCGGCGAACGCCGTCAGCGCAACCCAGAATTTGCTGACGCTCTGCTGCGGGAAGAAGCGGCGACCGTTCCAACTGGTGGACCAGTCGCCCTCGATCTCGCGCACCGCAATCCCGACCTCACCGCTAAAGGAGCGGCCCAGTTCACGAATACGCGCCTCGAGCGCCCGGTGCGCCGGGGTCGTCGCCGCGGCATGACGATAGACGCGTTCGTCGGGTTGCGCGTTGGACACGGCGCCGCCAAGCGCCAGCGCCGCCACCATGATCGCCTTGAATTTCCGCCCGCTCAACATTGCGCCTCCCCGCGCGTCTGATCCCCGATGGGCTCTCTTTTCGCGCCGGCGCCTTTCAGTCAGCCTAAATTTTATCGCGGCGGGACAAGCCGTTGCCTGTTCGCGGTGGACCGAATCATGAACGTCAGAAGGCGAAGCGGGCGGTGATCCGAATGTCGCGTCCGGCAAGCGGCGCATAATCCTTTAGCACGCTGGCGTGGCGGCGGGCCGTGATGTCGAAGATGTTGTTGGCGGACAGGGTGATGCTGCTGCTGTTCGTATCGCCGAACGGGTGAATGGAGAGCGAGGCATTGACCATCGTGTAGCCCGGCGTAGCGGTCTCGAAAGCCGCGATCCGGTCTTGGCCGGTGACTCGCTCGACTTCGATCCGGCCGTCGACCAGCGATGATTGCGCCTCCAGTCCGGCGAGCACCCGGAACGGCGGGATGCGCGGCGCCGGGCCGACTCCGTCGATCGTCGCCCGCACATAATCGGCGACCCCGTCCAGGTTCACTGTCACCGGGCCGAAGCGTGCAAGCCGCACCGATCCTTCCAGTTCGACACCGAAATAGCGGGCGTCGGCCTGGAGATATTGGAAGACCGGCAAGTCGTCCTCGATCGCGCCTGTCGGCTGCTGATAGATGTAATTGTCGAACCGGCTGTGGAAGATCGCGGCCGACAGGCTGTAGCCGGTGCCGGATGCACGCAAGGTCGCTTCGGCGCCCCAGCTGCGCTCTTTGGCAAAGCCAGGGTCTCCGATCTCGAACGCCTGGGTTCCGGCATGCGGGCCGTTGGCGAACAATTCCTCGGCGGATGGCGCACGCTCGCTGTGCGACAGGTTGATGCCGAACCGGAGCCGCGGCGCCAGCGCGATGCTGCCGCCGATCGATGCCGAGAAGGTGCTGAAGGTCCGCCTGAGCGCCGGATTGCCCAGATCGGCATCCGCCTCGGCACGAAGCCGCGTATTTTCGTAACGGGCGCCGCCCTCCAGCCGAAGGACCCCGAGATCGAAGGTTTGCAGCGCGAAGATTCCGATCTGGCTTGAGCTGTTGGCCGGCAGGAACTTCTCCTCGCCATCGACGGAGAAGTTGCGGTCGAGAAACTGGATGCCGAAGCCGCCGCCCCAGCCGTTGCGGTTCGATTGCACCGCCTCCAGCCGCGCCTCGATCCCTTCATTGAGGAACGTGGTCGCTATCTCGCCAGTGTCCTCGACCTCGAAATGGCGATAGTCCGAATAGCCGCCGCGGAAGCGGACGAGATCGATGAAGCCGTCGCCGGTGTCGATCTCGGCCCGCCCGTCGATCCGGGTCTGCCGGAGATCCAGCGTCGGTCCTTCCGCCTCGATCGCTGGATCGAGCGAATAGCGGATCGGAATGCCGTAGCGGCTGTCATAGCGCGCCACCGACAGGCCGACATTGTTCTGGCCGTCGATCCAGGCGAGGCCAGCCGCGACTTCGGACGTCTCCGAGGCGCTGTTGGGAAGCCGGCCGCGCAGGCTTGCCAGATCCCGGATTTCCGGGTCGGGGCTGGCCGCTGCCTGGGCGCGCAATTCGGGCGTCAGCACGAAGCCGCCGATCCGCAGATCGCTGGTGCGGGTATAATTGCCGTCGACGTGGAGGACGAAGCCGCCACCCAGCGGCATATCGACACCGGCATTGGCCGAACGCTCTCGCGCCGCCGTGCCATAGGTCAGCAGCCCTTCGAAATGCACCGGCTCTTCCGGTATTCTCCGCGGAATGCGTGAATCGACGACGTTGACGACGCCGCCGATCGCCGACGATCCGAACAGAAGCACGGATGGGCCGCGCAGCACCTCGACCCTTTCGGCGGTCAGCGGGTTGATCGCCACCGCATGATCGACGCTGGTGTTCGAAACGTCGAGGCCGCCGATACCGTCGGTCAGGATGCGGATACGGTCGCCCTGGAAGCCGCGCAGCACGGGTCGCGACGCGCTGGGGCCGAAAGAAGTGGCGGAGACGCCGGCCTGTCTCGCCAGCGTGTCGCCGATCGTCGGCCTCAG
>JBFWUJ010000031.1:2376-9466 GCA_050247295.1 Sphingomonas sp. | reverse complement strand
GGATGCGTGGCATGCGCGGCTTCGGCGATCAGGGCTTCATTACCCGTGAGCAGATGCGTGAGCGGGCGCTTGCGCGCTTCGATCGCCTGGACGCCGATCGCGATGGCACAGTCACAATGGCCGAAAGGCGGGCGGCGCGCGAAGCGTTTCGCGAGCGCCACCGGACGCGCGATCGGGATTCCTGATCCGGGTCTTGCGATCGAGAGAAGAGCGGCTCGCAAAGGCCGCTCTTTTCTTTTCCGGTTACTGGTGCGTCAATTGATCTTCTTTAAGTCGTTTCGGTCCCGTTCGTGAGATAGTCCGCTCACGGACCGACTCGTGCGGCCCGATCGGGGGAAGCTTGGCTTATTACCGGCTCTACATGCTGGGCCGTCCAGACGGCCGGTTCGTCGGCTTCGAGGAGATCGAGGCGGCTGATGACGTCGATGCTTCCCGGATCGCCGAGAACCATCTCGGGCGCCATCCGCTCGAATTATGGTGCGGCAAGCGCAAGGTGAAGACCTTCCCAGCGCGGGATGAGGACGCGGCCTGAACGGGCCGGTCAGGCCATTTCGCGCGGCAGTTCGCGCCTGATACGCAGCCGGGCGACAAGCCCGCCGGTCGGCCGGTTCTCCAACTCCAGATCGCCGCCATGCGCTTGCGCCGCCGCCCGGGCCAGCGTCAGGCCCAGTCCGGCACCGCCGGTTTCGCGATTTCTGGAGGGCTCGATGCGATAGAAGGGGTCCAACACCCGCTGGAGTTCCGCCTCCGCGATGCCCGGCCCCGCGTCGCTCACTTCTATCAGCAGATCGTCGGTATCCGTGCGGACCGTGATCCGCGCAGCGCCGGCATAGGCGACGGCGTTCGCAACCAGGTTGCGCACTGCCCGGCGCAGCAGCCGCGATTGCACGGTGGCCGAGCCGTTCGCGCCCTCTTCAAGCGCCACATCGGCCCCAAGTGCCCGGTATTCCTCGACCACCGTGTCCGCGAGCGCCGCGATGTCGACCACCCTCAGCTCCTCGACCGCGCGGCCCGACCGGGCGAGCGCGAGCGTGTCGTCGAGCATCGCCGACATCTCCTCGATCGTCGCGATCATCGCTACCCGGTCCTCGTCCGGCTCTACCGTCTCGGCGCGGATACGCAGCGAAGCGAGCGGCGTGCGCAGGTCATGGCCGATCGCGCCGAGCATCCTGTCCTTTTCGTCCAGCATCGCGCCGACACGGGCGCTCATCGCGTTGAAGGCGAGGATTGCGCGGTTGAGATCGGCAGGCCCGCGCGGCTCGACCCGTGGCGCCTCGCCACGACCGTGGAATCGCTCCGCCGCGCCGGCGAGATCGCGCAATGGCCGGCCGAGCCGCCGGGCGATCCAGATCATCGCTGCGAGGATGATCAGGTAGGTGAGGAGGGTGGCGACCAGCGGCCGGACGGCCGCCCAAGGATTGGGACGTGGCGTCACGATCCGGCCGGTGAACCAGCTGCCGTCCGGCAGCTGGACGGAAAGGATCAGGGTGCGCGAGCGGCGCATGCGTTGCTCTATGCGTTCGCGGTCGGCGGCCGGCAGGCGCTCGCGTAGCGCGCTCGGCACCGGTACCGTCTCGCTGATCGCCGCCCGGCTGTCGCGAACTGAAAGCCCGCTGGCCTGCGCCGAATCGCGCAGCCGGCCGAGCAAGGTTGCGTCGTCAGCGCCGGCGGGAAGCGGGCTTTCGGCATCGAGGGTGAAGCGGCCGCGGCGTCCCCTGCGCGGCAACATGTTTTCCCGTTCCTCGGGCGCGACCTCGGCGATGCGCTGAGCCACGAAGATGAAGCGGCTTACGGCCGGACCTTCGATCTGGGCCCGGCTCACCCGCTGCCGCTCGGTGAAAATGAGCGTGAAATTGATCGCCTGGGCGATCAATAGCGCGACCGCCATCACCAGCGCGATCTGGCCGATCAGGCTCTTCGGCAGGAATCGCCTCACAGCCGCTTCACTTCCGCCGCCAGCATGTAGCCGCCACCCCAGACCGTCTTAATCAGCTTGGGATCGGCGGCGTTGGCCTCGATCTTCTTGCGCAGGCGGCTGATGTGATTGTCGATGCTGCGCTCGAAAGCGGCGAGCTCTCGGCCCTGGCTGAGATCGAGAAGCTGGTCGCGGCTCAATACCCGGCGCGGGTGAGTCACCAGCGCATGCAGCAGATTATATTCGCCGGTCGATAGCGGGATCGCCACACCCGCTTCGTCAAGCAATTCGCGCTCGCCGGTCTTGAGCACCCAGGGCCCAAAGCCATAAGCGGTGGCGTCCGGCGGCCGCAGACGCGATTCCCGGTCTCCGCCGCGGCGCAGCACCGCCTTGATACGGGCCAACAGCTCGCGCGGAGAGAAGGGCTTGGTCACATAATCGTCGGCGCCGATTTCAAGACCGACGACCCGATCGGTCTCCTCAGCGCGCGCGGTCAACAGGATGACAGGCGTCGAGCCGACCGAACGGATATGAGCGAGCAGCGACAGTCCGTCCTCTCCGGGCATCATGATATCGAGCAGCACGAGGTCGATCGCATAAGCCGCCAGCGCCTGACGCGCGGCGGCGGCATTCTCCGCCTTGGTGACGCGCACCCCGTTTCGGACGAGATAGGCGGCCAATGGATCGCGGATATCGCGCTGATCGTCGACCAGAAGGATATGGGGATCGCTCATGCCCGCGCCTTCTAGGCGTGCGTGCCATCATCGCGCCAGAGCGGGTCTGTCGCCTTTTGTCGCCGATTGTCTCGCGAAACAGCACATCGCATAAGGCGCCATGGACGCCGCCGCCCTAGCCAAGGCCGCCTTGTCGCGCGGCGACCTGATCGGCGCCTATGACGTCACTGTCGCGGCGATTCAGGCGGGCGACCTGTCGAACGAGATCCGTCATCAGCAGATTCTCGCTCTTGCGCGGATGGGCGATACGGATCGCGCGATGGGCCTGTTCGCGCGCTACGAGCTCGACAGGTCCAGCGATCCTCACGAACGCGCCGTTGGCGCCCGGCTGCTCAAGGACCGGGCCCTTTCGCTGCCTCCGGGCGAGGCGCGATCTGGGGCGTTGGAGGCGGCGTTCGAAGCTTATCATGCGATCTATGTCGACAGCCGCGACGCCTTTCCGGGCATCAACGCCGCGACGCTGGCGTTGCTGGCCGGGCGCGAGGCGTGCGCGCATGAGCTGGCCCAGGCCTTGCTCACTGATCCGGCGGTCGCGGCGGCGGCAGATTATTACAGTGCGGTCACTGGCGCCGAAGCCCTGCTGATTCTCGGCCGCGACGCGGAGATGACGGGCGCCCTGCGCGGCGAGGCGGTAAGCGACTGCAAGGACTATGGCGCCCGCTCGACAACCTTGCGCCAGCTGGCGATGATCGCCGCCCATCGCGGCATGGCCGGCGATGCGATCGGCGCCGCGCTGGCGCCGCTTGCTCCACCGCGCGTCGCCCATTTCTGCGGTCACATCTTCGTCGCGGACGGCGCGGCGGAAGCCCGGCTGGAAGCGGAGATAGCGCGGCTCATCGATGAGGAGCAGATCGGCTTCTTCTATGGTGCACTCGCTGCGGGCGCCGATCTGCTGTTCGCCGAAGCGGCGCTGGCGCGCGGGCTGGAACTGCATGTCATCCTGCCGTTTGAGGAAGAGGATTTCCTGGCCCAGTCGGTAACACCCGGCGGCGAAGGCTGGCTCGAACGCTATCGCGACTGCCGGGATCGCGCCACCAGCATCACTTATGCCAGCGAGATCGCCTATTTCGGCGATCCTGCCCAATTCGGCTATGCCAGCCGGATGGCGATGGGCCTTGCGCGGCTGCGCGCGCAGCATCTGCTGGCCGAGCCTATCCAGCTTGCCGTGTGGGACGGCGCTGCCGGCGTCGGCCCGGCGGGAACAGGGGCGGATGTCGCGGCCTGGCGCGAACATGGCGGCCGCACCGCGATCCTTTCGCCCGGCGCGATCGATCGAAGGCTGGACCGGGCGGCGCCCCGGATCATCAGCGCCTATGAGCGCAGCCTAGCCGCGATCCTGTTCACCGATTTCGCCGGTTTCTCGACCCTGAGCGAGACCGCCCTGCCGGCCTTCTGGGACGGGGTGATGCGGCGCGTCGCCGAGGTGCTCGATGCACATCAGGGCGATGTCGCTTGCCGCAACTCGTGGGGCGACGCTCTTTACGCGGTGATGCCCGAGGCGCCCGCGGCGGCTACAATCGCGCTCGATCTCCAAGACGCGCTCTCAACCTACGATTATGCGACGCTCGGTCTCGACGGGGCAGGCGGGATGCGGATCGGTGTCCATTATGGCCCCGCCTACCGGACCATCGATCATATCACCGATCGCATCACTTATTACGGCACCGAGGTATCGAAGGCGGCCAGGATCGAACCGGTGACGCCGCCCGGCGCGGTCTTCGTCACCGAACCTTTCGCTGCGATCCTTGCGCTGGAGGCGGGTAGCGATTTCTTGTGCCGCTATGTCGGCCGCATCCCGCTCGCCAAGAAATATGGCGACTATCCCATGTACCGCCTGACCCGTGCTTGAGCCTTAAGGGCTGCTCGGGCCATCGTCGTCCGAGATGATGAGCGCCGCGCCGAAAATCACGGCCACCAACGCGATCACGGCGAGCGGACCCCATTCACCCGCCAGCTGGCTGCTGCCATCGCCAACATCGGCGGGGGCGCGGCTGGCCACGGCGGGCGCTGGCGTCGTTTGCGATGTCGCAACGGCGGGACTGATGATCAACGATGCAGCGATGGCTGCGCGAGAGATGGAGCGAAGCATTGAACCTTACCTTACTCGTCGGGATGAACTTACGTGGCCGGGAAAGCCTGATGCCCCGACAGCAAGGATAACGGTTTGATTTTACTGGTGTTCCGGGTCCGGAACTCGGCCGGTCCCGCCGCCGCTGCGGTCTGTCGTGCGCAAAAAGGTGGTGAGCCCTGCTGGGTTCGAACCAGCGACCTACTGATTAAAAGTCAGTTGCTCTACCGACTGAGCTAAGGGCCCTAAGGCGCGGACCTATGCCCGGGTCGGGGCGCGGTCAACCGGGCGAGCAGCTGACGAACGGTGCGGCCGCTCATCGGATCGCGCCAATCGGCTGCGATTTCCGCCAGTGGCTCCAGGACGAAGCGGCGTGCGCGGAAGGAAGGATGCGGGACGGTCGGTCCAGGCCCGGCCCAGGCGCCTTCGGACCATAGGATGATGTCGAGATCGAGCACCCTCGGCCCCCAGCGCCGGCCGCTGCGTCGGCCGAAGGCGCGCTCCAGCGCCTTCAACAGGGCCATCATCGCATCCGGGTCCCGATCACTTTCGACGATCGCAACCGCATTGGCGAAGGCGCGCCCCGCCGGTCCCAGCGCCGCCGTCGTGCGGATGGCAGACAGGCGGACCGGCTTCAGCACCGCAAGCGTTGCGCGCAGCGTCGCCGCCGGCGCACCGTGCCGGCCGCGACGGTTCGAACCCAGAGCGATCGCGTAGCTTGTGCTCGCCATATCGGTCTGCCTAGACGCTCGCCATGCGGCCCGAAAGCCCGATCCCGGAGGCCGAGGCGGCGCGCGATTGCCCGCGCTGCGCGCGCCTTGTCGCGCTGCGGCAGGACCTGCGCCAACGGCACCCGGATTGGTGGAACGCGCCGGTGCCGGCCTTCGGCGATTCCGGCGCGTGGCTCGCGATCGTCGGCCTGGCGCCGGGTCTGTGGGGCGCGAACCGCACCGGGCGGCCGTTTACGGGCGATCATGCCGGGCACCTGCTGTTCGCCACGTTGTTGAAATTCGGCCTGGCCGAAGGCCGTTACGAGGAGCAGCCGGGCGACGGCCTGCGCCTTTCGGGCTGCATCATCCTGAACTCAGTCAAATGCCTGCCGCCGCAGAACAAGCCAGCGCCGGCCGAAATCACGAACTGCCGGCGCTATTACGAGGCGGCGCTTGCGCGGCTGCCCAACGTGCGCCTTCTGATCGCGCTGGGACGCATCGCTCATGACAATGCCGTGCGTGTTTCAGGCGGCAGGCTTGCCGATCACCCTTTCGCCCATCTGGCCGAGCACCGCCTGCCGGACGGCCGCGTGCTGATCGATAGCTATCATTGCTCGCGCTACAACCAGAATACGGGCCGGCTCACGCCCGCTATGTTCGAAGCGGTGTTCGAACGCGCGCTTCAGATGTCGTCGGTCAGCCGTCCGTAGAGCTCCGGCCGGCGGTCACGGAAGAAGCCGAAGGCGGCGCGGTGACGCTTTGCCGCCTCAAGGTCCAGCGTTGCGGTTATCACGCCTGTTTCGGTCGCTCCGAACTCCGCCCGGATGTCGCCACGCTCGTCGCAGATGAAGCTGTTGCCGTAGAAGGTCTGGCCGTCCTCGGTGCCGATCCGGTTGGCGGCGACGATGGGCACGACATTTGACACCGCATGGCCGATCATCGCCCGCCGCCACAGCCGCGACGTGTCGAGGCCCGGATCGTGCGGCTCATCGCCGATCGCGGTCGGGTAGAAGAGGATCTCCGCGCCCATCAGCATCATCAGGCGAGCCGACTCCGGAAACCATTGGTCCCAGCAGATCCCGACACCCAGCGTCGCCTGTCTGGTCGGCCAGACCTTGAACCCGCTATTGCCGGGCCGGAAATAGAATTTCTCCTGATAGCCCGGGCCGTCCGGAATATGGCTCTTGCGATAGACGCCCGTGATCGCACCCTTGTCGTCGATCATCGCCAGGCTGTTATAATGATGCGGCCCCTCCGCTTCGAAGAAGCTGGTCGGGATGGAGATGGAAAGTTCGGCGGCCAGCGCCTGCATCGCCCTCACCGCCGGATGCTCGGCGGCCGGCTTCGCCCGGGCGAACAGGTCCTCATCCTGCGTCCGACAGAAATAGGATCCCTCGAACAGCTCCGGCGGCAGCACGACCTGCGCACCCTTGCCGGCCGCTTCGCGCACCAGCGTGGAGACGTTGCGGACATTCTCGTCGATGTCGTCGCCCAAGGCGAGCTGCAGCGCGGCGACAGTCAATTCGGTCATCGGGGCACCTGCTGGCTGATGCAGTGGAAGCTGCCGCCGCCGGTCAGGATATGATCGGCGCGGTAACCTTCGACATGGCGATCCGGAAACAGCGTCGCAATGGCCTCGATCGCCTTCGCATCGTTCGCGGCG
>JBFWUJ010000031.1:0-2276 GCA_050247295.1 Sphingomonas sp. | reverse complement strand
GCGATCAGCCGCACCTCCTCGCCCTTGCCATCGGCATGGACGATCCGGGCGAAGGCCGCGACCTCCTCGCGCGCCGGTTCGAGATCGCCCTCCCAAAGATCCGCGTGGCTGGGAAAGCCGATCCACACGGCTTCGTGCGGCGCCCATTCGGCCGGCTGACGAACGGTCATCGCCTCTGGTCGGCGGTCCGGTCGCGAATGGCGCGGAATTCGTCGCCCTCGTTCCAGTTCGGCCACTGGTCGCTCTCGGCCAGCTCCCGTCCGATACGATAGAAGACCCGCAGTTCGCGCATCGCCCCGGACCAGTCCCAACTCTCGTCATATTCGTCGTCAGGGCCGTGATAGCGGTTGGCGCGATAGGCCTGAGCCCAGGCCTGTCCCGCCGCGCGGCCGCCATTGAGAAGGTCGTCGCCGAGCTTCGCATAGACCATCGGCACACCCAGCTTGGCGAGGCTGAACTGGTCGGAGCGGAAATAATAGCCGGCCTCGGGTGAGGGCTCGCCGGTATTCAGCGTCAGTCCCTCGGCCTGGACAGCGCGCCCCAGCCAGGCGTCCAGCTGCGACTTGCCGGCTCCGACCGCATAGAAATCGCGGGCGTTGCCATGCATCGTCAGGCTGTCAATGTTGATGCCGCCCGCCGTCCGGGCGAGCGGATAGATCGGGTTGGCCGCATAATATGCCGAGCCGAGCAAGCCCGATTCCTCCGCCGTCACCGCCAGGAAGACCTGGCTGCGCGCCGTCCGTCCGGCCCGGGCCTGCGCCTCGGCGAGCGCGATCAGCGCCGCAGTGCCGCTGGCATTGTCCACCGCGCCGTTGCAGATTCGGTCGTCGCCGCTCTCGCGGCAGATTCCAAGATGATCCCAGTGGGCGGTGTTGAGCACATATTCATTCGCGCGGCTGGTGCCCGGAAGCACGCCGATCACGTTGCGCGACATCGCCTCGCGTAGGCTGTTGTCGAAGCCGATGCTCATCCGAAGGCCGAGCGGCACCGGGCGGAAGCCGCGTTGCTGCGCCGCGCGGGTCAGCGCGTCGAGGTCCTGTCCCGCCGCCGCGAGCAGCCGCCGCGCCGCCTCGTTGGTGATCCAGCCGTTCGCCGCGGTCTGGCTGGCACCGCCATCTGCCGATCGCATGTAGAGCTGCGGTCCGGTCCAGCTGTTCTCCACGACATTCCAGCCATAAGAGGCGGGGGCGGTATCGTGGACGATGATCGCGGCCGCCGCGCCCTGCCGCGCCGCTTCCTCGAACTTGTAGGTCCAGCGCCCGTAATAGGTCATCGCCCGGCCGCCGAACGTGCCGTCGAGGCCATCGGCGTTCCAGTCCGGATCGTTGACCAGGATGACGACCGTGCGGCCGCGGACGTCAAGGCCGGCATAATCGTTCCAGCCGCGCTCCGGCGCGTTAATCCCATAGCCGACGAACACGAGCTCAGAATCGCGGATGTCGATGCGCGGCTGAGCGCGATAGGATGCGGCGACGAAATCGGTGCGGTAGTTCAGGGCGATCGGCCCGCTACGGGCACCGGAAATCTGCATCTGCGGATTGCCCTGCAGCGTGATCTCGACAAGCGGCACGTCCTGATACCACGAGCCCTGGTTGCCCGGCTGCAGGCCGGCGCGCTGAAACTCGCGCGCGATCAGCTCGACGGTCCGGGTCTCGCCCGGCGTCCCCGGCGCCCGGCCCTCGAAGGCGTCGGACGAGAGTTCGCGGGTTACCCGCTGCACGGTTTCCAGCGACACCTGCGGCTGGCCGGCTTGCGAGGGTTGCTGCGCCGTCGCACCTGCCGTGGCGAAAAGGGTCAGAAGGCCAAGCAGCATCGCGCGCATCATCATTCTCCAGATCCGGCCCCCGCCCGCGCTTCTGGCGTAAAGCCGAACGTCGTGCAACCTTGCGCGACTTGTGCAATAATGCCATCGCGGTCATGGGCAAGCCGTTGAAACAGGGGGGTTTCATCGTGAAACGCATCATCGCCGCATTGCTGGCGCTCGCCGTGGCGCCGGTTCAAGCGCAGACTCAGACTGATCCTGCCGTCGCCTTCGGAGCGCGCGAGAATGTCGAGTTCATCGCGCTGTCGCCGGACGGCACTCGCGTCGCCTATTCGGTGCCCCGTCCCACCGGGCAAGGATCGCGGCTGATGACGGTGGAAGTCGGTGGGGCCCAGCCGCGCGACGTGATCGCCGTGGATGGAGTTCGCCAGCGCCTCGGCGGCTGCAACTGGGTGTCGAACGCCCGGCTTGTTTGTCGCATCTATGCCGTGACCGAGTCGATCGGAACACTGGT